>NZ_OBDX01000014.1:0-178398 GCF_900215185.1 Pseudomonas sp. LAMO17WK12:I10 | reverse complement strand
CGATGGATTCCTTATCGGCGCTTGTGATGAACGCGAGAGTGGGGGAATTCTCCTACCGTCTGGCTTGCAGAAGCGAGTTAAGTCCCTCCACCCCGACAGGCCCACCTTAAGACATACAAGCGAGCTTGCTCGCGATGAGGCCGCCAACGACACCGCGTAGTGTTCAGTTTTTTATCGCGAGCAAGCTCGCTCCTACAGGTCGTTCATGTGTTGCGTTGCAGATGATAGAGCGCATTGGCCAGGGCGATGTCTTCCAGGCCCAGGCCGATGGAGCGGAAGAACACGTGGCGCCCCGGCTCCGGTCGTTGCGCCAGGTCGCTGAGCAGTTCGGGCAGGTCGCCGAGAATCGCCGCCTTGTCCCAGCCATGCCGTTCGCCGGCGATCAGCATCTCGCCGGCCGAGCCGGGGGTGGTCTGACGATAGTCGCAATACACCTGCATGTCCTTCAGTGCTGCGGGCGGCACTTCGTGGGCCCGTGGCGCGTTGGTGCTGATGGAGGTGATCAGCGCTGGCTTGCGCAAGGTGCGCGGGTCGATCACCGGGCCGGCGGAGGAGGTGCAGAGCATGATGACGTCGGCGTCCTGCAGGGCGTCATCGAGCTGGCTGGCGACTTGCAGGCGCGGGTCGAGGGCCTTCAGGCGCGCGATGTCCTCGGCGGATTTGCCGGCCAGGCCAGGGGAGTACAGGCGGATGGATTGCCACTCGCGCAGGGCTTTCACGTAATGCAGGTGGGCCTGGGCCACCGGGCCGCTGCCAATGATCGCCAGGTGCCTGGCGTCGGCTGGCGCCAGGGCATCGACGGCCACGGCGGTGGTGGCCGCGGTGCGCGCGGTGGTCAGTTCGCCAGCGTCGCAGAGCAGCAGCGGCTGGCCGCTGTCCATGGACATCAACAGGGTCCAGGCGGTGACCAGCGGACCTTCGGCGCGGACGATATAGGGCGAGGTCTTGACCCCGTAGACCCGCTCTTCGGCCAGCACGCCCAGATAGTTGATAAAGTCCCCGGCGCCCTGGGGAAACTCCACCAGCTGTTGCGCGGGCTGCACGGCAAGCCCGGCGGCCAGGTCGTGGAACAGCTTGCGCAAAACCTGCGGCACGTCGACCTGCGCCAGCAACTGGCGGGCCTGAGGCTGGGTCATCACGGACGGCGTGCTGGACATGCGGGTGCTCCCAAGAAATAAACTTATTTGTCTATTATGGACTTTTAGTTTTGTCGGGCAATATCCAGGCGAAAAAAAACGCAGCCTGTGGTCGGGCTGCGTTTTTCGTTCGGAAGGTTCCATTGGAACCTCCTTCGTTCACTCGCGATCAGGCTTTCGGGCGTTCTTGCGCTCCACGGGGCGCAGCAGCTCGGTCGGCGGCATTTCGCAGCTGATCTTGCGACCCAGCAGCGCCTCGATCGACGGCAACTGATAGGAGTCGTCCTCGCCGGCGAAGCTGATGGACACGCCGTCGGCGCCCGCCCGGCCAGTGCGGCCGATACGGTGCACGTAGTCGTCCGGCACTTCCGGCAGGGTGAAGTTGATCACGTGGCTGATGCCGTCGATGTGGATGCCGCGCCCGGCGACATCGGTGGCCACCAGCACGCGGATCTTGCCTTCGCGGAAGCCTTCCAGGGTCTTGATGCGCTTGTGCTGCGGCACGTCGCCGGACAGCTGGGCGGCGTTCACGCCGTCGCGTGCCAGGCGTTCCTCGATGCGCCGCACTTCATCCTTGCGGTTGGCGAAGACCATGACCCGTTCCCAGCCATTGTCGTTGACCAGGTTGTACAGCAGCTTGTACTTGTCGGCGCCGGCCACCGCGTAGATGTGCTGTTCAACGTTGGCGTTGGCCACGTTCTCGGCTTCGATCTCGACGATGGCCGGGTCGGTGGTCCACTGCTTGGCCAGGTTCATCACGTCGTCGGTGAAGGTGGCGGAGAACAGCAGGGTTTGGCGTTCGCTCTTCGGCGGGGTCTGGCGAATGATCTGGCGTACCTGGGGGATGAAGCCCATGTCGAGCATGCGGTCGGCTTCGTCCAGCACCATCACTTCGACCATGTCCAGGTGCACGTCGCCGCGCTGGTTGAAGTCCAGCAGGCGGCCCGGGGTGGCCACCAGAATGTCGCAATGGCGGGCTTCGAGGTGCTTGAGCTGTTTGTCGAAGTCCATGCCACCGACAAAGGTCATCACATTGAGGCCGGTGTATTTGGTCAGGCTGGCCGCATCCTTGGCGATCTGTACCACCAGTTCGCGGGTCGGCGCGATGATCAGCGCCCGCGGCTCGCCCATGTAGCGCTCTTTCGGCGGTGGGGTCTGCAGCAACTGGGTGATGATCGAGATCAGGAATGCGGCGGTCTTGCCGGTACCGGTCTGGGCGCGGCCGATGGCGTCTTTGCCGGCCAGGGTGAACCCCAGTACCTGCGCCTGGATCGGCGTGCAGTAGGGGAAACCCAGGTCGTGGATCGCGTGCATCAGTTCCGGCGCGAGTTTGAAGTCGTGGAAACGGGTCTTGCCTTCCTGCGGTTCGACGACGAAGTCTTCCAGTTTCCAGGTGCTCACCGGTGGTTTCGGCGCGCGTGGGCGGCGCGGCTGCTCGGCCTTGGGCTTGTCGCTGCGCGGCGCGGTCTGGGCCGTCGGGGCGGCTGGGGCCACCGGCTCTTGCCTGGCCACGGAGGCGGGCGCGATCCGTTCCGGCTGATGGCCGTCGGTACGGCTGCTGGGGCTGGAGGAAGAGGGGCTGGAGCCTGGCGCGAGCTGCTCAGCCTCGCTTTTACCGAAGATTTTCTTGAGTGCTTTGAGCACGGTCATCTCATCAATTGGTTAAGGAATGTACGCCGGGCAGTGTAATGCAAGAATCGGGCGCGGCGTAGTGGATTGCTCAACGGGCTACCTAACTTATCGATTCAGCGCAAACGCTCGCCGAGCCAGGCGCCGATATCGCGAATTTCTTCGGGTAACACTTCGTGGCCCATTGGGTATTCCTGCCATGTCACGGTGACACCATGGTGTTTCAGGTACTCGTAGGCGGTGCGGCCCATGGCGTTCTGCACCACTTCGTCGTACTGGCCGTGCAGGCACAGGGTCGGAATCCGCTGCTGGCTGGCCGACAGTTCGAGTTCATCGCTGAAGGTCGGGGCATAGGTGGAGAGGGCAAGCACGCCACCCAGCGGGCCCTGCCATTTAAGGAAGGCGGTGTGCAGGACGACCGCGCCACCCTGGGAAAAACCGGCGAGGAAAATCCGCGAAGGGTCTATTCCGCTGGCGCGCTGTTCTTCGATCAGGTCGCTCAGGCGTTTGGCCGACTCGTCCAGCTGTTCGCGGTTGATCGCGCGCGCCGGGCTCATGGCCAGAATGTCGTACCAGCTGGGCATGGCATAACCGCCATTGATGGTCACGACGCGGGTCGGTGCCTGGGGCAGGACGAAGCGGGTGGTCAACAGGCTTTCCTGCAGCGCTTCGGCCACCGGCAGGAAGTCGTAGCGGTCGGCGCCCAGGCCATGGAGCCAGATCACACAGGCATCGACGGGCTTGTTGGGCTGAAGAATCAAGGGCTCGGTCATGGTTGCTCCAAATATGTGCGCACGCGCCCAAGCGGTGCGTGATCGAGGTGCGCGGTCGGTTGATCAGTGAAGAAGATGTCGCAAGGCTGCAAGTTTTGCTCTTGACCCCGGGCTGAACCGCTTTAGCCGGCACTCTGGTACGGGCTTTGCTATAGCCGTTGCGTGAAGTGATTGCGTTCACCCTGCCGGTAACACTATCAGGCTACTGGCGGGTGTGGGATAGCAAAGATCCGATGATGGACGTTCGCCAGTGGCCGCTACGGACTTCGCGAACATGCAAGGGCTACAGCCCGTTCGGTCGCTTGGTGAGTATGGGTTTTCTCTTAAATGGATTTTTTCCTACTAGACTCATAGCTAAAGTCCTACGCCGCTTGACCCCATAAAAAGCCAACACGGGTCAACAGTGCCTCATAAGGGTGCGGCAGGACTCAAGCTCCGACACAACAAGAGCAAAACTGGAGGTTTGAATGAAGATGTTGAAATCCACCCTGGCTGTGGTCACGGCCGCCGCGGTACTGGGCATGAGCGGCTTCGCGCAGGCGGGTGCGACCCTGGATGCGGTGCAGAAGAAAGGCTTTGTGCAGTGCGGTGTGAGCGACGGTCTGCCGGGCTTCTCGGTACCGGACGCCACCGGCAAGATCCTCGGCATCGACGCCGACATCTGCCGCGCCGTGGCCGCCGCGGTATTCGGCGACGCGACCAAAGTGAAATTCAGCCAGTTGAACGCCAAGGAGCGTTTCACCGCGCTGCAATCGGGCGAAATCGACATCCTGTCGCGCAACACCACCATGACCAGTTCCCGCGACGCGGGCATGGGCCTGAAATTCCCGGGCTTCATCACCTACTACGACGGCATCGGTTTCCTGGTGAACAACAAGCTGGGCGTCAAGAGCGCCAAGGAACTGGACGGCGCGACCATCTGCATCCAGGCCGGCACCACCACCGAGCTGAACGTGTCCGACTACTTCCGCGGCAACGGCCTGAAATACACCCCGATCACCTTCGACACCTCCGATGAAAGCGCCAAGTCGCTGGAGTCCGGTCGTTGCGACGTACTGACCTCCGACAAGTCTCAGCTGTTCGCCCAGCGCAGCAAGCTGGCTTCGCCGAAGGACTATGTGGTTCTGCCGGAAACCATTTCCAAGGAACCGCTGGGCCCGGTCGTGCGTAACGGCGACGACGAGTGGCTGGCCATCATCCGCTGGACGGGCTACGCCATGCTCAACGCCGAAGAGGCCGGCATCACCTCGAAGAACGTCGAGGCCGAAGCCAAGTCCACCAAGAACCCGGACGTTGCGCGTCTGCTGGGTGCCGACGGTGAATACGGCAAGGACCTGAAGCTGCGCAAGGACTGGGTAGTACAGATCGTCAAGCAAGTAGGCAACTACGGCGAAGTGTTCGAGAAGAACCTCGGCAAGAGCACTCCGCTGGAGATCGATCGCGGCCTGAACGCGCTGTGGAACAACGGCGGCATTCAATACGCACCACCAGTGCGCTGATGGTTCTATCGCCCGGCGGGCCAACCGCCGGGTGATGTTCTTGTTCCATTATTTCCGGGGCACTTCATGCAAAACTCAATCGGCGCACCTAAGCAGAGGCTCAGTCTCAGCGATCCACGAGTGCGTGCGTGGCTATTCCAGATCATTACCGTCGTGGCCGTGATCTCGCTTGGCTGGTACTTGTTCGATAACACGCAAACCAACCTTCAGCACCGGGGGATTACTTCCGGCTTCGACTTTCTCGAGCGCAGCGCCGGCTTCGGCATCGCTCAGCACCTGATCTCCTACACCGAAGCGGACAGCTATGCCCGGGTGTTCGTGATCGGCCTGCTCAACACCCTGCTGGTGACGTTCATCGGCGTGATCCTGGCGACCATCCTCGGTTTCATCATCGGTGTGGCGCGCCTGTCGCAGAACTGGATCATCAGCAAACTGGCGACCGTGTATGTGGAAGTGTTCCGCAACATTCCGCCGCTGCTGCAAATCCTGTTCTGGTATTTCGCGGTGTTCCTGACCATGCCGGGGCCGCGCAACAGCCACAACTTCGGCGACACCTTCTTCGTCAGTAGCCGTGGCCTGAACATGCCGGCGGCCCTGGTGGCCGACGGCTTCTGGCCGTTCGTGGTCAGCCTGGTGATAGCCATCGTTGCCATCGTGCTGATGTGCCGCTGGGCCAACAAACGCTTCGAAGACACCGGCGTGCCGTTCCACAAGTTCTGGACCGGCCTGGCGCTGTTCCTGGTGATCCCGGCACTGTGCACGCTGGTGTTCGGCGCCCCGGTGCACTGGGAAATGCCCGAGCTCAAGGGCTTCAACTTCGTCGGCGGTTGGGTGCTGATCCCGGAACTGCTGGCCCTGACCCTGGCCCTGACCGTCTACACCGCGGCGTTCATCGCCGAGATCGTGCGTTCGGGGATCAAGTCGGTGAGCCACGGCCAGACCGAGGCGGCCCGTTCCCTCGGCCTGCGCAACGGCCCGACGCTGCGCAAGGTGATCATTCCGCAGGCCCTGCGGGTGATCATTCCGCCGCTGACCAGCCAATACCTGAACCTGGCGAAGAACTCGTCCCTGGCGGCGGGTATCGGTTATCCGGAAATGGTTTCGCTGTTCGCCGGTACCGTGCTCAACCAGACCGGCCAGGCCATCGAAGTCATTGCCATCACCATGAGCGTGTACCTGGCGATCAGCATCAGCATTTCCCTGCTGATGAACTGGTACAACAAGCGCATTGCGCTGATCGAGCGGTGAGGAAACGCGCATGAGCACTCATACTTTCAAACCCGACATGCCACCGCCGAGCAGCAGCATCGGGATCGTGGCGTGGATGCGGGCACACATGTTCTCCAGCTGGATCAACACCCTGCTGACCCTGTTTGCCTTCTACCTGATCTACCTGGTGGTGCCGCCGATCCTCAGCTGGGCGATTTTCGACGCCAACTGGGTGGGCACCACCCGCGCCGACTGCACCAAGGAGGGCGCCTGCTGGGTGTTCATCCAGCAGCGCTTCGGCCAGTTCATGTACGGCTACTACCCGGCAGACCTGCGCTGGCGCGTGGACCTGACCGTGTGGCTGGCGGTGATTGGCGTGGCGCCCTTGTTCATCTCCCGGGTTCCGCACAAGGCCATTTATGGCCTGAGCTTCCTGGTGCTGTACCCGATCATTGCCTACTTCCTGCTGCATGGCGGCCTGTTTGGCATGGCCAACGTCGCCACCAGCCAGTGGGGCGGCCTGATGCTGACCCTGGTGATCGCCACCGTTGGCATCGCCGGCGCCTTGCCGCTGGGCATCGTGCTGGCCTTGGGGCGACGCTCGAACATGCCGGCGATTCGTGTGGTCTGCGTGACCTTCATCGAGTTCTGGCGTGGCGTGCCGTTGATCACCGTGCTGTTCATGTCCTCGGTGATGCTGCCGCTGTTCCTGCCCGAAGGCATGAACTTCGACAAGCTGCTGCGGGCGCTGATCGGGGTGATCCTGTTCCAGTCGGCCTACATCGCCGAAGTGGTGCGCGGCGGGTTGCAGGCGATTCCCAAGGGGCAGTACGAAGCGGCCGCGGCCATGGGCCTGGGCTACTGGCGCAGCATGGGCCTGGTGATCCTGCCGCAAGCCCTGAAGCTGGTGATCCCCGGCATCGTCAACACCTTCATCGCCCTGTTCAAGGACACTAGCCTGGTGATCATCATCGGCCTGTTCGACCTGCTCAACAGCGTGAAACAAGCCGCCGCCGACCCGAAATGGCTCGGCATGGCCACCGAAGGCTATGTCTTCGCGGCCCTGGTGTTCTGGATTTTCTGTTTTGGTATGTCCCGCTACTCCATGCATCTGGAGCGTAAGTTGGACACAGGCCACAAGCGTTAGGAGTATCTCCATGAGTGAAGCGATCAAAAAGCCTGTGAGCCCTGAAGGCATTATTCAGATGCAGGGCGTGAACAAGTGGTACGGCCAGTTCCACGTGCTCAAGGACATCAACCTCAACGTCAAGCAGGGCGAGCGCATCGTCCTGTGCGGGCCTTCGGGCTCGGGCAAGTCCACCACCATCCGCTGCCTGAACCGCCTGGAAGAACACCAGCAGGGCCGCATCGTGGTCGATGGCGTGGAGCTGACCAACGACCTCAAGCAGATCGAGGCGATCCGCCGTGAAGTCGGCATGGTGTTCCAGCACTTCAACCTGTTCCCGCACCTGACCATCCTGCAGAACTGCACCCTGGCGCCGATGTGGGTACGCAAGATGCCCAAGCGCAAGGCCGAGGAAATCGCCATGCATTACCTGGAGCGCGTGCGCATTCCGGAGCAGGCGAACAAGTACCCGGGCCAGCTCTCCGGCGGTCAGCAGCAGCGCGTGGCGATTGCCCGGGCGCTGTGCATGAAGCCGAAGATCATGCTGTTCGACGAGCCGACGTCGGCCCTCGACCCGGAAATGGTGAAAGAGGTTCTGGACACCATGATCGGCCTGGCCGAAGACGGCATGACCATGCTCTGCGTGACCCACGAAATGGGCTTCGCGCGCACCGTGGCCAACCGGGTGATCTTTATGGACAAGGGTGAAATCGTCGAGCAGGCCGCGCCTAACGACTTCTTCGACAACCCGCAGAACGAGCGGACCAAGCTGTTCCTGAGCCAGATCCTGCACTGATCCAGGTACAGCCTTGAAAATGAACCCGGCCTGGCGCCGGGTTTATTTTTGCCTGGGATTTCATGACGTCGCGACGCGAGCCTGGTGCGGATCGTCGTCGGCCGCGGGCGCTTGTTGTTCGCTGAGTGCCTGCACGTCGGCCATCAGTTGCGGATGACGATCGAGCAGGCGCATCAACATGAACAGCGGCTGGGGCGGGGCGACCTCGCCGCGTTCGTAGCGGGAGAAGGCGTTGTGCCCGCCGCCGGAGAGCAGCTTTACCGCATCCTTCTGCGAGAGGTGCAGCTTGCGGCGGATGCGTTTCATCTCGCTGGCCATGAACTGCCGGCAATCTTCCAGCAATTGGTCGCCGGCGTTGGCGTAGCGTTCGGCGCTGGCGGCGTCGAACTCGATTTCTGCGCAGGCCTGGCATTCCCAGCCGGCCAGGCCATGAACCTGACGCACCATGTGCTTGTAATCGATCAGCTCGCTGCGGTTCTCGAACGGCTGCATGCCGGCCGGGGCCCCACAACTGACGCATTGTCTTTGTTTCATGGGTGTTTCTCCTTGAAGGAGATCACTGGGGGACCGCCGCCGGGGCGGTAAGTGACTTTGATGTACAGCTCCACGGAATCGATGTGCGTGTAATACACGTCCTGCCAGATTCGATGATCGAGATAGCTGGTCATCGACTTGTAGAGCATTTTCCCCTGCAGCCCGGCAACCACCTGCTGCATGTCCCGGCAGGTCAGGCCGAGGTGCCGGCCGCTGACCAGGGCGGTTCGGGTAAAGGCGGCTGCCCCCAGACGGGCGACATCCGCCTTGATCACCGACAGGTCGTAATGAGGTGTGTGCTTTTCCATAAGACACCTGAAGTCGAGATGAAATTACCCTTAAAGGGTTTTTTTGGCAATCGGATTTCCTTTCCGCTTGCTACATGCATGCATCGGCTTTGTTGTTCACCCACGCGAAGCTGACTAATATGCCAAAAAAATTCATCCGATGATTGGATGAAAAGGCGACGGCATATGACAGACACTTCTCCTTTGATTAAACGTTCCCTGGTCGATCAGGCCCTGGAACAGCTGCGCCAACGCATCAATGACGGTGTATGGAGCATCGGCCAGCGCCTGCCGACCGAACCGGAGCTGGCGGCGGAGCTCGGCATCAGCCGCAATACCGTGCGCGAAGCCATGCGGGTCCTGGCGTTTTCCGGTCTGGTGGAGATTCGCCAGGGCGACGGTAGTTACCTGCGTGCGGTGGTCGATCCGCTGGACACCCTCAAGGCCCTGTCCCAGTGCTCCCTGGAGCAGGCGCGCGAAACCCGGCAGATCATCGAGACGGAGGCCATCGGCCTGGCGGCACTGCGGCGTACCGACCAGGACCTGCTGGCGTTGCGCGAAGCCCTGGCTCTCAGTGGCGATCACTATCACGGCGATCTGGAGAGCTATATCGCCTGCGACCTGGTGTTTCACGGGCGCCTGGTGGACGCCGCGCATAACCCCACCCTCAGCGAGCTGTACCGCTATTTCTCCAGCGTGGTCGGCGCGCAACTGCGCCAGACCCTGAACATCCATCCCCGGCGCCAGGCGGTGTTCGATCTGCACATCGACCTGCTGGACGCCGTCGAGCAGCGCGACCCGGAGCGGGCCAAGGCCATTTCGCGGCAGCTGATCAATGAACCTTGAGACCGAGAGCGCCATGTCCAGCCACCAGGCCAATAACCCGCCACCTATTGCTGTCCCTCGACGCGAGGCCGAGCTCGAAGAGCTGTTGATCGATGCCGAAGCCGACGATGCCGAGGTCCAGCAGAGCCACCCGGCCCCAAGTCGCCCGTGGCTGCTGCTGCTGGGGCTGATCCTGGTGGCGCTGAATTTGCGCCCGGCGCTGTCGAGCATGGCGCCGCTGCTCAGCGAGGTGTCGCACAGTCTCGGGCTGTCGGCGGCCCAGGCCGGCCTGCTGACCACCTTGCCGGTGCTGTGCCTGGGCTTGTTCGCCCCTCTGGCCCCGGTGCTGGCGCGGCGCTTCGGCGCCGAGCGCGTGGTGCTCGGCATTCTGCTGACGCTGGCGGGCGGGATCATCCTGCGCAGTTCCCTGGGAGATGTCGGGCTGTTTGCCGGCAGCATCCTCGGTGGCGCCAGCATCGGTGTGATCGGGGTGTTGCTGCCGGGTATCGTCAAGCGCGACTTCGCCAAACACGCGGGCACCATGACCGGCGTCTACACCATGGCCCTGTGCCTGGGCGCGGCGATGGCCGCGGGGGCGACCGTGCCCTTGAGCCAGCACTTCGATAACAGCTGGGCGCTGGGCCTCGGCTTCTGGGTGCTGCCGGCGCTGGTAGCGGCGCTGTTCTGGCTGCCCCAGGTCGGCAAGCGGCAGGGCGCGCACCATGTGGCCTATCGGGTGCGCGGTTTGCTGCGCGACCCGCTGGCCTGGCAAGTGACGCTGTACATGGGCCTGCAATCCTCGCTGGCCTACATCGTGTTTGGCTGGTTGCCGTCGATCCTTATCGGCCGCGGCCTGAGCCCGACCCAGGCCGGTCTGGTGCTGTCCGGCTCGGTGATCGTCCAGCTCGCCAGTTCGCTGGCCGCGCCCTGGCTGGCAACGCGGGGCAAGGATCAGCGCCTGGCTATCGTGGTGGTGATGCTGCTTACCCTCGGCGGCCTGTTCGGTTGCCTGTATGCCCCGCTCGACGGCCTGTGGGGCTGGGCGATCCTGCTGGGCGTGGGGCAGGGCGGTACTTTCAGCCTGGCGCTGACCCTGATCGTCCTGCGTTCGAAGGACGCCCATGTGGCGGCCAATCTGTCGAGCATGGCCCAGGGCTTTGGCTACACCCTGGCCTCCATGGGGCCGTTCGCGGTCGGCCTGGTGCACGACTGGACCGGTGGCTGGACGGCCCTGGGCTGGATTTTCGCGGTGATCGGCCTGGGGGCCATAATCGCCGGCCTGGGGGCCGGGCGCTCACTCTACGTGCAGGTCGAAAGCGAAAAAATCTGAGCCAACCCACTGTCGGTATTTGCGCGGCGAATGCCGATAGTGTTTCCCGGGTTTGCAGACTATCGTGCAGGCATCTTTCCCTGAGTCGGAGCCTGTTTCATGAGTGACGCCCACCGCGCCTTGATCACTGAGTTCTATAGCGCCTTCCAGCGCCTGGATGCCGAGGCCATGGCCGCCTGCTACACCGAGGATGTGCTGTTCAGTGATCCGGCGTTCGGCGAACTGCGCGGCCGCGATGCCGCTGACATGTGGCGCATGCTCACCACCCGGGCCAAGGACTTCTCCCTGGTCTTCGATAAGGTCCGCGCCGACGAGCGCAGCGGCGAGGCCCACTGGGTGGCGACTTACCTGTTCAGCCAGACCGGCAATACCGTGGTCAACGATATCCAGGCGCGTTTCGTGTTCCGTGACGGCAAGATCTGCGAGCACCACGATCATTTCAATATGTGGCGCTGGGCCCGCCAAGCCCTGGGCACCAAGGGCCTGATCCTCGGCTGGACCCCGCTGCTGAAAAACGCCGTGCGCGCCCAGGCCCGCAAAGGCCTGAAAGCCTTCCAGGCCGGCCGCTGAATCTTCGCCTCTGGTAAGATCGCGGCTTGTTATCCACACGCCGCGATCACCGTGACCCGCCCCAGCCCATCCCCCGCCAGCGATTCCGAGCCTGTACCTGTGGTGAGCAAACCCTGGTTTGTCTACCTGGTGCGCGCCGCCAACGGTGCCCTGTACTGCGGCATCAGCGACGACCCGGTCAAGCGCTTCGCCAAGCACCAGAGCGGCAAGGGTGCGCGCTTCTTCCTCTCCAGCCCGGCCGTCGCGCTGGTCTATACCGAAGCCTGCCGCGACAAGAGCGAAGCCCTGCGCCAGGAACGGCTGATCAAGAAACTCCGCAAAAGTGCCAAGGAATGCCTGGTGGCCTCGGCCGTCGTGGCTTATCAAGCGGACTGATACGTTGCCATCAGGCAGAGCGGTGGGCTGCCAGGCGTTTGCACGCTAAGCTGGTTCTTCCTACTTATCCGGTGGACCCCAGCATGTCAGAGTTGATTCTGCATCATTACCCGACCTCGCCTTTCGCGGAAAAAGCCCGCCTGTTGCTAGGCTTCAAGGGCTTGTCCTGGCGCTCGGTGAAGATCTCGCCGGTGATGCCCAAACCCGATCTCACCGCGCTCACCGGTGGTTATCGCAAGACCCCGGTGCTGCAGGTCGGCGCCGATATCTATTGCGACACGGCGCTGATCGCCCGGCGTCTGGAGCAGGAAAAGGCCTCGCCGGCACTGTTTCCCGAAGGCCGGGAAATGGTCAGCGCGACCTTCGCGGCCTGGGCCGATTCGGTGGTGTTCCAGCATACGGTGAGCCTGGTGTTCCAGCCGGAGTCGGCGGCCGTGCGTTTCGGCCATTTGTCGCCGGAAGCGGTCAAGGCCTTCATGACCGACCGCGCCGGGCTGTTCAGCGGCGGCAGTTCCACCCGCGTGCCGCTGGAGTTGGCCAAGCATCAATGGCCGACGCTCATGGCGCGCCTGGAGCAGCAGTTGCAGCGTGAGGAGGGCGACTTCCTGTTCGGTGAGCCGTCGATTGCCGACTTTGCCATGGCCCACCCCTTGTGGTTCCTCAAGGGCACGCCGGTGACTGCGCCGCTGGTGGACGCCTATCCGGCGGTGTCGGCGTGGCTGGCCCGGGTACTGGGGTTCGGTCATGGTGCTTCGAGTGCCATGACTTCCGAAGAGGCGCTCGAAGTGGCGCGCAGGGCTACACCGGCAGCCTTGCCGGATGAAGCCTTCATTGACCCGAACGGTTTCCAGGCTGGCCAGCAGGTGCGGATCGCGGCGACCGACTATGGCGTCGATCCGGTGGAGGGGGAGTTGCTGTTTGCCGGGCGCGAGGAGTTGATTCTGCGTCGCGAAGACCCGCGCGGCGGGTGGGTGCATGTGCACTTCCCGCGTCTCGGGTTCCGTATCGAGGCGCTGTAAGGCTGAGAATCTATCGTGAGCCAGCTCGCTCTTACAGCCTGTAGGGGCGAGCAGGTTCGTGATGAAGGCTTAGCGCTGCAACGCCGCCATGATCTGGTCCGGGTCGTAGTTGCGGATCAGCGTGCCATTCACATCGAGGATCGGAATCCCTCGTCCACCCAGGGCTTCATAAGCCTTGCGCGCCTCGGCATCCTTCTCGATATCGAACTCGCGAAAGGCAATGCCCTTCTGATCGAGAAAGCGCCGGGTGGCCTTGCAGTAGCCACACCAGTCGGTGGCGTAGAGCACCACCCGGGCATTGGCCCGGACCTGTTCCGATGCGGCCTGAGAGGGGTTGAACAGGTGCTCGAGCTTGCCCCAGTTCTGGTACGCCACGACCACCAGCAGGATCAGCAGGAATTTCTTCAGCACGCCCTGCAGCATCAGTTGCGGCGCTTGAGCTGATCGGTCAGTTGGGTCGGCAGGCCCTTGATGATCAGGGTCCCGGCTTCTTCGTCATACTCGATCTTCGAGCCCAGCAGGTGCGCCTCGAAGCTGATGGACAGGCCTTCGGCGCGGCCAGTGAAGCGGCGGAACTGGTTGAGGGTGCGCTTGTCCGCCGGGATCTCCGGCGACAGGCCGTAGTCCTTGTTGCGGATGTGATCGTAGAACGCCTTGGGGCGGTCCTCGTCGATCAGTTCCGAGAGTTCTTCCAGGCCCACGGGTTCGCCGAGCTTGGCCTGGCTGCTGGCGTAGTCCACCAGGGCCTTGGTCTTTTCCCGGGCGGATTCTTCCGGCAGGTCTTCGCTTTCGACGAAGTCGCTGAACGCCTTGAGCAGGGTACGGGTCTCGCCCGGGCCGTCGACGCCTTCCTGGCAGCCGATGAAGTCGCGGAAGTACTCCGAGACTTTCTTGCCGTTCTTGCCCTTGATGAACGAGATGTACTGTTTCGACTGTTTGTTGTTCTGCCACTCGGAGACGTTGATCCGCGCGGCCAGGTGCAGCTGGCCCAGGTCCAGGTGGCGGGACGGGGTCACGTCCAGCTCGTCGGTCACCGCCACGCCTTCGCTGTGGTGCAGCAGCGCGATGGCCAGGTAGTCGGTCATGCCTTGCTGGTAGTGGGCGAACAGCACGTGGCCGCCGACCGACAGGTTGGATTCTTCCATCAGCTTTTGCAGGTGCTCGACCGCGACGCGGCTGAAGGCGGTGAAGTCCTGGCCGCCATCGAGGTATTCCTTCAGCCAGCCGCTGAAGGGAAACGCGCCGGACTCCGGGTGGAACAGACCCCAGGCTTTGCCCTGTTTGGCGTTATAGCTTTCGTTGAGATCGGCGAGCATGTTCTCGATGGCCGCGGATTCAGCCAGTTCGGAATCGCGGGCGTGCAGAACTGCGGGTGTGCCGTCGGGTTTTTTGTCGATCAGGTGGACGATGCAATGGCGGATCGGCATGGGCTTCTCGGCTGGTTGGCGGGAGAGGGCGTGACTCCCCGAAAAAGTGCCCAGTGTACCGCACCCGCTGGTTTTGGCGCTGTTTGAAGGGTGTGGAAGGCGGCCTGGGTCAAGCTTATGCATTTTTTTACGGATTTAGAGCAATAAAGCTGACCAAATGGCTAGGTAGAGGCGGATATTTCCCCGTCTCTGTGCTAGTTTTGCCCCGTCTTACGCGATGTCTCGGCGTTAAGCGTGCATTCAGCATTTGTCAGGTCGAACCAAACCCTGATTTCGGTATCTATAACCCCGATCTTTCGTGGTTGTGACCGGGGTGCCAGATCCACAAGATCTGGCTCGATGGCTGACACTGCACTCTGCAATCCAAATGAATTTGATAGGGAAGGAACACCACAATGGCTATTACTAAAGACCAACTGATCGCTGATATCGCTGAAGCTATCGACGCGCCGAAAACCACCGCGCGTAACGCTCTGGACCAACTGGCCCAGATCGTTGCTGATCAATTGGAAAATGGCGGCGAAATCACTCTGCCAGGTATCGGCAAACTGAAAGTGACCGAGCGTCCTGCCCGTACTGGCCGTAACCCATCGACTGGCGCTGCCATCGAAATCGCTGCCAAGAAAGTTATCAAGCTGGTTGTGGCTAAAGGCCTGACCGACTCGATCAACAAGTAAGACTGCAGTAAGACCGTGCCTCGGAACACTTCCGGGCACGGTTTTCAGGCTCTAAGGCCGCAACGATTTACGCAAGGTAAATCGCCGTTTTACCCCTCGTATCTATCCCTTTTGAACCCAACGCTCCTGGCGCCAGGCCTGTTGCTGTGCCTTGTCCTTGAAGGTCCAGGCAACGAAGCGGCTCTGTTTTTGCCCCTGTGACATTTCCACCACCTGACTCTCCAGTGCTCCAGCCTTTTTCAGCGCGACCTGAATCGCCGGCAGGTTCGAGGCTTTCGACACCAGGGTGCTGAACCACAACACCTGTTGCGCCACCTGGGCGCTTTCGCCGATCAACTGGGTCACGAAGCGCGCTTCGCCACCTTCGCACCACAACTCCGCCGCCTGGCCGCCAAAGTTCAGCACCGGCAGCTTGCGCTTGGGATCGGCCTTGCCCAGCGCTCGCCATTTGCGCTGGCTGCCGCGCGTGGCTTCTTCCAGGGAGGCATGGAAGGGCGGATTGCACAGGGTCAGGTCGAAGCGTTCGTCGCTCTCCAGCAGCCCCAGCAGGATCTGCTTGCGGTTGCTCTGCTGGCGCAGGCCGATGGCCTTGTTCAGGCCGTTGGCCTGGACGATCGCCTTGGCGGCGGCGAGGGCGGTGGTGTCGATGTCGGAACCGAGGAATTGCCAGCGGTAATCGCAGTGGCCGATCAGTGGGTAGATGCAGTTGGCGCCGACTCCGATGTCCAGCACCCGCACCGCCGCGCCGCGGGGAATTACGCCTTCGTTACGCTCGGCCAGCAGGTCGGCCAGGAAATGCACATAGTCGGCACGACCGGGGACCGGAGGGCAGAGGAAGTCAGCCGGAATATCCCAATGGGCGATGCCGTAGAACGCCTTGAGCAATGCCCGATTGAACACCCGCACCGCCGCCGGGTTGGCGAAGTCGATGCTCTCCTTACCGTAGGGATTGATGATCACGAAAGCCCCCAGCTCCGGGGTGCTCTTGATCAACTGTGGAAAGTCATAGCGGCCTTGATGGCGATTGCGCGGGTGCAGGCTGGCCTTTTCCCGTGGCGCGACGGCCTTGGCCGGAGCTGCAGGTTGAGGCTTGGTGCGCGGAGCTTTGGGAGGGCGGGGGGCAGTCATGGGCGAAATCGGTTCGGGTATGGCTCAAAGTGGCGTGCATTGTCCCATATCTGCCCGGGCGACGTAGCCTCTGTAGGAGCCGCCGAGGATAACGCGGTGTGCCAGGAATAACGCTTCGCGGGCAAGCCTTGCTCCTACAGAGGCATAAGCTTTTCGGTCGGGCACAAAAAAGGGAGCCCTTTGCAGGGCTCCCTTTTTTTACCGCTCGAATCGCCGTTACAGGCTGGAAATCCGTGCGTGCTGCTCGGCCAGCTTGCCCAGGGCCTGTTCGGCCTCGGCCAGTTTGGCGCGCTCCTTGTCGATGACTTCGGCCGGGGCCTTGTCGACGAAGGCGGCGTTGGACAGCTTGCCGCCGACCCGCTGGACTTCGCCTTGCAGACGCTGGATTTCCTTGTCCAGGCGCGCCAGTTCGGCACCCTTGTCGATCAGGCCGGCCATCGGCACCAGCACTTCCATTTCGCTGACCAGGGCGGTGGCGGACAGCGGTGCTTCGTCGCCGGCCTTCAGCACGGTGATCGATTCGAGTTTGGCCAGCTTCTTCAGCAGGGTCTCGTTTTCGCTCAGGCGACGCTGGTCTTCGGCGTTGACGTTCTTCAGGAACAACGCCAGTGGCTTGCCCGGGCCGATGTTCATTTCGGCACGGATGTTACGGGTGCCGAGCATCAGGCCCTTGAGCCATTCGATGTCGTCTTCGGCGGCCTGGTCGATGCGTGCTTCATTGGCCACCGGCCAAGGTTGCAGCATGATGGTTTTGCCCTGGATGCCGGCCAGCGGCGCCAGGCGCTGCCAGATTTCTTCGGTGATGAACGGCATGAACGGATGGGCCAGGCGCAGCGCCACTTCCAGTACGCGCACCAGGGTGCGGCGGGTGCCGCGCTGGCGCTCGACCGGAGCGTTTTCGTCCCACAGCACTGGCTTGGACAATTCCAGGTACCAGTCGCAGTACTGGTTCCAGATGAACTCGTACAGCGCCTGGGCTGCCAGGTCGAAGCGGAACTGGTCCAGCTGGCGGGTCACTTCGGCTTCGGTGCGCTGCAGCTGGGAGATGATCCAGCGATCGGCCAGCGACAGCTCGTAGGCTTCGCCGTTTTGGCCGCAGTCTTCGCCCTTGTCCAGCACGTAGCGTGCGGCGTTCCAGATCTTGTTGCAGAAGTTGCGATAGCCTTCGACGCGGCCCATGTCGAACTTGATGTCGCGGCCGGTGGACGCCAGCGAGCAGAAGGTGAAGCGCAGGGCGTCGGTGCCGTAGCTGGCGATGCCGTCGGCGAACTCCTGGCGGGTCTGCTTCTCGATCTTCTTCGCCAGTTGCGGCTGCATCATGCCGGTGGTGCGTTTCTGCACCAGGGTTTCCAGATCGATGCCGTCGATGATGTCCAGCGGGTCAAGGACGTTGCCCTTGGACTTGGACATCTTCTGGCCCTGGCCGTCGCGAACCAGGCCGTGTACGTACACGGTCTTGAACGGAACCTGCGGCGTGCCGTCTTCGTTCTTCACCAGGTGCATGGTGAGCATGATCATCCGGGCGACCCAGAAGAAAATGATGTCGAAACCGGTCACCAGCACATCGGTCGGGTGGAAGGTCTTGAGGAATTCGGTCTGCTCCGGCCAGCCCAGGGTGGAGAAGGTCCACAGGCCCGAACTGAACCAGGTGTCGAGGACGTCGTTGTCCTGTTGCAGTGCAACCTCAGGCCCGAGGTTGTGCTTGGCGCGCACCTCGGCTTCGTCGCGGCCTACATAAACCTTGCCCGACTCGTCGTACCAGGCCGGGATGCGGTGACCCCACCACAGCTGGCGGCTGATGCACCAGTCCTGGATATCGCGCATCCAGGAGAAGTACATGTTTTCGTACTGTTTTGGCACGAAGGCGATGCGGCCGTCTTCCACGGCGGCAATGGCCGGCTCGGCCAGCGGCTTGGTGGAGACATACCACTGGTCGGTCAGCCACGGCTCGATGATGGTGCCGGAGCGGTCGCCTTTCGGCACTTTCAGGGCGTGGTCGTCGACGCTGACCAGCAGGCCGGCGGCGTCGAACGCGGCGACGATTTCCTTGCGCGCCTGGAAGCGGTTGAGACCGGCGAATTCGGCCGGGATCTTGCCGTCGATGCTTTCGTTCAGCGTGCCGTCCAGGTTGAACACCTGGGCGGCTGGCAGCACTTCGGCGTTCTTGTCGAAGATGTTCAGCAGCGGCAGGTTGTGGCGCTTGCCGACTTCATAGTCGTTGAAGTCGTGGGCTGGGGTGATCTTCACGCAGCCGGTGCCGAATTCAGGGTCGCAGTAGTCGTCGCCGATGATCGGGATGCGACGACCCACCAGCGGCAGCTCGACGAACTTGCCGATCAGCGCCTGGTAGCGTTCATCGTTCGGGTTAACGGCCACGGCGGAGTCGCCGAGCATGGTTTCCGGACGGGTGGTGGCAACGATCAGGTAGTCCAGGCCTTCAGCGGTCTTGGCGCCGTCGGCCAGCGGGTAGCGCAGGTTCCACAGCGAGCCTTTCTCGTCGTGGTTTTCCACTTCGAGGTCGGAGATCGCGGTGTGCAGCTTGGTGTCCCAGTTGACCAGACGCTTGCCGCGGTAGATCAGGCCATCTTCGTGCAGGCGCACGAAGGCTTCTTTAACGGCTTCGGAGAGGCCGTCGTCCATGGTGAAGCGCTCGCGGCTCCAGTCGACGGACGAGCCCAGGCGGCGGATCTGACGGCTGATGTTGCCGCCGGACTGATCCTTCCACTCCCAGACTTTCTCGAGGAATTTTTCCCGGCCCAGATCGTGACGATTCTGGCCCTGGGCTTCGATCTGACGCTCCACCAGCATCTGGGTGGCGATACCGGCGTGGTCGGTACCCGGCTGCCACAGGGTGTTGCGGCCCTGCATGCGGCGGAAGCGGATCAAGGCGTCCATGATCGCGTTATTGAAGCCATGGCCCATGTGCAGGCTGCCAGTGACGTTCGGTGGCGGAATCATGATGGTGTACGAGTCGCCCGCGCCTTGCGGGGCGAAGTAATTCTCTGACTCCCAGGTCTGGTACCAGGAAGTTTCAATGGCGTGCGGCTGGTAGGTCTTATCCATGCGCGGCGGGACCCTATTGGCATTTATTCAGGAAAAGCCGGGAAGTATAGCGGGGATGAGCCGATGCGCGTAGAGCAGGCTGACGGCGGGAGGGCGAAAGTTGCCCAATGAGCGGGGTTTTTGCTTGCCGCCAGGGCGTTATCGCGGGCAAGCCTCGCGCCTACAGACGCTGGGTGGCCTGTAGCTGCGAGGTTTGTCCGCTGAATACGGCAGGGGATCAGGCGTCGTACTGGCTCAGCAAACGATCCATTCGCGCATCGAGGCGGCGCTTGATCTCGGTTTCGATGTGCGGGGCGAAGTCGTCGATCACGTCTTGCATGATCAGTTGCGCGGCGGCGCGCAGTTCGCTGTCCAGGTGCAGCAGGGCATCCTGGCTCTTGGGTGCTGGCGCGGGTTTCGGTGTCGGTGTCGGTGTCGGTGTCGGTGCCGGGGCTGGCGCGGCAACTACGGGGGCGGGTTGCGGTTCGACTACCGGAGCGGGAGCCGGTTGTGGTTCTGCCGGCGCCTCTTCGTGGGTTTCGACGGCAGGCTTGCCGCCGACCATATCGAACAGCAGCGGAATCTGCACTTCGCCGTCGACGGTCTCGGTCAGCAGCGGAGGTTGCAGGTCGTCATCGCCGAGCAGTTGGCGGATGGACTCGAGGTCATCCAGCAGGTGCGCGGACTTTTGCAGCGGTTTGGGAGTGTCCATCGATGGCTCAGAGTCGCTGTAAACGGTGATCTTGCAGAGGATAGCCCTGTTCGCGGTAGAAACGGAAACTCTCGCGGGCGGCCTGGCGAATAGTCGGGTCTTCCACCACCACTTCGGCGATGCGGGCGAAACGCTGGGCAAATGCCGGGACTTTCAGGTCCAGGTTGACCAGCAGGTCATGGTGCTCGCCGGGGGCTTCGCCCAGGCCGAGAACGATCAGGCCATCCGGTTCGCTTTCGGCGGGACCGTGGGGCACGAAGGTTTCGCCCTTGAAGCGCCACAGCCGGGCATCGAGCTCATCGCGCTGGGCCGCGTCGCTGCAATGCAGGTAGATGCGGTGCCCCATGCGCCAGGCCTTGTCGGTGAGCTTGCAGGCGAAGTCCAGGCGCGCCGAAGGATCCGCGCTGGGAAGGATATAGAAGTCGACTTTGGTCATTGCGGTTCCTGAACCCGGGAGTGCGCCGCGTGTGGGCGCACCCCGAGGTCATAGGTTTCAGGCTTTGGCGCGGTCCAGCAGGTACTGGGTCAGCAGGGGAACCGGACGGCCAGTGGCGCCCTTGTCCTTGCCGCCGCTGGTCCAGGCGGTACCGGCGATATCCAGGTGCGCCCAGTTGTACTGCTTGGTGAAGCGCGACAGGAAGCAGGCAGCGGTAATGGTCCCGGCTTTCGGCCCGCCGATGTTGGCGATGTCGGCGAACGGGCTGTCCAGCTGTTCCTGGTACTCGTCGAACAACGGCAGTTGCCAGGCACGGTCGTCAGCCTGGACGCCGGCGCTCAGCAACTGGCCGATCAGTTCGTCGTTGTTGCCCAGGAGGCCCGAGGTATGGGAGCCGAGGGCGACCACGCAGGCGCCGGTCAGGGTGGCGATATCGATCACCGCCTGTGGCTTGAAGCGCTCGGCGTAGGTCAGGGCATCGCACAGCACCAGGCGGCCTTCGGCGTCGGTGTTGAGGATTTCCACGGTCTGGCCGCTCATGGTGGTGACGATGTCGCCCGGACGCGAAGCGGTGCCGCTCGGCATGTTCTCGGCGCAGGCCAGGATGCACACCAGGTTGATCGGCAGCTTGAGCTCCAGCACGGCGCGCAGGGTGCCGAACACGCTGGCGGCGCCACCCATGTCGTACTTCATTTCATCCATACCGGCGCCAGGCTTGAGGCTGATGCCGCCGGTGTCGAAGGTGATGCCCTTGCCGACCAGGGTGTACGGCTTCTCGGACTTCTTGCCGCCGTTGTATTGCATGACGATCAGGCGCGGCGGCTGGGCGCTGCCCTGGCCCACGGCATAGAACGAGCCCATGCCCAGTTCCTTGATCTTCTTCTCGTCGAGGACTTCGACTTTCAGGGCCTTGAATTCCTTGCCCAGGGCCTTGGCCTGTTCGCCGAGGAAGGTCGGGTGGCAGATGTTCGGCGGCAGGTTGCCCAGGTTGCGGGTGAACGCCATGCCGTTGGCGATCGCCTTGGCGTGGGCCACGGCGCGCTCGACTTCGGCCTGCGCGGCCTTGATGGTCAGCAGGGTGATTTTCTTCAGGGCGCGCGGTTCGGCCTTCTGGCTCTTGAACTGGTCGAAGCTGTATTCGCCATCCACCAGGGTTTCAGCCAGCAGGCGGGTCTTGCCGTAGCTGTCGCGGCCCTTGACCACCACTTCGTCCAGCGCCAGCACGGCATCGCTGCCGCCCAGGCCCTTGAGGGTATTGAGGATGCCACTGACGATCTTGCGGAACGGGCGGTCGCCCAGTTCGGTGTCCTTGCCGGTACCGACCAGCAGGACACGTTCGGCCTTCAGGTTTGGCAGGGCGTGCAACAGCAGGCTCTGGCCGACCTTGCCGTCCAGGTCGCCGCGCTTGAGTACCGCGCCGATGGCGCCGCCACTGAGCTCGTCGAGTTGTTTGGCAACGCTGCCGAGCTTGCGGCCTTCGCCGACGGCGACCACCAGGGTGGCGGTCTTCAACGTTTCCGGGCTAACGCTTTTTACAACCAGTTCCATGTCCGGGTCCCTGAATTAATGGTCAAAGAGCGCAGGGCCAATGCCGTGCGCCAGGCTTGTCATGTATGCAGCTTTTATAAGGAAGAGGCGTCGGCAGCGGCCAACGACAGGGCCGCCAGTTTGAACCCGGGCGGTCGAGGCTGACAACCCTCCCATGAGCGAACTTCGCCGCTTTAGAGGCCTGCGTGAGCATGCGCAGTGACAGGCGCATGCAATCACAGGATAATGCGCCATCTTTTTCGGCGGCTCGGCTTCACGGGCCGTGTTTGCTTGTTTGGCCGCCTTAGCCTGACAACCCTGGAGTGTCTGGTTTGATCGTCTTCCGTTATCTATCCCGCGAAGTGTTGCTGACCCTGAGCGCCGTGAGCGCTGTACTGCTGGTCATCATCATGAGCGGACGTTTCGTCAAATACCTCGCGCAAGCGGCCTCGGGCGCACTGGACCCGGGCTCGCTGTTCCTGATCATGGGGGTCCGCATGCCGGGCTTCCTGCAATTGATCCTGCCCCTGGGGCTGTTCCTCGGCATTCTGCTGGCCTATGGCCGGCTGTACCTCGAAAGCGAAATGACTGTGCTTTCGGCCACCGGCATGAGCCAGCAGCGCCTGCTGGGCATGACCATGATTCCGGCGACCCTGGTTGCACTGATCGTGGCCTGGCTGAGCCTGAGCCTGGCGCCTCAGGGCGCCAACCAGTTCCAACTGATCCTCAACAAGCAGGATGCTCTGACCGAGTTCGATACCCTGGTGCCAGGCCGTTTCCAGGCCCTCAACGACGGCACGCGGGTGACCTACACCGAGCAGTTGTCCGATGACCGGACCAACCTCGGTGGCGTGTTCATTTCGGAAAAACGCCTGAGCCAGGACAAGAAGGACCAGGGTATCTCGGTGCTGGTGGCGGAGAAGGGGCACCAGGACGTTCGTCCGGACGGCAACCGCTACCTGATTCTGGAAAACGGTTATCGCTACGACGGTAATCCGGGTCAGGCCGATTACCGGATCATCAAGTACGACACCTACGGCGTGTTGCTGGCCAAGCCGGATGTCAGTGAAGAAGTTACCGACCGTGACGCCATGCCGACCCGCGATCTGATCGGCAATCCGGATCTGCGCGCCCATGCCGAGCTGCAATGGCGTATTTCCCTGCCGCTTCTGGTGTTTGTCGTGACCTTGATGGCGGTGCCGCTGTCCCGGGTCAACCCGCGCCAGGGCCGTTTCCTCAAGCTGTTGCCGGCGATTCTTCTTTATATGGCTTACCTGACCATCCTGATCGCGGCCCGTGGCTCGCTGGAAAAAGGCAAGCTGCCGCAGGCGCTGGGCCTGTGGTGGGTGCACGGACTGTTTCTATTGATTGGCCTCGGGTTGCTGTACTGGGAACCCTTGCGTCTGAAACTGGCGAGCCGCCGCAGCATGAAGGAGGTGGCTCGTGGTTAAACTCGATCGCTACATCGGTAACAGTGTCCTGCTGGCCATCCTGGCGGTACTGGGGATCATTCTCGGCCTGGCGTCGCTGTTCGCCTTCATCGACGAGATGGGCAGCGCCAGCGATAGCTACACCGTGATGGATGTGCTGAGTTTTGTCGCGTTGACGGCGCCTCGCCGGCTTTATGAAATGCTGCCGATGGCGGCCCTGATCGGCTGCCTGATCGGCCTGGGCAGCCTGGCCAGCAATAGCGAGCTGACCATCATGCGGGCCGCTGGCGTGTCCATCGGGCGGATCGTCTGGGCGGTGATGAAGCCGATGCTGTTCCTGATGGTGGCGGGTGTGCTGATCGGCGAGTACGTCGCTCCTGCCACGGAAAGCCAGGCGCAGGCCAGTCGCGCGCTGGCCCAGGGTTCGGGCGATGCGCAAAGTTCCAAGCATGGCCTGTGGCACCGCCAGGGTGAGGAGTTCATCCACATCAATGCCGTGCAACCCAACGGCTTGCTGTATGGCGTGACCCGTTACCACTTCGACGATCAGCGGCACATGCTGTCCTCGAGCTTCGCTCGCCAGGCCCGTTTCGAAGAAAACTACTGGCAGCTGAGCGACGTCACCACCACCTATTTCCGCGAGGGCAGCACCGAAGTCATCAACGTCCCGCAGGAACGTTGGGACGTGGCCTTGAGCCCGCAATTGCTGAGTACTGTGGTGATGGCGCCGGAGTCGCTGTCGATCAGCGGTCTGTGGGGCTATATCCACTATCTGGCCGATCAGGGCCTGAACAACGGTCGCTACTGGCTGGCGTTCTGGGTCAAGGTGCTGCAACCGCTGGTCACCGCGGCCCTGGTATTGATGGCGATCTCGTTTATTTTCGGTCCGTTGCGTTCGGTGACGCTCGGTCAGCGGGTGTTCACCGGCGTGCTGGTGGGGTTCACCTTCCGCATTGCCCAGGACCTGCTCGGGCCGTCGAGCCTGGTATTCGGCTTCTCGCCGTTGTTCGCGGTGCTGGTTCCCGCCGGGATCTGTGCCCTGGCCGGGGCCTGGCTGTTGCGCCGGGCCGGCTGACCGGCGCCAATGACGCCAGTCTTACGCAAAACGCCCCTGTCGAAAGACCGGGGCGTTTTGCGTTTATGCACCACTGACAGGCGAACGTGACGCTTGCGTCGTCTATCAGGTACAATTCCCGGCTATTTTTCGGCGGGCTATGCCTGCAGCCTTTTTGAGTGTTGATCCGTGAGTGATTTGAGTCATATCCGCAATTTCTCCATCATCGCCCACATTGACCATGGCAAGTCGACTCTGGCCGATCGCTTCATCCAGATGTGCGGCGGCCTGGCCGAGCGCGAAATGGAAGCCCAGGTCCTGGACTCCATGGACCTTGAGCGGGAACGCGGGATCACCATCAAGGCCCACAGCGTTACCCTCTATTACAAAGCCCGCGACGGCATCACCTACCAGCTGAACTTCATCGACACCCCAGGCCACGTGGACTTCACCTATGAAGTCAGCCGGTCGCTGGCCGCCTGTGAAGGCGCCTTGCTGGTGGTTGATGCCGGCCAGGGTGTGGAAGCGCAGTCGGTCGCCAACTGCTACACCGCCATCGAGCAGGGCCTGGAGGTCATGCCGGTGCTGAACAAGATCGACCTGCCACAGGCCGATCCGGACCGCGTCAAGGAAGAGATCGAGAAGATTATCGGTATCGATGCCACCGACGCCGTGACCTGCAGCGCCAAGACCGGCCTGGGTGTCGACGAGGTGCTCGAGCGCCTGGTCACTACCATTCCCGCGCCGACCGGCAACATCGAGGATCCGCTGCAAGCGTTGATCATCGACTCCTGGTTCGACAACTACCTGGGCGTCGTGTCCCTGGTTCGCGTGCGCCATGGCCGCGTGAAGAAGGGCGACAAGATCCTGGTGAAATCCACCGGCAAGATCCACCTGGTGGACAGCGTCGGTGTATTCAACCCGAAACACACCGCCACCACCGACCTGAAGGCCGGTGAAGTGGGCTTCATTATCGCCGGCATCAAGGACATTCACGGTGCACCGGTAGGTGACACCCTGACCCTGAGCTCGACCCCCGACGTCGAAGTGCTGCCCGGCTTCAAGCGCATTCAGCCGCAGGTCTACGCCGGCCTGTTCCCGGTCAGCTCCGACGACTTCGAAGACTTCCGCGAAGCCCTGCAAAAGCTCACGCTGAACGACTCATCGCTGCAATACACCCCGGAAAGCTCCGACGCACTGGGCTTCGGCTTCCGTTGCGGCTTCCTCGGCATGCTGCACATGGAAATCATCCAGGAGCGCCTGGAGCGCGAATACGACCTGGACCTGATCACCACGGCGCCGACGGTGATTTTCGAACTGCAACTGAAGAATGGTGAGACGATCTACGTCGATAACCCGTCGAAGTTGCCGGATCTGTCATCCATCGAGGATATGCGCGAGCCGATCGTGCGGGCCAATATCCTGGTGCCGCAGGAGCACCTGGGTAACGTCATTACCCTGTGCATCGAGAAGCGCGGCATACAGCACGACATGCTGTTCCTCGGCAGCCAGGTCCAGGTGACCTACGACCTGCCGATGAACGAAGTGGTCCTGGACTTCTTCGACCGCCTCAAATCCACCAGTCGTGGCTATGCTTCGCTGGATTATCATTTCGATCGCTACCAATCGGCTAATCTGGTCAAGCTGGATGTGCTGATCAACGGTGAGAAGGTCGACGCCCTGGCATTGATCGTGCACCGTGACAACGCGCACTACAAAGGGCGTGCGTTGACCGAAAAGATGAAGGAACTGATTCCTCGGCAGATGTTCGACGTGGCAATCCAGGCCGCCATTGGTGGGCAGATTGTGGCGCGGACAACCGTCAAGGCGCTCAGAAAGAACGTACTGGCCAAATGCTACGGTGGTGACGTTAGCCGTAAGCGCAAGCTGTTGGAAAAGCAGAAGGCCGGTAAGAAACGCATGAAGCAAGTGGGTAATGTGGAGATTCCACAAGAAGCCTTCCTTGCTGTGCTCAGGTTGGATAGTTAGGTCCTATGTCGCTAAATTTCCCGCTGTTGCTGGTCATCGCCGTCGCCGTCTGCGGTCTGTTGGCGTTGCTCGATCTGGTCTTTCTGGCGCCGCGTCGGCGTGCCGCCATTACCAACTATCAGGGCAGCGTCAGCCAGCCGGATGGACTGGTCATCGAGAAACTGAACAAGGAGCCGATGCTGGTCGAGTACGGCAAATCGTTCTTTCCGGTGCTGTTCATCGTGCTGGTGCTGCGTTCGTTTCTGGTGGAACCGTTTCAGATTCCTTCGGGATCGATGAAACCGACCCTGGATGTGGGCGACTTCATCCTGGTGAACAAGTTTTCTTACGGGATCCGCCTGCCGGTGATCGACAAGAAAATCATCGAGGTCGGTGATCCGCAGCGCGGCGATGTGATGGTGTTCCGCTACCCGAGCGATCCGAACGTCAACTACATCAAGCGTGTGGTCGGCCTGCCGGGCGACGAAGTGCGCTACACCAGCGACAAGCGCCTGCTGGTCAACGGCCAGTCGGTCGCCGAGCAACTGGTCGGCTCCGAGCCGGGTACCCTGGGCAGCGCGGAGCTCTACAAGGAAAAACTCGGCGCCGCCGAGCACCTGATCCGCAAGGAAATGAGCCGCTACCGGGCCACCCCGGATCGTCAATGGACCGTGCCTGCCGGGCATTACTTCATGATGGGCGACAACCGCGACAACTCGAACGACAGCCGCTACTGGGATGACCCGAGCATTCCCAAGGACCTGCTGGGCATGGTTCCCGACAAGAATATCGTCGGCAAGGCCTTCGCAGTCTGGATGAGCTGGCCCGAACCGAAACTCAGTCACCTGCCGAATTTCTCGCGGGTTGGCCTGATCAAGTAATCAAACACGGCGCTGTTGAACACAGCGCCGAATGCTTTTCTGGATCTTGTAGAACACCGGCCCGCCAGGTTCGGCAGCCTCCCAGGCGTCACCAGAAGCAGCAGTCAACGATATTCAGGATGTGGATTTGAACACAGCGTTAATTGCCACAGGCACCTCGTGCCTTGTCTCCAAGGTGGTGAAATTCAACCACGAACTCAGCGTGGGTAAACCGTGAGCGTTTCTTTGAGCCGTCTCGAGCGTCAGCTCGGTTACACCTTCAAGGACCAGGAACTGATGGTCCTGGCCCTCACTCACCGCAGTTTTGCCGGGCGCAACAACGAACGCCTGGAATTCCTCGGTGATGCCATTCTCAACTTCGTCGCCGGCGAAGCGCTGTTCGAGCGTTTTCCCCAGGCTCGCGAAGGCCAGCTGTCGCGTCTGCGCGCGCGCCTGGTGAAGGGGGAAACCCTGGCCGTACTGGCCCGTGGTTTCGATCTGGGCGAATACCTGCGCCTGGGCTCCGGTGAGTTGAAAAGCGGCGGCTTCCGTCGCGAGTCGATCCTCGCCGATGCCCTGGAAGCGCTGATTGGTGCGATCTACCTGGATGCCGGCATGGAGGTCGCGCGCGAGCGCGTGCTGTCCTGGCTGACGTCCGAGTTCGACAGCCTGACGCTGGTCGACACCAACAAGGACCCCAAGACCCGCCTGCAGGAATTCCTGCAGTCGCGTGCCTGTGAACTGCCCCGCTACGAAGTGGTGGATATCCAGGGTGAGCCCCATTGCCGGACGTTCTTCGTCGAATGTGAAATCACCCTACTGAACGAAAAAAGCCGAGGTCAGGGTGTGAGCCGTCGCATTGCCGAGCAGGTAGCGGCCGCCGCAGCACTGATTGCCCTGGGCGTGGAGAATGGCCATGACTGATACAACCGCAACACGCTGTGGCTATGTCGCCATCGTCGGCCGTCCGAACGTGGGCAAGTCCACGCTGCTGAACCATATCCTGGGGCAGAAGCTGGCCATCACCTCGCGCAAGCCGCAGACCACTCGCCACAACATGCTCGGCATCAAGACCGAAGGCGCCATCCAGGCGATCTACGTCGACACCCCGGGCATGCACAAGAGCAACGAGAAGGCGCTGAACCGCTACATGAACAAGACCGCCTCGGCGGCCTTGAAAGACGTCGACGTGGTGATTTTCGTCGTTGACCGCACCAAGTGGACCGACGAAGACCAGCTGGTGCTGGAGCGTGTGCAGTACGTGCAGGGCCCGGTGATCCTGGCGATCAACAAGACCGACCGCATCGAGGACAAGGCCGAGCTGATGCCGCACCTGACCTGGTTGCAGGAGCAATTGCCGAATGCCGAGATCGTCCCGGTGTCGGCCCAGCAAGGCCACAACCTGGAAGCCCTGGAAGGTCTGATCGCCAAGCACCTGCCGGAAAACGATCACTTCTTCCCGGAAGACCAGATCACCGACCGCAGCAGCCGCTTCCTCGCCGCCGAACTGGTGCGCGAGAAGATCATGCGCCAGCTGGGTGCCGAGCTGCCGTACCAGATCACCGTGGAAATCGAAGAGTTCAAGCAGCAGGGCAAGACCCTGCACATTCATGCCTTGATCCTCGTCGAACGCGACGGCCAGAAGAAAATCATCATTGGCGACAAGGGTGAGCGCATCAAGCGCATCGGCATGGAAGCGCGCAAGGACATGGAACTGCTGTTCGACTCCAAGGTCATGCTCAACCTGTGGGTCAAGGTCAAAGGCGGTTGGTCCGACGACGAGCGCGCCCTGCGCTCGCTCGGCTACGGCGACCTGTAATCCTGCCCCGTCGCCGGCGCCTCGCTCCTGCAACGTGTAGGGAGCGAGCCGCTGGCGATAAAGGTTCAACGAACCTTCCCGTGGACCTGTCACTTTCTCAAGCCTTGAGATCCCCCCGACACCTATGTCCAGTAACGCTCCCATCGGCCAGCCCGCTTATGTCCTGCACAGTCGCGCCTATCGCGAGAGCAGTGCGTTGGTGGACTTCCTCACGCCCCAGGGGCGGCTGCGCGCGGTGTTGCGTGGCGCGCGGGGCAAGGCCGGGACCCTGGCGCGGCCGTTCGTGCCGCTGGAAGTCGAATTTCGTGGGCGCGGCGAGCTGAAAAACGTCGGGCGCATGGAAAGCGCGGGAACATCCACCTGGCTCAACGGCGAAGCGCTGTTCAGCGGCCTCTACCTCAATGAGCTGCTGATCCGTCTGCTGCCCGCCGAAGACCCGCATCCGGCGATCTTCGAGCACTATGCGGCAACCTTGCTGGCTTTGGCCGAGGGCAGGGCCCTTGAGCCCTTGCTGCGTGCCTTCGAGTGGCGCCTGCTGGACGACCTGGGCTACGGCTTCGCCCTGGACATGGATATCCACGGCGCGCCGATTGAGGCGCAGGGCATGTATCGCCTGCAGGTGGATGCCGGTCTGGAGCAGGTTCATCTGTTGCAACCAGGCCTGTTCAACGGCACCGAACTGCTGGCCATGGCGCAAGCCGACTGGAGCGCCCCCGGCGCGCTGGCGGCGGCCAAGCGCCTGATGCGCCAGGCACTGGCGGTGCACCTGGGCGGTCGGCCCTTGGTTAGTCGCGAGTTGTTTCGCAAGCCCTAGTCGTCCCATTACGCCAATACGCTCGAATCCTGCCTGGCTTGCTCGTGCGACCGAAAGCCGGCAGTTATTTTCGCCAGCGGACACTATATGCTGTGCACCGAATCTCTAATTCCTCAGGAGCGCTTCCGTGACCACCAGCAATCGCATTCTTCTTGGCGTGAACATCGACCACGTAGCCACCCTGCGTCAGGCCCGGGGCACCCGTTACCCTGATCCGGTCAAGGCGGCGCTGGACGCGGAAGAGGCGGGGGCCGACGGCATCACCGTGCACCTGCGCGAGGACCGCCGGCACATCCAGGAGCGCGACGTGCTGCTGCTCAAGGACGTGCTGCAAACCCGCATGAACTTCGAGATGGGCGTCACCGAGGAAATGATGGCGTTCGCCGAGCGCATCCGTCCGGCGCACATCTGCCTGGTTCCGGAAACCCGCCAGGAGCTGACTACCGAAGGCGGTCTTGATGTCGCCGGGCAGGAAGCGCGGATCAAGGCGGCGGTAGAGCGGCTGTCGAAGATCGGCGCCGAAGTGTCGCTGTTCATCGACGCCGATGAGCGGCAGATAGCTGCCTCTCGCCGCGTGGGCGCGCCCGCCATCGAGCTGCACACCGGGCGTTATGCCGATGCCGAAACGCCGAGCGAGGTGGCCGAGGAACTGCGGCGCGTGGCCGACGGCGTGGCTTTCGGCCTGGGCCAGGGCCTGATCGTCAATGCCGGCCACGGCCTGCATTACCACAACGTCGAGGCAGTCGCGGCGATCAAGGGCATCAACGAGTTGAACATCGGCCATGCGCTGGTGGCTCATGCGCTGTTCGTCGGCTTCAAAGGCGCAGTGGCGGAGATGAAGGCGCTGATCCTGGCGGCGGCCAAGGCCTGACGGAAACTCTGTAGCCGCTGCCGCAGGCTGCGATCGACCGGAACGGTCGTGGTGGTTTTACGGTTGTTCAGGTCCTGCGGACTTATCGCAATCGTCGGCAGCGGCTTTCTACACAGATGCTTTAAAGCGGCGGGGTTTCCTGGGTGGGCTTGGTCTTGTCCACGCCCGGCACGTGCAGGTTGCCCTCGGCCACCTGGTCGCCTTCCAGCTGCGGCTGCGTAACCCAGGTCAGGATGTCGTAGTAGCGACGGATGTTGGCGACAAAATGCACCGGCTCGCCGCCCCGGGCGTAGCCATAGCGGGTCTTGCTGTACCACTGCTTCTGCGAGAGACGCGGCAGCATCTTCTTCACGTCCAGCCACTTGTTCGGGTTCAGCCCTTCCTTTTGCGCCAGCTTGCGGGCGTCATCCAGGTGGCCACTGCCGACGTTATAGGCGGCGAGGGCGAACCAGGTGCGGTCCGGCTCTTCGATCTTGTCGTCCAGCTGATCCTTCATGTACGCCAGGTACTTGGCGCCGCCCTGGATGCTTTGCCTGGCGTCCAGGCGGTTGGACACGCCCATGGCCTGGGCGGTGTTCTGGGTCAGCATCATCAGGCCGCGTACGCCGGTCTTGGAGGTAACGCTCGGCTGCCACAAGGATTCCTGGTAGCCGATGGCCGCCAGCAGGCGCCAGTCGACCTTTTCTTCCTTGGCCGAGGCCTTGAAGTGCTTCTCGTATTTGGGCAGGCGCTGCTGCAGGTGCTGGGCAAAGGTGTAGGCGCCGACATAACCCAGGACATCCACATGCCCGTAATAACGGTCCTTCAGGCGTTGCAGGGTGCCGTTCTTCTGCACCTTATCGAGGAAGTCGTTGATTTCGTTGAGCAGGCTGTTGTCTTCGCCGGCGGCCACTGCCCAGCTCTGGTTGCGGGCATCGCCAAGGTCGAAGGCCACGCGGATATTGGCGAAATACACCTGGTTCATCGCCACTTCGTTGGAATCCACCAGGGTCAGGTCGATCTGCCCTTCGTCGACCATGCGCAGCAGGTCGACCACTTCGACCTCGTCGGACTCTTCGTATTGAATGCCGGGGTATTTCAGCTTGAGTTCGGCCAGTTGCTCGGCGTGGGTGCTGCCCTTGAGCACCATGATCTTCTTGCCGACCAGGTCGCCCGCATCGGTGGGGCGGGACTGGCCGTTGCGGTAGATGATCTGCGGGGTGACTTCCAGATAGGTATGGGAAAACCGGACTTGCTGCTTGCGTTTCTCGCTGCTGACCAGACCGGCAGCAGCCAGCACCGGGCCGTTAGGTTTACCCAGCTGGTCGAAGAGATCGTCGAGGTTGTCCGCGGTTTCGATCTTCAGCGTCACCCCCAGGTCGTCGGCGAAACGTTTCACCAGCTCGTATTCGAAGCCGGTTTCACCGTTGCGATCCTGGAAGTAGGTGGCCGGGCTGTTACGGGTGACCACCCGCAGCACGCCATCCTCCTTTACTCGCTCGAGCGTGCTGGGTTTCTCAACGCAGGCACTGAGCATCAGGAAGAGTCCGGTTGCGATGAGCCATCGGGCACAGCGCGGACGTAAAGCCATAGGGGAAAACATCTGCGCAGTATACGCAAAGGACAACAACCGCCATATCTCGACAGCGAAGGGCTTGTCTGCTAGAGGTTCCAGCCCCCGGCCAGAGCCCTCGGGAATGGGCCTTCGCGGCCCGTGGAGAGGGGTGAAATAACCCTGCTGAATGGCCCTGACGAGCCTTTGTCACAGGGGGCTGCGCGCGGGCCGACGTCTGGCCGCGCTCGGGCGTGCCGTTTCGGGTGCCGTCGCGGGCGGTTTAGGCTAGAATGCACGGCCTCAAAGCACACCCCCTTCCCGAGGCTGTCCCGAAGATGTTGATCCTGCGCGGCGCTCCTGCCCTTTCTGCCTTTCGCCACAGCAAACTCCTTGAGCAACTGAGCCAGAAGGTTCCAGCTGTCAGTGGCCTGTATGCTGAATTCGCTCACTTCGCCGAAGTTACCGGCGTCCTGACCGGCGACGAACAGCAGGTGCTTGCGCGCCTTCTGAAGTACGGCCCAAGCGTACCGGTGCAAGAACCTACCGGTCGTCTGTTCCTGGTGCTGCCGCGTTTCGGCACCATCTCGCCCTGGTCGAGCAAGGCCAGCGATATCGCCCGCAACTGTGGCCTGAGCAAGATCCAGCGCCTGGAGCGCGGCATTGCCTTCTACGTGGCCGGTGAATTCAGCGACGCGCAAGCGCAGTTGATCGCCGACACTCTGCACGACCGCATGACCCAGATCGTGCTGGGCAACCTGGAGCAGGCTGCCGGCCTGTTCAGCCATGCCACGCCGAAGCCGCTGACCGCCATCGATATCCTCGGTGGTGGCCGCGCCGCGCTGGAACAGGCCAACACCGAACTGGGCCTGGCCCTGGCCGAAGACGAAATCGATTACCTGGTCAACGCCTTCCAGGGCCTCAAGCGCAACCCGCATGACATCGAACTGATGATGTTCGCCCAGGCCAACTCCGAGCACTGCCGTCACAAGATCTTCAACGCCAGTTGGGACATCGACGGCCAGAGCCAGGAAAAAAGCCTGTTCGGCATGATCAAGAACACCTATCAGATGCACAACGAAGGTGTGCTGTCGGCTTACAAGGACAACGCCTCGGTGATCGTCGGCAATGTCGCCGGCCGTTTCTTCCCGAACCCTGAAACCCGCCAGTACGGCGCGGTGCAGGAGCCGGTGCACATTCTGATGAAGGTCGAGACTCACAACCACCCGACCGCCATCGCCCCGTTCCCGGGCGCATCCACTGGTTCCGGTGGCGAGATCCGCGATGAAGGCGCAACCGGTCGTGGCGCCAAGCCAAAGGCCGGCCTGACCGGTTTCACCGTATCCAACCTGCAGATCCCGGGCTTCGAACAGCCGTGGGAAGTGCCGTACGGCAAGCCTGAGCGCATTGTCACCGCGCTGGACATCATGATCGAAGGCCCGCTGGGCGGCGCTGCGTTCAACAACGAATTCGGTCGTCCGGCCCTGACCGGCTACTTCCGTACCTTCGAACAGTCGATTGCCACCCCGCACGGTGACGAGGTTCGTGGTTACCACAAGCCGATCATGCTGGCCGGCGGCATGGGCAACATTCGCGAAGAGCACGTCAAGAAAGGCGAGATCGTCGTCGGCTCCAAGCTGATCGTCCTCGGTGGCCCGGCGATGCTCATCGGCCTGGGTGGCGGCGCCGCTTCCTCCATGGCCACCGGCACCAGCTCGGCGGATCTGGACTTCGCTTCCGTTCAGCGTGAAAACCCGGAAATGGAGCGTCGTTGCCAGGAAGTCATCGACCGTTGCTGGCAGCTGGGCGACAAGAACCCGATCAGCTTCATCCACGACGTCGGCGCGGGCGGTCTGTCCAACGCCTTCCCGGAACTGGTCAACGACGGCGACCGCGGTGGCCGTTTCGAACTGCGCAACATTCCAAACGACGAGCCGGGCATGGCCCCGCACGAAATCTGGAGCAACGAATCCCAGGAACGCTACGTTCTGGCCGTCGGCCCGGCCGACTTCGAGCGCTTCCAGGCCATCTGCGAACGTGAGCGTTGCCCGTTTGCCGTCGTCGGTGAAGCCACCGCCGAACCGCATCTGACTGTCACGGACAGCCACTTCGGCAACAGCCCGGTGGACATGCCACTGGAAGTGCTGCTGGGCAAGGCGCCGCGCATGCACCGTTCGGTGGTTCGCGAAGCCGAACTGGGCGACGATTTCGACCCGTCGAACCTCGACATCGGCGAAAGCATCGAGCGCGTCCTGCATCACCCGGCCGTCGCGAGCAAAAGCTTCCTGATCACCATCGGCGACCGCACCATCACCGGCCTGGTGGCCCGTGACCAAATGGTCGGCCCATGGCAGGTTCCGGTGGCCGACGTGGCCGTCACCGCCACCAGTTTCGACGTCTACACCGGTGAAGCCATGGCCATGGGCGAGCGTACTCCGCTGGCGCTGCTGGACGCCCCGGCGTCGGGCCGCATGGCCATCGGCGAAACCCTGACCAACATTGTCGCGTCGCGCATCAACAAGATCTCCGACATCAAACTGTCGGCGAACTGGATGTCCGCCGCCGGCCACCCGGGCGAAGACGCACGGCTGTACGACACCGTGAAAGCGGTTGGCATGGAGCTGTGCCCTGAGCTGGGCATCACCATTCCGGTGGGCAAGGACTCGATGTCCATGGCCACGCGCTGGAACGACAACGGCGAAGAAAAAACCGTGACCTCGCCGATGTCGCTGATCGTGACCGGTTTCGCGCCTGTGGCGGACATCCGCCAGACCCTGACCCCGCAACTGCGCATGGACAAGGGCACCACCGACCTGATCCTGATCGACCTCGGTCGTGGCCAGAACCGCATGGGCGCCTCGATCCTCGCCCAAGTGCACGGCAAGCTCGGCAAGCAGGCCCCGGACGTCGATGACGCCGAAGACCTGAAAGCCTTCTTCGCGGTGATCCAGGGCCTCAACGCCGACGGTCACCTGCTGGCTTACCACGACCGTTCCGACGGTGGCCTGCTGACCAGCGTGGTGGAGATGGCCTTCGCCGGTCACTGCGGCCTGAACCTGAACCTCGACGCCCTGGCCGAGAGCTCGGCCGAGATCGCCGCCATCCTGTTCAACGAAGAACTGGGTGCGGTGATCCAGGTGCGCCAGGACGCGACCCCGGATGTGCTGGCGCAGTTCAGCGCCGCCGGTCTGGGCGACTGCGTGGCGGTGATCGGCCAGCCGGTCAACAACGGCCATATCAACATCAGCTTCAACGGCGAGAATATCTTCGCCGGCGAGCGTCGCCTGTTGCAGCGCCAGTGGGCTGAAACCAGCTACCAGATCCAGCGCCTGCGGGACAACGCCGACTGCGCCGAGCAGGAATTCGACGTTCTGCTGGAAGAAGACAACCCGGGCCTGAGCGTCAAGCTGAGCTTCGACGTCAACCAGGACATCGCCGCGCCTTACATCAAGAAAGGCGTGCGTCCCCAGGTGGCCGTGCTGCGCGAGCAGGGCGTCAACGGCCAGGTGGAAATGGCCGCGGCGTTCGACCGTGCCGGCTTCAACGCGATCGACGTGCACATGAGCGATATCCTCGCCGGTCGCGTCGACCTGAACGACTTCAAGGGCATGGTCGCCTGCGGCGGCTTCTCCTACGGCGACGTACTCGGCGCCGGCGAGGGCTGGGCCAAGTCGGCACTGTTCAACAGCCGTGCCCGCGACGCCTTCCAGGGCTTCTTCGAGCGCAGCGACACCTTCACCCTCGGCGTGTGCAACGGTTGCCAGATGATGTCCAACCTGCACGAACTGATCCCGGGCAGCGAGTTCTGGCCGCACTTCGTGCGCAACCGGTCCGAGCAGTTCGAGGCCCGTGTGGCGATGGTCCAGGTCCAGGAGTCGAACTCGATCTTCCTGCAGGGCATGGCCGGTTCGCGGATGCCGATCGCCATCGCCCACGGCGAAGGCCATGCGGAATTCGAAAGCGCAGAAGCGCTGCTTGAAGCCGACCTGTCCGGTTGCGTGGCCCTGCGCTTCGTCGACAACCATGGCAAGGTCACCGAAAGCTACCCGGCCAACCCGAACGGCTCGCCGCGCGGGATCACTGGCCTGACCAGCCGCGACGGCCGCGTCACCATCATGATGCCGCACCCTGAGCGGGTATTCCGCGCCGTGCAGAACTCCTGGCGTCCGGAAGAGTGGAACGAAGATGCGGCGTGGATGCGCATGTTCCGTAACGCTCGCGTGTGGGTGAACTAAGGCCCGTGTACAAGCTCAGCTTTTTCGTCCCGCCCAGCCACGTGGATGTGGTCAAGAACGCCGTATTCGCCGCCGGTGGCGGACGGATCGGCGCTTACGACCAGTGTGCGTGGCAGGTGCTGGGCCAGGGCCAGTTTCGCCCGTTGGACGGCAGCCAGCCGTTTCTCGGGCAGACCGGCCTGGTCGAGCAGGTGCAGGAATGGAAAGTCGAGTTGGTGGTGGCCGACGAGTTGATCCGTAGCGTGGTGATGGCCCTCAAGCAGAGCCATCCCTACGAGACACCGGCCTATGAAATCTGGCGTCTGGAAGACTTCTAAGGCCCCGCCCATGAAAAAGCCCGCTGAACCGATAACGGTCAGCGGGCTTTTTGTGCCTGCTCTCCGGCAGGAGAGGGTCAGACCTTGGCGCTGACCTCGCTGCGGTTGATCAGGCTATCCAGGGCGTGGCTCAGGCTTGCGGCCTTTTCGCCGATCAGCAGGTGCCAGACGCCATCGTCGAGCTGGCTGGAACCCTGGCAGCCGAGGCTCTTCAGCTGACATTCCGACAGCGCCTTGTTGTCGCCCAGTTGCACCCGCAGGCGGGTCATGGCCACGCAGTCCAGTTGCAGCACATTGTCGCTGCCACCGAAGGCGTCCAGCCATTTCACAGCTTCCTGGGGCGCAATGTTCACCGCTGGCGGTGCTTCGAAGGCCGCGGCGGCAGGGCCTGGCTGCTCCAGTGGCTTGCCGCCGCTGGGCATGGCCAGGCGGATTTCATCGGCGATGCTGTCGGCCAGCGGGCCGACCACCACCTGCAGGCTGCCGCCCTTGCCGGGACGCACCACGGCCATGGCGCCTAGGGCCTTGAGGTCACTGTCCGAGGCCTTGCTGCGGTCGGCCAGTTCCAGGCGCAGGCGGGTGGTGCAGGCACCGACGGTTATCAGGTTGTCCGCGCCGCCCAGGGCCTGGATATAGGCACCGGCCCGCTGATTGTTGGTCATGGCGGCTTTTTCGGTGCCTGGAATGTCTTCGCGGCCTGGGGTTTTCAGGTTGAAGCGTTTGATGCAGAAGTCGAACACCAGGTAGTAGATCACCGCGTACAGCAAGCCCACCGGGAACACCAGCCAGCCGTTGGTCGAGCGACCCCAGCCAAGGGCCATGTCGATGGCGCCGCCGGAAAAGGTGAAGCCCAAGTGGATGTTCAACAGGTTGGTCAGGGCCATGGACAGGCCGGTCAGCAGCGCGTGCACCAGATACAGCATGGGGGCGAGGAACATGAAGGCGAATTCGATCGGCTCGGTGACCCCGGTGAGGAACGAGGTCAGGGCCATCGACAGGAAGATCCCGCCCATCACCTTGCGCCGCTCCGGCAGCGCATTGCGGTACATGGCCAGGCACGCCGCCGGCAGGCCGAACAGCATCATCGGGAACATGCCGGTCATGAACTGGCCGCCCTTGGGGTCGCCGGCGAAGTAGCGGGTCAGGTCGCCGGTGACCACGGCGCCGGTGGCCGGGTCGGTGAAGCTGCCGAAAATGAACCAGGCCATGTTGTTCAGGATGTGGTGCAGGCCGGTGATGATCAGCAGGCGGTTGAACACGCCGAAAACGAAGGCACCGAGGCTGCCGCTTTCCATCAGCAACTGGCCGAAGCTGTTGATGCCGTGCTGGATCGGCGGCCAGATCAGGCCGAACACCACCCCCAGGCCGACGGCGCTGAAACCGGTGACGATCGGCACGAAGCGCCGCCCGCCGAAGAACGCCAGGTATTCCGGCAGCTTGATGTCCTTGAAGCGGTTGTACAGGGCACCGGCCAGCAGGCCGCTGATGATCCCGGCGAGCATGCCCATGTTGATGCTGGCATCGAGCACCTTGAGGGTCGCGACCATCACCAGGTAGCCGATGGCCCCGGCCAGGCCGGCGGTGCCATTGTTGTCCTTGGCGAAGCCCACGGCGATGCCGATGGCGAAGATCAGCGCCAGGTTGGCGAAGATGGTCTGGCCGGCATCGTGGATGATCGCGATGTTCAGCAGGTCGGTGTCGCCCAGGCGCAGCAGCAGGCCGGCGATCGGCAGGATCGCGATCGGCAGCATCAGGGCGCGGCCCAGGCGCTGCAGGCCTTCGATGAATAATTGGTACATGGCGTGTCTCCCGGTGTTCTTGTTATTCAGCTGAGGGGCCAATGTTGGTGGCAGGCATGACGCACCGCCGAGGCACTGCTCAGGTTCAGCAGGTCGTGGCTGAGGCGTCGGCATTGCGCAGCGTCCAGTTGGCGGACCCGGTCCTTGATTTCGCCCACTTGCGGCGGGCTCACCGACAGCTCGCTGACCCCCAGGCCGATCAGCACTGGCGTCGCCAGCGGGTCGGAGGCCAGTGCGCCGCACACGCCGACCCAGCGTCCATGCCTGGCCGCGCCGGCGCAGGTCTGGGCGATCAGCCGCAATAGCGCCGGGTGCAGCGCATCGACCCGCGCGGCCAGACCGGCATGGTCACGGTCCATGGCCAGGGTGTATTGCGACAGATCGTTGGTGCCGATGGAGAGGAAGTCGGCGTATTCGGCCAGTTGCTCGGCGAGCAGGGCGGCGGCCGGGACTTCGATCATCACCCCCAGCTCCGGGCGCTGGCCGATTCCCAGCTCGGCGCACAGGCAATCGATGCGTTCGCGGATATGCAGCAGTTCGTCGAGCTCGCTGACCATCGGCAGCAGGATGCGGCAGCGCTGCAGCGGGCTGACCTGCAGCAGGGCTCGCAGTTGCTGGTCGAGCAGTTCCGGGCGGGCCTGGGCCAGGCGAATGCCGCGCAGGCCCAGCACCGGGTTGGCTTCCACCGGCAGCGGCAGGTAGTCCAGTTGCTTGTCGCCGCCGACGTCTATGGTGCGGATGATCACCGACTTGTCGCCAATGGCGTCGAGCACGGCCTGATAGGCCTGGCGTTGTTCCTGTTCGTCGGGGGCGGTATGCCGGTCGACAAACAGAAACTCGGTACGCAGCAGGCCGACGCCATCGGCACCGTTGGCATGGGCGCCCTGGGCTTCCTGGCTGGAGGCGACATTGGCGGCGACCTCGATCGCCTGGCCGTCGAGGGTCCTGGCCGGCAGTTGGGCCTGTTGCTGTTGTTGTTCGCGGCGTTGCTGGCGGAGCAGATGGCTCTGCCGGACCTGTTCGACGCGCGCGCTATCCGGCGTCAGTTCCAGGCGACCGTGGTCGGCATTCAGCACCACTTGCTGGCCTTGCGGCACATCGAGAAGCTCCGAGCCCAGGGCCACCAGGCAGGGCAGGCCCTTGCCGCGCGCCAGGATTGCCACGTGGGAGGTGGCGCCGCCAGCGGCCATGCACAGGCCGGCGGCGCCTTGCTCGCTCAGTTGCAGCAGGTCGGACGGGGTCAGTTCGTGGGCCGCGACTATGGCGCCGGCCGGCAACTGGTAATGCCAGGCCTCGCCGAGCAGGGCGCGCAGGACCCGCTGTTGCAGGTCACGCAGGTCGTTGGCGCGTTCGGCGAGCAGGGCATTGCCCAGTTGCAGCAGGATCTCGCACTGTTCGCCGATGGCGTCGCTCCAGGCGTGGGTGGCGGCGCGTCCCTGGCCGATGCTCTGGCGGGCGGCGTCCAGCAGCGCCGGGTCTTCGAGCAGGGCCAGATGGGCGGCGAAGATCGCTTCTTCCTGGTTGTCCTTGCGTTGCCGGGCGTGCTCCAGGGTGCCGCGAATGTCGCTGCGAACCTTGTCCAGGGCCAGGTCCAGCGCCTGCAGTTGTTCCTGGGGCGGGTGACCGCCGCTGTCTTCCGGCAGGGTCATGGCGGTCAGCTGAAACAGCGGCCCGCAGACCAGCCCGGGGGCGGCGCAGACGCCCTGGATCACCCCGGCTTCGGCGGGGCGCTGGGGCGCGACGGCCTTCACCGCTGGCGCCGCGGCGTGGGTGTCTTCGGCCAGCGGGGTGGCGAGGGCGTCCAGCAGCGCCAGCAGGGCGGCCTTGCAGTCCTTGCCCTGGCAACTGACCCGCACCTCGTCCTGCTCGCCGACCCCCAGCCCCATCAGGCTGACCAGGCTGTCGCAGGACGCCGACTTGCCGTTGAAATGCAGGTGCGCCTTGCTGCTGAAACCCTGGGCGGTCTGGCGTATCAGCGCGGCCGGCCGGGCGTGCAGGCCGCCGCGATGATTGACCCGGGTCTGGCCTTCGACCGCGTCGGTCGAGGTGTCGCCTGCTTCCGCCTGGGCCGTGTTGGCCGCGCGTGGAACGATGTGCAGCAGCGGTTCGCCGACTTTCACCGATTTCAGGGTGATGGGCAGGGTCTGGAAGTGTTCGCCGTTGGTCAGGATCATCAGGCTGATCAGGCTTTTGCTGTTGCGCGCGACCTGATCGAGATCGAAGCGCAGCAGGGCCTGGCCGCTGCTGACCCGGGCGCCTTCCTGCACCAGCATGGAGAAACCCTCGCCTTGCAGCTGAACGGTGTCCAGGCCGAGGTGCAGCAGCAATTCCGCGCCATTGTCGGCGCGCAGGGTCACCGCGTGACCGGTGCGGGCGGCATGCACCACCACGCCGGCGCAGGGGGCGTGCAGGGTGTTGTTCAGCGGGTCGATGGCGATCCCGTCGCCCATGGCGCCGCTGGAAAACACCAGGTCGGGCACCCTGGCGAGGGTGAGCACCGGGCCGCTCAAGGGAGCGCCGAGCGTCAGGTCTTTATTGTTGTTGTGCATGGCGCAGTACTCATCCGTTGAAGGAAAGGCTCAGTGGGTGCGGGTCACTTTGCTCAGGTGCCGTGGCTGGTCCGGGTCCATGCCCCGGGCCTCGGCAAGGCTTGCGGCCATGCCGTAGAAACTCTGGATCGCCAGGATCGGATCGAGCGCCGGGTGTTCGGCCCGGCCCAGGGTCAGGTCGCGTTCGACGATGTCGTCCGGCGCCGCCAGCAGCACCCGGGCGCCACGCTGGCGCATGTCGGCGGCAAGGCTGATCAGGCCGGCCTGCTCCGCTCCCCGTGGGGCGAACACCACCAGCGGGTAGTTATCGCCGATCAGCGCCATCGGGCCGTGGCGAACTTCCGCGCTGCTGAAGGCTTCGGCCTGGATCGCCGAGGTTTCCTTGAGTTTCAGCGCCGCTTCCTGGGCGATGGCGAAGCCGGCGCCACGGCCGATCACCATCAACCGTTGGCTATCGCGCAAGGCCTCGACGGCCGGGCTCCAGTCCTGGGTCGCGGCTTCGCGCAGGCCCTGGGGCAGGGCGAGGCCGGCTTCCAGCAACTGCGCGTCCTGTTTCCAGTGGGCGATCAGACGGGCGCTGGCGCTGAGGGTGGCGATAAAGCTCTTGGTTGCCGCCACGCTGCGTTCGGCGCCGGCGTGCAGCGGCAGGCAGAACTCGCTGGCGGCTTCCAGCGGGGTGTCCTGGGCGTTGACCATGGCCACGCTCAAGGCCCCGCGTTTGCGCAGCAGGCGCATGCTGTTGACCAGATCGGGGCTCTGCCCGGACTGGGAAAAGGCGAATGCCGCCTGGCCGCTGACCCGCAGCGGCGCCTGTTGCATGGTCACCACCGACATCGGCAGGGACGCGACCGGGAAGCCCAACTGCTGCATGGTCAGGTAGGCGAAATAGCTGGCGGCATGGTCGGAGCTGCCGCGGGCGACGGTCATCACCACTTGCGGCGGCTGGCGGTTCAGGCGTCCGGCGACTTCGATCAGTTGCGGGTCCAGGTGCTGCAACTGGCCTTCGACGGCCGCGGCGGCGGACAGCGCCTCTTCAAGCATTTTTGAAGTCAATGTCTTCTCCTTCGACCATCACGGCGGTCAGTGTGAGTGAGCGGTCCAGGCACACGCAGTCGGCCCAGCTGCCGATCTGCAAACGCCCGCGTTCGGCCAGGCCGAGATAATCGGCGGGAAACTGTGACAAGCGTTGCGACGCCTCGGCCAGGGGCAGGCCGATCTTCACCAGGTTGCGCAAGGCCTGGTCCATGGTCAGGGTGCTGCCGGCCAGGGTGCCGTCCGGCAGGCGCACGCCGCCCAGGCATTTGGTCACGGTGTGGCTGCCGAGCTTGTATTCGCCATCCGGCATGCCGGCCGCCGCGGTGGAGTCGGTGACGCAGTACAGGCAGGGGATCGAGCGCAGGGCCACGCGCATGGCGCCGGGGTGCACGTGCAGCAGGTCGGGGATCAGTTCCGCGTACTGGGCGTGGGCCAGGGCGGCGCCGACTATGCCCGGCTCGCGGTGATGCAACGGACTCATGGCGTTGTACAAGTGGGTGAAGCTGGTGGCCCCGGCGTCGAGCGCGGCCACGCCTTCCTCGTAGCTGCCCAGGGTGTGGCCGATCTGCATGCGGATGCCGCGGGCGCTGAGGGCGCGGATCAGCGCGTCATGGCCGGCGATTTCCGGGGCGATGGTGATCACCCGGATCGGCGCCAGGCGCAGGTAGGCCTCGACTTCGGCCATCAGCGCGGTATGGGCGAAATTGGGCTGGGCACCGAGCTTGCCCGGGTTGATGTACGGGCCTTCCAGGTGCACACCCAGTACCCGGGCGCTGCCGCTGGGGCGCTGTTCGCAGTATTCGCCCATGGCGCCCAGGACCCGGGTGATCTCCTCGGTCGGCGCGGTCATGGTGGTGGCCAGCAGCGAGGTGGTGCCAAAACGCACGTGGGTGCGGGTGATGGTCTCGAACGCCGGGGCGCCTTCCATGATGTCCTTGCCGCCGCCGCCATGCACATGCAGGTCGATGAAGCCCGGCAGCAGGTAGGGCAGGTCGTTGTCCGCCGGGTCGCAGGGGCTGCCTTCGATGCCGGTGACCTTGCCGTCCCGGTGGTTCAGGTGGCCGCGAATCCAGCCTTGCGGGGTGAGGATGTTGTGTTCGGACATGGGCAGCTCTCTGGGACGGGTTCTTGGCGACTCGGCGGCCTGGCTCAGCGGTCGGGTTTAGCGACGTAGCTCGGCGACGAAGTCGTAGTAGTCGTTGCGGCAATAGGTGTCGGTGACTTCGATCGGGGTGTTGTCCTCGAGGTAGCCGACACGGGTCATCAGCAGCATCGCGGTGCCGGGGGCGATGCCCACCAGGGCGGCGAACTCGGCGGAGGCGTTGATCGCCTGGATGTGCTGCAGGGCGCGGACCACCGGGCGGCCGATGCCATCGAGGTAGGCGTAGAGCGAGTCGCCGATGGCGTCCGGCTGGGCAATGATCGAGGCCGGCAGGGTGCTCATTTCGATCGCCATCACCGTGTCGTCGGCTTTGCGCAGGCGCTTGAGGCGCGCCACCTTGTCGTTCGGCGACAGGCCGAGGCGGATCAGTTCTTCGTGGGTCGGCGTGGTGATTTCCCGCTCCAGCCATTGGGATCCGGGCACGAAGCCCTTGAGGCGGAGCATTTCGCTGAAGCCCGACAGCCGCGACAGCGGTTGTTCCAGGCGCGGGGTAATGAAGGTGCCGGAGCCCTGGCTGCGGCGGATCAGGCCCTGTTCGAACAGCACTTCCAGGGCCTTGCGCGCGGTCACGCGGGAGATATTGAGCATCTCGCTCAGGTTGCGTTCCGAGGGCAGGGCCTGTTCGGCTTTCCACTGTCCGGCATGGATCGCGGCTTCAAGGTTGCGCGCCAGTTGCAGGTACAGCGGGGTCGGCTGGGTATCGTCAGGGCGCAGGGCCAGGATGTGATTCATCTGTCGAGATTCCGATGCGTTATTGGTTTGTTGTCGCCCGGTAATGTGGCAAAAACTAATACCACTTAAATACCATGTCAACGCCAGTAGTGTGACGATGACGCACGAAAACAGGCGTTTTATGGGCGTTGGCGGGGATGGTTTTGGAAAGTGGTATTAGGGCGGTCTGGCCGTGAATGCGAAAATCGCAGGGGCGGCGGTTTTTCGAGCGGGAATTGGTATTCCCCTTTCGAAGCCGGCGCGGCCTGCGATTTTTTTTGTAACTGAGGTGTTTTAGCGGCGTTTCAGCGAGGAGTCAGGGGCGGATTTCGATCATCGTGCCGTCCGGGACCAGGCCCCAGACTTCGCGCATGTCGACGTTGCGCATGGCGATGCAGCCGTCGGTCCAGTCCAGGGTATGGAAGTACTGCTCCGGGTAGTCTTCGCTGTCCGGGGTACCGTGGATCATGATCATGCCGCCGGGCTCCACGCCCTCGCGGCGCGAACGGGCGGAGTCGCTGATGTTCGGGTAGGAGATATGCATGGCCAGGTTGAAGCGGTCGCTGGTCTTGCGCCAGTCCAGCCAGTAGAAGCCTTCCGGCGTGCGCTTGTCGCCTTCCATGAGCTTCGGCCCCTTGGGTCGTTTACCCAGGGAGATGCGGTAGGTCTTGATGGGTTTGCCGTCGTTGATCAGTTGCAACTGATGGGCCGACTTGAGGACCAGGACTTTTTCGATGACCTTGCCGTTCAGGGCATCCGTCGCGGAGGCATGGGAGACCGCGATAACCGAGCAGCAGAAAAGAGCGAGCAACCAGCGCATGAAACGATATCCCTAAGAGTACACAGGTGCCGCGTACGTTTTGTTGTTTAAGTGAGGGCCGGCTGAGCCAGGGGCGGAATGGACTCGGAACGCACGGGGTAGTCCTCGTTCCGCCGGTCAGCGAAGAAACATTCTAAGGTACGCCCGACCGTGCGAAAAGCCAGCTCGGACCAGGGAATGTCGGCTTCTTCGAAAAGCCGGACCTCCAGGCTCTCTTCGCCAGCGGCGAAATCCAGGTCCGCCAGCTCGGCGCGGAAGAAGACATGCACCTGGCTGATGTGCGGGACGTCGATCAAGGTATAGATGCTCAGGTTGCGGACCCGGGCGCAGGCTTCCTCGAATGTCTCGCGAATCGCCGCCTGTTCGACGGTCTCGCCGTTCTCCATGAAACCGGCCGGCAGCGTCCAGTAACCACGACGCGGCTCGATCGCGCGCCGGCACAGCAGCACCTGGGTACCCCAGGTAGGCAGGCAGCCGGCGACTATGTTCGGGTTCTGGTAATGGATGGTCTGGCAGTTGTCGCAGACAAAACGCAGGCGCGAATCGCCTTCGGGAATGCGCTGGGTGACCGGGTGACCGCACTGGCTGCAGAATTTCATGCTGGGTATCCGAAAAGGCTGCGCCTATCTTGGCGTGCACGGGGCTTTGTCGGCAAGTTGTCGTTACGCGACATGGCGTGGATCGGGGCTTGGGCGGTCGGTTTGTTTGGTGCATGATGCAGGGTAGCGCACAGACCGAGAAGACTCATGCTGGACGAGCTACTGCACCGGGTAAGCAACCATACGCCGCGACCGCTGGAGACGGATCGACGTTTCCCCGAGGCCGCCGTGCTGGTGCCCATTACCCGCAGTGACGAGCCTGAGCTGGTGCTGACCCTGCGCGCCAAAGGATTGTCCACCCACGGCGGCGAAGTGGCGTTCCCCGGCGGCCGCCGCGACCCGGAAGATCCCGACCTGATTTTTACCGCCCTGCGCGAAGCCGAAGAGGAAATCGGTCTGCCTCCAGGGCTGGTGGAAGTGATCGGCCCCCTGAGCCCGCTGATTTCCCTGCACGGGATCAAGGTCACGCCCTATGTCGGGGTGATTCCCGATTACGTCGAATACCTGGCCAATGACGCCGAGATCGCCGCGGTGTTCAGCGTGCCGCTGGAGTTTTTCCGCCAGGACCCGCGCGAGCATACTCACCGCATCGATTATCAGGGCCGCAGCTGGTACGTGCCGAGCTACCGCTTTGGCGAGTACAAGATCTGGGGCCTGACGGCGATCATGATCGTCGAGCTGATCAACCTGCTGTATGACGCCCAGATCAGCCTGCACCAGCCGCCCAAAAGCTTTATCAATATTTGAAGCCATCGCTCGTATGGCCTGAACCCTGCGGTATACGTGAACCTGCCTGGCCTTGAGGACAATAGATATGAAATACCGCCTGGGCGACGCCCGTGTCGAAACCCACCCGCAAAGCTGGGTCGCACCCAATGCCACGCTGGTGGGCAAGGTCAAGCTGGAGGAGGGGGCCAACGTCTGGTTCAACGCGGTGCTGCGTGGCGACAACGAGCTGATCCTGATCGGCAGGAACAGTAACGTGCAGGACGGCACGGTGATGCACACCGACATAGGCTTTCCGCTGACCATCGGCACCGGCGTGACCATTGGCCACAACGCCATGCTGCATGGCTGCACCGTCGGCGATTACAGCCTGATCGGCATCAACGCGGTGATTCTCAACGGCGCGAAGATCGGCAAGAACTGCATCATCGGCGCCAACTCGCTGATCGGCGAAGGCAAGGAGATCCCCGACGGTTCGCTGGTGATGGGCTCGCCGGGCAAGGTGGTCCGTGAACTGACCGAGCAGCAGAAGAAGATGCTCGAGGCCAGCGCCGCGCACTATGTGCATAATTCCCAGCGTTACGCCCGCGATCTGGCCGAGCAAGAACAATGAGCGAACCCGAAAAACCTGTCCGTTCGCCCTGCGTGAGCATCTGCGCGCTGGACGATGACGATATCTGCACCGGTTGCCAGCGCACGGTGAGCGAGATCACCCGCTGGAGCCGCATGGACAACGCCGAGCGCCGCGAAGTGCTGGCGCTGTGTCATGAGCGCGCCAAGTCCAGCGGGCTGCTGTGGATGATCGGCACCCAGCCCGGCTAGACGGCTATCGCCGGCCAGCTCCCGTCTGGCCCATCCCACCCGCCTGAAGTACCCTGTGCGCCTTACTGACAGGTACTTTTCGCCCCATGCTCTTCCTGATCGCCTATATCGGCAGTGTCGTGCTGATCAACTACGCTTTTTCTACCGCTCCGCACCTGGACATCATCTGGTCGGCCTGGGGCGGGCTGGTGTTCGTCCTGCGGGACATGGTGCAAACCCGCTTCGGTCATGGCGCGCTCGTCGCCATGCTGGTGGCGCTGGTGTTGTCCTACGTGACCTCCGACCCGGCCATCGCCCTGGCCAGCGCCACGGCGTTCGCGGTCTCCGAGTGCATCGACTGGCTGGTGTTCAGCATCACCAAGCGCCCACTGCACGACCGCCTGTGGATAAGTTCGGCGTTGAGCATTCCCCTGGACACCTTTATCTTTTTCGGACTGATCGACGCGCTGACCCCGGGCGTGATCCTCACGGCGCTGGGTTCTAAGTTCGCCGGCGTGACCGTGGTCTGGCTGGCCATGGCCTGGCGTTTGCGCAAGGCGGCGTGCGCCGGCTGAGGCCAAAGCGCGCGGTTCATGTAAAATGCCGCGCTTTCTTCCCCATGGGCCGCCCGCCTGGTGCGCGACCCTCGATGATCCGCTCCTTTTTGAGGACCTTCAGATGACCCGTATCGGAACTCCATTGTCGCCAACCGCGACCCGCGTTTTGCTGTGTGGCTGTGGTGAGTTGGGCAAGGAAGTGGTGATCGAGCTGCAACGCCTGGGCGTTGAGGTGATTGCCGTGGATCGCTACGCCAATGCGCCGGCGATGCAGGTCGCCCATCGCAGCCATGTGATCAACATGCTCGACGGCGCCGCGCTGCGCGCAGTGATCGAGGCGGAGAAGCCGCACTTCATCGTGCCGGAGATCGAAGCCATCGCCACCGCCACCCTGGTGGAGCTGGAATCCGAAGGGTTCACCGTGATCCCGACCGCCCGGGCCGCCCAGTTGACCATGAACCGTGAAGGCATCCGTCGCCTGGCCGCCGAAGAACTGGACCTGCCGACCTCGCCTTACCACTTCGCCGACACCTTCGAAGACTACCGCAAGGCGGTGGACGACCTGGGCTTCCCTTGCGTGGTCAAGCCGGTGATGAGTTCCTCGGGCAAGGGCCAGAGCCTGCTGCGCAGCGTCGACGATGTGCAGAAGGCCTGGGACTACGCCCAGGAAGGCGGGCGTGCCGGCAAGGGCCGGGTGATCATCGAAGGTTTCATCGATTTCGATTACGAAATCACCCTGCTGACCGTGCGCCATGTCGGCGGCACCACCTTCTGCGCGCCGGTCGGCCACCGTCAGGAGAAGGGCGATTATCAGGAGTCCTGGCAGCCCCAGGCCATGAGCCCGAAAGCCCTGGCCGAGTCCGAGCGCGTGGCCAAGGCCGTGACCGAGGCCCTGGGTGGCCGTGGCCTGTTTGGCGTCGAGCTGTTCATCAAGGGCGATCAGGTCTGGTTCAGCGAAGTCTCGCCGCGTCCCCATGACACCGGCCTGGTGACCCTGATTTCCCAGGACCTGTCGCAGTTCGCCCTGCATGCGCGGGCGATTCTTGGCCTGCCGATCCCGTTGATCCGTCAGTTCGGCCCGTCGGCTTCGGCGGTGATCCTGGTGGAAGGCCAGTCGACCCAGACCGCTTTCGCCAACCTGGGCGCGGCCCTGAGCGAGCCGGATACGGCCCTGCGCCTGTTCGGCAAGCCTGAAGTCAACGGTCAGCGCCGCATGGGCGTGGCCCTGGCGCGCGACGAGTCGATCGAGGCCGCGCGGGCCAAGGCGACCCGCGCTTCCCAGGCGGTCGTTGTAGAGCTGTAAAAAGCATCGCGGGCAAGTCGGATCGCCGCCTGCTCGCTCCTACAAGGGTTGCGCTGAACCTGTAGGAGCGAGCGTGCTCGCGAAGCATTCTTTCAGGCGACCTGGTCCAGGTCGTTATTACGCGTTTCCTTCAGGCACAGCACAGCGATCAGGCTGAGCACCGCTGCCGCCGACACATAGCCGCCAACCCAACTCAATCCCCCCATCGCCACCAGCTTCTGGGCGAAGAACGGTGCCGCCGAGGCGCCGACGATGCCGCCCAGGTTATAGGCCGCCGATGCGCCGGTATAACGCACGTGGGTCGGGAATAGCTCGGGCAGCAGGGCGCCCATCGGGGCGAAGGTCACGCCCATCAGGAACAGCTCGATGCACAGGAACAGCGCCACGCCCCAGGTCGAGCCCTGGGTCAGCAGCGGTTCCATGGTGAAGCCGGAGAGAATCGCCAGCAGGCCGCCGATGATCAGCACCGGCTTGCGTCCATAGCGGTCGCTGGCCCAGGCCGACAGCGGCGTGGCCGCGGCCATGAACAGCACCGCAAAGCACAGCAGGCCGAGGAAGGTTTCGCGGCTGTAGCCGAGGGTCGCGACGCCGTAGCTCAGCGAGAACACCGTCGAGATGTAAAACAGCGCGTAGCACACCACCATCGCCGCAGCGCCCAGCAGCACCGGCAGCCAGTACTGGCTGAACAGCTCGACCAGCGGCATCTTGACCCGCTCCTGGCGGGCGATGGCGTTGGCGAATACCGGGGTTTCATGCAGCTTCAGGCGCACATACAGGCCGACCAGCACCAGGGCGGCGCTGAGCAGGAACGGAATCCGCCAGCCCCAGGAGCGGAACTGTTCGTCGCTCAGGCTCATGGCCAGGGTCAGGAACAGGCCGTTGGCCGCAAGAAAACCGATCGATGGTCCCAACTGCGGGAACATGCCGAACCAGGCGCGTTTGCCTTTGGGCGCGTTTTCCGTGGCGAGCAGCGCGGCGCCGCCCCATTCGCCGCCCAGCCCCAGGCCCTGGCCGAAACGCAGCAGGCACAACAGGATCGGTGCCCAGGCGCCAATGCTGTCATAGCCGGGCAGCACGCCGATCAGCGTGGTGCACACGCCCATCAGCAGCAGCGATGCCACCAGGGTCGACTTGCGGCCGATCCGGTCGCCGAAGTGGCCGAACAGCGCCGAGCCCAGGGGGCGGGCGAGGAAAGCGATGCCGAAGGTCAGGAACGCCGAGAGCATCTGGGCGGTGCCGGACGTCTGCGGGAAGAATACTGGGCCGATCACTAGCGCGGCGGCGGTGGCATACACGTAGAAGTCGTAGAACTCGATGGCGGTGCCGATAAAGCTGGCGGTGGCCACGCGGCTGGCGGAGTTGGTCGGCTGGGCAGGCACGGAGGCGCTGTAAGTGGTGCTGGTCGTCATGCGGTTATCCCTGACAGTCATGTGCTCCATGGGAGCGAATTATTATGGTCGAACACCCAGGGATGTGGGTTTGGCGCGGGCGCGGCTCGGGGTGGGAGCGAAGCCTGCCAGAAGCGGGCGGAGCAGGGCAGAAGCCGCTGGGTGCGGGTAGCACGCGGGTTCTGCGGGGCTTGGGTTATAGGAAGGCCCCTAACGATCAAACAAGCGGGACTTGCCGCCCTGTAGCCGCTGGCGCAGCCTGCGTTCGACGGCGTAGCCGGCGCAAAGTCTGCCTGCGCGGTGTGTCAGGCAGAAGGTGGATGCAGGGTTTGCGACCGCTTCGCGGTCGATCGCAGCCTCGCGGGCTCGGCAGCGGCTGCAGGGCTACAGGGCGGGCGCGGTGAGCGGTTTGGTGTGCCAGATCAGCACGCGACTGACCCGGTTGTCCTCGGTTTCGAGGATTTCCAGGCGGTAGCGGCCGATCTTCAGGCAAACGGCGCTGTCGGGGATGGTCTCCAGCGCTTCGGTGACCAGGCCGTTGAGGGTTTTCGGGCCGTCGCAGGGCAGGTGCCAGCCCAGGCTCTTGTTCAGTTCGCGAATCGAGGCCGCACCTTCGATCACGAAGCGTCCGTCGGCCTGGGGATGGATATGCGGGTTGTCGAGGCTGTGTTCGCTTTCGAATTCGCCGACGATTTCTTCGAGGATGTCTTCCAGGGTGACGATGCCCAGCACTTCGCCGTACTCGTCCACCACCATGCCCAGGCGGCGCTGCTGCTTGTGGAAATTCAGCAGTTGCAGCTGCAGCGGGGTGCTTTCCGGCACGAAGTAAGGTTCGTGGCAGGCCGCCAGCAGCGCCTCCTGGGTCAGGCTGGCATCCGGCAGCAGGTGACGGATCTGGCGGGTATTGAGGACCGCCTCGACCTGGTTGATATCGCTGTGGAACACCGGCAGGCGGGTGCGTTTGGACAGGCGCAGCTGCTCGATGATGTCGGCGACGGGGTCGTCGAGGTTGATCCCGTCGACCTCGCTGCGCGGCACCAGGATGTCATTGACGGTGATGTTGTCCAGGGCATGGATGCCCGACACCGGGTGCGGACGGCCGTTGGCATGTTCCTCGGCGCCGTCCGGGTCGGCGGCCTGCTCGTCTTCGCTCTGCTTGACGGCGCCGGCCTTGCGGGTGAAGGGGCGCAGCAACAGCTGGCTGATGCTGTCGAGCAGCCAGGCCGCGGGGTAGATGATCTTCAGCGGCACGCCCAGCAGGGTATTGCCCAGGCTGAGGATCGCATCCGGATAACGGGTGGCCAGGGTGCGCGGGAGGTAGTCGGCGAGTACCAGCAACACGCTGGTGGCGAGCAGGCAGGCCAGCCAGGGGCCGTTTTCCGCCCACTGCAGGAGCGCCAGCAAGGTACTGATGATGACCGCCAGCACCCGGCACAGGGTGTTGCAGAGAATCAGGCTGTCGCGCGGGAAACTCAGGCGCGCCAGCGGTTTGTCGCCGGAGCGCGACGCGGTGCGCAGGGTCAGCAGGTGTTGCTGGGCGGCTTCGATGGCAGTGAACAGCCCCGACCACAGCACCAGCAAGGCCAGGACCACGAGCATCGGCTCTATGGGCAGGTTGTCCATTATCGCCGCTCGTCAGATATGCAGGATGTATTCACGGACCAGCTTGCTGCCGAAGTACGCCAGCATCAGCAGGCAGAAGCCGGCCAGGGTCCAGCGAATCGCCTTGTGTCCGCGCCAGCCGAGGCGGTTGCGGCCCCACAGCAGCACGCTGAACACCACCCAGGCCAGGCAGGCCAGCAGGGTCTTGTGCACCAGGTGCTGGGCGAACAGGTTCTCGACGAACAGCCAGCCGGAGATCAGCGACAGCGAAAGCAGGGTCCAGCCGGCCCAGAGGAAGCCGAATAGCAGGCTTTCCATGGTCTGCAGCGGCGGAAAGTTCTTGATCAGCCCGGATGGGTGCTTGTGCTTGAGCTGGTGGTCCTGCACCAGCAGCAACAGGGCCTGGAACACGGCGATGGTGAACATGCCGTAGGCGAGGATCGACAGCAGGATATGGGCGAGGATGCCTGGCTCTTCGTCGATCACCGGCACCGTGCCGGTGGGCACGAACTGCGCCAGCAGCACGGTCAGCGCCCCCAGCGGAAACAGCAGGACCAGCAGGTTCTCCACCGGAATGCGCGAGCAGGCCAGCAGGGTCAGGGCAATCACCGCGGCGGCGATCAGGCTGGCGGCGCTGAAGAAGTCCAGGCCCAGGCCCACGGGCGTCATCAGGTGGGTCAGGAGGCTGGCGCTGTGGGCAAGCAAGGCAAGGATGCCGAGCGAGACCAGCAGGCGCTTGTTCGTCTTGGCGGCTTGAGCCAGACGAGTGCCTTGATAGAGGGTCGCAGCGGCATAGAGACAGGCGGCGGCGAGGGTGGTTAGCAAGCTGGGTGACAAGGGGAGCATAAATCCTGTTAGGCAAGCCCGAAAGTCGTTGAGTTTGGCATAGAACCGCCATCACACGAAAGACCGTGCAACCAGACGGCGGCTGTGCGTCGCACGCAGTCTTCGCTATAATCCGCGACCTGCCCACGGAGCACCTCTTTATATAGGGGCCCCGAGCCGCCATTACCTCGGTCTACTTAGGGCCTGAAAGGATCGCGCATGTTTGAAAACCTAACCGACCGTCTCTCGCAGACGCTGCGCCATGTCACCGGCAAGGCCAAGCTGACCGAGGACAACATCAAAGACACCCTGCGCGAAGTGCGCATGGCGTTGCTCGAAGCCGACGTCGCCCTGCCGGTGGTCAAGGATTTCGTCAACTCGGTGAAGGAACGTGCGGTCGGCACTGAAGTGTCGCGCAGCCTGACCCCGGGCCAGGCGTTCGTGAAGATCGTCCAGGCCGAACTCGAAAGCCTGATGGGCGCGGCCAACGAAGATTTGAACCTGAGCGCCGTGCCGCCTGCCGTCGTGCTGATGGCCGGTTTGCAGGGCGCCGGTAAGACCACCACCGCCGGCAAGCTCGCGCGCTTCCTTAAAGAGCGCAAGAAGAAGAGCGTGATGGTGGTTTCGGCCGACGTTTACCGTCCGGCGGCGATCAAGCAGCTCGAAACCCTGGCCAATGACATTGGCGTGACCTTCTTCCCGTCCGACCTGAGCCAGAAGCCGGTCGCGATCGCCGAAGCGGCTATTAAAGAAGCCAAGCTCAAGTTCATCGACGTGGTCATCGTCGACACCGCCGGTCGTCTGCACATCGACGCCGACATGATGGATGAGATCCAGGCGTTGCACGCGGCGGTCAAGCCGGTGGAAACCCTGTTCGTGGTCGACGCCATGACCGGCCAGGACGCCGCCAACACGGCCAAGGCTTTTGGCGACGCATTGCCGCTGACCGGCGTGATCCTGACCAAGGTCGACGGCGATGCCCGTGGCGGCGCCGCGCTGTCGGTGCGTGCGATCACCGGCAAGCCGATCAAGTTCATCGGTATGGGCGAGAAGAGCGAAGCGCTCGAACCGTTCCACCCTGAGCGTATCGCTTCGCGCATCCTCGGCATGGGCGATGTGCTCAGCCTGATCGAGCAGGCCGAACAGACCCTCGACAAGGAAAAAGCCGACAAGCTGGCGAAAAAGCTGAAAAAAGGCAAAGGCTTCGACCTCGAAGACTTCCGCGACCAGCTGCAACAGATGAAGAACATGGGCGGCCTCGGTGGCCTGATGGACAAGCTGCCGAATATCGGTGGCGTGAACCTGGCGCAAATGGGCAATGCCCAGGGCGCGGCCGAGAAGCAGTTCAAGCAGATGGAAGCCATTATCAACTCCATGACCCCGGCCGAGCGCCGCGACCCCGAACTGATCAGCGGTTCGCGCAAGCGTCGGATCGCCATGGGTTCCGGCACCCAGGTGCAGGACATCGGTCGCTTGATCAAGCAGCACAAGCAGATGCAGAAGATGATGAAGAAATTCTCCGCCAAGGGCGGGATGGCGAAAATGATGCGCGGCATGGGTGGAATGTTGCCCGGCGGCGGCATGCCGAAGATCTGAAGAATCCACGCCGGCAGCCATGCCGGCGTTTCCCGCGGGGACGCGGGACCTCCAGCAAACCCGCGCTTGGCGGGAGCTGACTCGCCGTTGTTGCCAACGGCCCTATAGCAAATCTGGATGGCAGCCGGTAGGCGCCGGAAAAAGTCATTTGCAAAAGTCCGGATATTCCTTAGAATATGCGGCCTTTCGGGCACCCATGCCCGCTGTGCATTTAGATTTGCAGCACCGACTACAGGAACGATGTTCACATGCTAACAATCCGTCTTGCCCTTGGCGGCTCCAAAAAGCGCCCGTTTTACCACTTGACCGTGACCGACAGCCGCAACCCACGCGACGGTTCGCACAAAGAACAAGTTGGCTTCTTCAACCCGATCGCTCGTGGTCAAGAAGTCCGCCTGTCCGTGAACCAAGAGCGCGTAGCCTACTGGCTGAGCGTTGGTGCACAACCGTCTGAGCGCGTTGCTCAGCTGTTGAAGGAATCGGCTAAGGCTGCAGCCTGAACCCTATGAACGCGACGCCTGCTCCTGCTGATGATTTGATCGTTATCGGCAAAATCTACTCTGTTCACGGCGTTCGCGGCGAAGTGAAGGTTTATTCCTTTACTGATCCGATTAAAAACCTGTTGGATTACAAAACCTGGACGCTCAAGCGCGAAGGTAGCGTGAAACAGGTTGAGCTGGTCAGCGGACGCGGGAATGAAAAATTCCTGGTCGCAAAGCTCAAGGGTCTCGATGATCGTGAAGAAGCGCGTCTTCTGGCCGGTTATGAGATCTGCGTGCCGCGCAACCTGTTCCCTGAACTGACCGACGGCGAGTACTACTGGTACCAGCTGCAAGGTCTCAAGGTCATCGACACTCACGGACAACTGTTCGGGAAGATCGATCACCTGCTGGAGACCGGCTCGAACGATGTAATGGTGGTCAAGCCTTGCGCTGGCAGCCTGGATGATCGCGAACGCCTGTTGCCCTATACCGAGCAATGCGTGTTGGCCGTCGACCTGGCAGCGGGCGAGATGAAGGTGGATTGGGACGCGGACTTCTGAACGTGGCTAGCCTGCGCGTAGAAGTGATCAGTTTGTTTCCCGAGATGTTTTCCGCCATCAGCGACTACGGCATAACCAGCCGCGCGGTGAAACAGGGGCTCTTGCAGCTGACCTGTTGGAATCCGCGAGACTACACCACGGATCGACATCACACTGTGGACGATCGCCCATTTGGCGGTGGCCCGGGCATGGTGATGAAGATCAAGCCCCTGGAAGATGCTCTGGTTCAGGCCAGGCAGGCAGCCGGGGAGGGCGCGAAGGTGATTTACCTGTCGCCCCAAGGCCGCAAACTGACTCAGTCGGCGGTACGCGAGTTGGCGAATGAGGATGCATTGATCCTGATTGCCGGTCGTTATGAAGGCATTGACGAGCGTTTTATTGAAGCTCATGTCGATGAAGAGTGGTCGATTGGCGACTATGTACTCTCCGGTGGCGAGCTGCCGGCGATGGTCCTGATTGATGCGGTTACGCGACTGCTGCCCGGAGCTTTAGGGCATGCGGATTCCGCGGAGGAGGATTCCTTCACGGATGGTCTGCTGGATTGCCCGCACTACACCCGACCGGAGGTGTATGCGGATCAGCGTGTTCCCGACGTGTTGCTGAGTGGCAACCACGCACACATCCGGCGTTGGCGTTTACAGCAGTCCCTTGGTCGGACCTATGAACGACGCGCCGATCTTCTGGAAAGCCGCTCGCTTTCTGGAGAAGAGAAGAAGCTGCTCGAGGAATACATCCGCGAGCGGGACGATAGTTAACAACGTATCGATGGTAGATCCGACGATTTACCTTAGGAGCACAGCATGACCAACAAAATCATTCTTGCACTCGAAGCAGAGCAGATGACCAAAGAGATCCCAGCCTTTGCCCCGGGCGACACCATTGTCGTTCAGGTGAAAGTGAAGGAAGGCGATCGTTCCCGTCTGCAAGCGTTCGAAGGCGTTGTAATCGCCAAGCGTAACCGCGGCGTGAACAGTGCATTCACCGTTCGTAAAATCTCCAACGGTGTTGGCGTAGAGCGTACTTTCCAGACCTACAGCCCGCAAATCGACAGCATGGCTGTCAAGCGTCGCGGTGACGTACGTAAAGCCAAGCTGTACTACCTGCGCGACCTGTCGGGTAAAGCAGCTCGCATCAAGGAAAAACTGGTTTAAGCCCAGCTTCCGATGCAGAAAAAAGCAGCCTACGGGCTGCTTTTTTGTTGCCCGTCATTTATCCCCGAATTGTGTTTCAGGCAGTAGAACCATGAGCCCCCGCGAGCAAGAGATCCAACGCCGGACCGAGCTGTCGGTGACCCGCGTGACCAAGGCGGTATTCCCGTCGACCACCAACCACCACAACACCCTGTTCGGCGGCACGGCGCTGGCCTGGATGGACGAAGTGTCGTTCATCGCCGCGACCCGTTTCTGCCGGTTGCCGCTGGTCACTGTGTCCACCGACCGTATCGACTTCAATCACCCGATTGCCGCGGGTTCCATCGTCGAGCTGGTGGGACGGGTGGTGAAGGTCGGCAATACCAGCCTCAAGGTCGAGGTTGAGGTGTTCGTCGAGAGCATGAGCTGCGATGGGCGAGAGAAGGCCATCCATGGCCTGTTCAGCTTTGTCGCCATCGATGATGACAAGCGCCCGGTACCGGTGCTGCCGGGGTTTGTCGATTGATAGTGGATTGATCACAAGCAAGCTCGCGGTTACGGGCGCGAGCTTGCCGGCGATGTGTTTCAGCCCGCCGTCGTATCCTTCTGAATCAACGCCACCAGGGTCCATCCCGCGGAGGGCTTGAGGGCGCTGCCTGGCGTCACCACATGCACCCAGCCGCTGTTGTCGCGAGCGAACAGCAGGGTCGCCCGCTCACCATGCAGCGCCTGGTAATCCTCCCAGCCAAAACCTTCGGTCAGGTTGGTGCTGTACAGCTCCGCACCCTGTCCCAGCAGGCTGGCCAGTTTGCTGTAGGACAGGGTCTCGTTACCCAGCAGGTGTCCGCGATGTTCATGGCTGGCCCGGTGCTTGTCGGTGCGCCGGCTTTCCTGGCTGTTGGCCAGGCCGAACAGGCGCTGATGGCCGAAGTCGTGGCGAAAACGCATGGAGGCCAGGGTGTTCAATTCGCCGGAGGGCGACAGCGCCAGCAGATGGCCAAGCCCCACCAGGTCCAGGTGGGCATCGGCATGTTGCGATGCCGGGTTGCCGAAATAGGTCGGCAGGCCGTCCATGCGCGCGGCACGGATGTTTTCCCAGCTCGAATCGGTCAGCAGCACGCGGCTGCCCAGTTGTTGCAGGGCCTTGCCGATGGCTCGCGCCGGAGCGTTTGCGCCGACGATCAGGAAGCCGCTTGGCGCCGGTTCCGCGACCTTCAGCAGGCGTGCCAGCGGCCGCGCGGTGGCGCTTTGCAGCACCACGGTGCCGATGATCACGGCAAAGGTCAGCGGCACCAGCAGCAGCGCCCCTTCATGGCCGGCCTGGTCCAGGCGAATGGCGAAGATCGCCGAGACCGCCGCGGCAACGATGCCCCGAGGCGCGATCCAGGCCAGCAGAGCCCGCTCGCGCCAGCTCAGGTTCGAGCCAGCGGTGGACAGCAGTACGTTCAACGGCCGGGCGATGAACTGGATCACCAGCAGCAGAATCAACACCAGCGGCCCCAGGGCGATCAGGGCATGCAGGTCCAGGCGCGCCGCCAGCAGGATGAACAGCCCGGAAATCAGCAGCACGCTGAGGTTTTCCTTGAAGTGCAGGATGTGCCGGACGTCGACGTCCTTCATGTTGGCCATCCACATGCCCATCAGGGTCACGGCCAGCAGGCCGGATTCATGCATCACCTGGTTGGCGCCGATGAAGATGCCCAGCACCGCTGCCAGCGTGGCCAGGTTGTGCAGGTATTCCGGCAGCCACTGGCGGCGCATGATGGTGCCCAGCACCCAGCCGCCGACGATGCCGAACAGGCTGCCGCAGAGGATCACCCCGCCGAAGGTCATCAGGCTGTGCTGCAGGCCCTGGCCCTCGGCGCTGGCGATGATGAAGCTGTAGACCACCACCGCCAGCAGGGCACCGATCGGGTCGATGACGATGCCTTCCCAGCGCAGGATGTTGGCGATCGACGCCTTGGGCCGCACCACCCGCAGCATGGGCACGATCACGGTGGGCCCGGTGACCAGGGTCAGGGTGCCGAACAGCAGCGCCAGCAGCCAGTCGAAGCCCAGCAGCCAGTGCGTGGCCAGGGTGATCACCGCCCAGGTCGAAAGGGCGCCGATGGTCACCAGCCGGTGCACCACCTTGCCGATCTCACGCCACTCCGACAGGTGCAGGGTCAGGCTGCCTTCAAACAGGATCAAGGCCACCGCCAGCGACACCAGTGGCATTAGCAGCGGGCCGAACAGTTCCTGCGGGTCGAGCCAGCCCAGGACCGGGCCGGCGAGAATGCCGCTCAACAGCAGGAACAGAATGGCCGGCAGTTTCAGGCGCCAGGCCAGCCATTGGCAGCCCACTGCCGCCACGCCTATGCCGCCAAAGGCCAACAGAATCTGTTGTTCGTTCATTGAAGCTCCCTGTTCCTTGAAATAGCGGGCTATGAAAGACTAGCGACCCTCTGCACAGTTCACTATTTATTTGCACCCGGCCTCAAGGCCGCGCCTTTCGAGTATTTATGCCTGCCATCGACCATCCCCTGATAGACCGTTTTCTCGATGCGCTATGGCTGGAAAAAGGCCTTTCGGACAACACCCGGGAGGCTTATCGCAGCGACCTGGCGTTGTTCAACGGTTGGCTGCAAGAGAAGGGGCTGGAGCTGAAAGAGGCCGGCCGCGAGCTGATTCTCGACCACCTCGCCTGGCGGGTGGAGCAGGCCTACAAGCCACGCTCGACCGCGCGTTTTCTCTCCGGGGTGCGCGGCTTCTACCGTTACCTGCTGCGGGAAAAACTGATCGCCGTGGACCCCACGCTGCAAGTCGATATGCCGCAGCTGGGGCGGCCGTTGCCCAAGTCCCTGTCGGAGGCCGATGTCGAGGCCCTGCTGGCCGCTCCCGACCTGAGCGAGGCCATCGGCCAGCGCGATCGCGCCATGCTTGAAGTCCTGTATGCCTGCGGCCTGCGGGTGACCGAACTGATCAGCCTGACCCTGGAGCAGGTCAACCTGCGCCAGGGCGTGTTGCGGGTGATGGGCAAGGGCAGCAAGGAGCGCCTGGTGCCGATGGGCGAGGAAGCGATTGTCTGGGTCGAGCGCTACATGCGCGATGCCCGTGGCGAGCTGCTCGGCGGGCGGCCCAGCGATGTGCTGTTCCCCAGCCAGCGTGGCGAGCAGATGACCCGGCAAACCTTCTGGCACCGGATCAAGCATCAGGCCAAGGTCGCCGGGATCGGCAAGTCGCTGTCGCCGCACACCTTGCGGCACGCCTTCGCCACCCATCTGCTCAACCACGGCGCCGACCTGCGGGTGGTGCAGATGCTGCTTGGCCACAGCGACCTGTCGACCACCCAGATCTACACCCATGTCGCCCGGGCCCGTTTGCAGGACCTGCATGCCAAGCACCATCCCCGTGGTTGAGTGAGGTGTCGGTCGCCGCGAATGCCGGCTGCGGCGACCCGGGAGCGGTTCCGCGCCGATCGGCAAATGACCGGCTTGGCTCAGCGGGAGCCCGCCAGGCGGGCCTTATGTGGTAGGCTTTGTCGGTTTACAAAGTGGGCCGTTATGACCCGGTGTTCCAGTACGGGCGTTCTGACCGTCCCATTTGTCCGCCTTCAGGAGTTCCCAATGCGCGTGACCCAGATAATCGCCGCCGCCGCCATTGCGTTGGCCAGTACCTTTGTTATGGCCGATGACGCCGCCGAAAAAGCGATTCGTAAAAGCCTCCAGGGCCTGCAGCTCGAAGTCCCGGTAGAAAGCATCAGCGCCAGCCCGCTGCCCGGTGTCTATGAAGTCAAGCTCAAGGGCAGCCGCGTGCTGTACGCCAGCGCCGACGGTCAGTTCGTGATGCAGGGCTACCTGTTCCAGCTCAAGGATGGCAAGCCGGTCAACCTGACCGAAAAGACCGAGCGCCTGGGCGTGGCCAAGCTGATCAACGCCATTCCGGTCGCTGAAACCGTGGTCTACCCGGCCATCGGCGAAACCAAGACTCACATCACCGTCTTCACCGACACCACCTGCCCGTACTGCCACAAGCTGCACGCCGAAGTGCCTGAGCTGAACAAGATGGGCGTGGAAGTACGTTATGTCGCCTTCCCGCGCCAGGGCCTGGGTTCGCCGGGCGACGAGCAGTTGCAGGCGGTCTGGTGCTCGGCCGACAAGAAAGCGGCCATGGACAAGATGGTCGATGGCAAGGAAATCAAGGCCGCCAAGTGCGCCAACCCGGTTTCCAAGCAATTCGCCCTGGGCCAGTCGATCGGGGTGAACGGCACGCCGGCCATCGTTTTGGCCGACGGCCAAGTGATTCCGGGCTACCAGCCTGCGCCACAAGTCGCCAAACTGGCGCTGGGCGCGAAATAATCCTGCGTCGTCGAGCCTTTGACGATCATGACGCGGCGGTTGTGGCCGACGCGTCATTAATAGAGAGCCGTGTGGTTTGCGGCTGTTTTCCACGGCCGACCTAGTGTCGGCCGTTTCATGGGGAGTTCAGAGTGAATCCGGTCAAAGTGGGCATCTGTGGGCTGGGTACCGTCGGTGGCGGTACCTTCAATGTACTTCAGCGTAACGCCGAGGAAATTGCTCGTCGTGCCGGGCGTGGAATCGAAGTGGCACAAATTGCCATGCGCACGCCAAAGCCTCAGTTCCAAACGACCGGTATTGCGATTACCAACGATGTGTTCGAAGTGGCCACGAACCCTGAGATCGACATCGTCATAGAGCTGATGGGCGGCTATACCGTTGCCCGCGAGCTGGTACTCAAGGCCATCGAGCATGGTAAACATGTGGTCACCGCCAACAAGGCGCTTATCGCCGTACACGGTAACGAAATTTTCGCCAAGGCCCGTGAGAAGGGCGTGATCGTGGCGTTCGAGGCCGCCGTGGCGGGTGGTATTCCAGTCATCAAGGCGATCCGCGAAGGCCTGTCGGCCAACCGTATCAACTGGGTGGCCGGGATCATCAACGGCACTGGCAACTTCATCCTCACCGAAATGCGCGAGAAGGGTCGCACCTTCGAAGACGTGCTGGTCGAGGCCCAGGCCCTGGGTTACGCCGAAGCCGACCCGACCTTCGACGTCGAAGGCATCGACGCCGCGCACAAGCTGACCATCCTGGCATCCATCGCCTTTGGTATCCCGCTGCAGTTCGACAAGGCCTACACCGAAGGCATCACCAAGCTGACCACCGCCGACGTGAACTACGCCGAGGCCCTGGGCTATCGCATCAAGCATCTGGGCGTGGCCCGCCGCACCGATGCCGGCATCGAGCTGCGCGTGCACCCGACGCTGATCCCGGCCGATCGCCTGATCGCCAACGTCAATGGCGTGTTCAACGCGGTGATGGTCAATGGCGACGCCGTCGGCTCCACCCTGTACTACGGTGCCGGCGCCGGCATGGAGCCGACCGCTTCGTCGGTGATCGCCGACCTGGTGGACGTGGTTCGCGCCATGACCAGCGACCCGGAAAACCGTGTGCCGCACCTGGCCTTCCAGCCGGACTCGCTGTCGGCGCACCCGATCCTGCCGATCGAGGCCTGCGAAAGCGCCTACTATCTGCGGATCCAGGCCAAGGATCATCCGGGCGTACTGGCCCAGGTGGCGAGCATCCTGTCCGAGCGCGGCATCAATATCGAGTCGATCATGCAGAAAGAGGTCGAAGAACACGACGGCCTGGTGCCGATGATCCTGCTGACCCACCGTGTGGTGGAACAGCGCATCAACGATGCGATCACCGCGCTGGAAGCCCTGCAGGGCGTGGTCGGTCCGGTCGTGCGGATCCGTGTCGAACATCTGAATTAATTCAGCGGCAAGCGCCAAGCCGCAAGCTGCAAGTAAAAGCCGATTCGCTTTGACTTGTCGCCTGTCACTTGAAGCTTGCAGCTCCACACCAAAGGTTTGCTTATATGCGTTACATCAGCACCCGCGGCCAGGCACCGGCCCTGAATTTCGAAGACGTCCTGCTGGCCGGCCTGGCGAGCGACGGCGGTCTGTACGTACCGGAAAACCTGCCACGTTTCACCCAGGAGGAAATCGCTTCCTGGGCCGGCCTGCCGTATCACGAGCTGGCGTTCCGGGTGATGCGCCCGTTCGTCACCGGCAGCATTCCGGATGCCGACTTCAAGAAGATCCTCGAGGAAACCTACGGCGCTTTCTCCCACAACGCCATCGCCCCGCTGCGCCAGCTCAACGGCAACGAGTGGGTCCTGGAGCTGTTCCACGGCCCGACCCTGGCGTTCAAGGACTTCGCCCTGCAACTGCTGGGTCGCCTGCTGGACTACGTGCTGGAGAAGCGTGGCGAGCGCGTGGTGATCATCGGCGCCACTTCCGGTGATACCGGTTCGGCCGCCATCGAAGGCTGCAAGCGTTGCGACAACGTCGATATCTTCATCCTGCACCCGCACAACCGTGTGTCCGAAGTGCAGCGCCGGCAGATGACCACCATCTTTGGCGAGAACATCCACAACATCGCCATCGAAGGCAACTTCGACGACTGCCAGGAAATGGTCAAGGCCAGCTTCGCCGACCAGGGCTTCCTCAAGGGCACCCGCCTGGTGGCGGTGAACTCGATCAACTGGGCGCGGATCATGGCCCAGATCGTCTACTACTTCCACGCGGCCCTGCAGCTGGGCGGCCCGGCGCGTTCGGTGGCGTTCTCGGTGCCGACCGGCAACTTCGGCGATATCTTCGCCGGTTACCTGGCGCGCAACATGGGCCTGCCGATCAATCAGCTGATCGTCGCCACCAACCGCAACGACATCCTGCACCGCTTCATGAGCGGCAACCAGTACGTCAAGGAAACCCTGCACGCCACCCTGTCGCCGTCGATGGACATCATGGTCTCGTCGAACTTCGAGCGCCTGCTGTTCGACCTGCACGGTCGCAACGGTGCCGCGCTGGCTCAGCTGATGGACTCCTTCAAGCAGGGTGGCGGTTTCAGCGTCGAGCAGGAGCGCTGGACCGAAGCGCGCAAGCTGTTCGACTCCCTGGCCGTGGACGATGCCCAAACCTGCGAGACCATCGCCGAAGTCTTCGCCCAGACTGGCGAAGTGCTCGACCCGCACACCGCGATCGGCGTCAAGGCCGCCCGTGAGTGCCGTCGCAGCCTGGACATCCCGATGGTGGTGCTGGGTACCGCGCATCCGGTGAAGTTCCCGGAAGCGGTGGAAAAGGCCGGGATCGGCAAGGCCCTGGAATTGCCAGCGCACCTGTCCGATCTGTTCGAGCGCGAAGAGCGTTGCACTGTCCTGGCCAACGACCTGAAGGCCGTCCAGGCCTTTGTCAGCCAGCACGGCAATCGCGGCAAACCGCTCTGATCGACTGACATCGATCGTCAACAAGGCCCGTCTCTGACGGGCCTTGTCTTTTTATACACAGGCTGTTTATCGCGGCGTGCCTTCAATGACGGAGCTCAAGGATGGAGCATCAAGGACAGGGCGGCGACGCGTCGAGGATCATTCACAGGATGCTTATGTTGCTGCGCCCGGTTTTGTGCACATTGATGGTTTTGGCGACGCTGGCCCTGGCCCCGTGCCTGATGGCGGCGCAGAACCTGCCCTTCAAGCTGGTGCCGGCCTTCGTCGAACTGGAGCCGCTCACCCTGGCCCCGGTCGAACGGCAATGGCTGGCGGGCCGTGGCACCTTGAAGGTGGGCATTTCGATCGATGACTACCAGCCGATCGACATCACGCGCGACCGCAATCGTTACCAGGGCATCAGCGCCGACTACCTGAGCCTGGTCGGCGAACGCCTGGGCGTGTCCCTGGAAGTCCTGGGGTTCTCTGAGCGTGAACAGGCGGTCGAGGCGTTGCGCACGGGGGCGATCGACATCCTGACCAGCGCCAACGGCTACGAGCGTGGCGCCGCGGGGCTGCATTTTTCCAGTGACTACATGCCCGACCGCGCGGTGGTGGTCGTACGCCGGGACGAGGCGGAAATTCCCGAAGACCTGGCCGGCAAGAAAGTGGTGCTGCTGGAGGGCTATGCGGACGCGAAGGTCGCCCACGCGGCTTATCCCCACAGCCAGATCATTCTCTCGCCCAATCTGTACAGCGGCCTGGAAGCGCTGAAGCAGGGGGATGTCGATGCCTTTATCGGCAATGAGGTGATCGTCCGTGCCTACAAGGCGCTGCGCCCTTACCTGGGGTTGCAGATCCGCACCGAAAGCCGGCTGCCGCCGATCGGCTTTGCCTTCGCCACGCGCCAGAGCGACCCGTTGTTGAGCCGCCTGATCGAGCGAGCGCTGGAGAGCATCGACGACTCCACGGATCGGGAGATCCTGGCCCGCTGGACCACCGGGCTGGGCGCCAGCACCAGCGACGAGCGGATCAAGTTGAGCAAGGCGGAGCGAGCCTGGCTGCTCGAACATCAGCATGTGGTGGTGGCTTCCCAGCAGTACCCACCCTACGTGTTCAAGGACAAGGACGGCCAGTGGACCGGGCTGAACATCGACCTGCTCAACCGCATCTCGAGAATGACCGGCCTGCAGTTCATCCAGGAGGAAAGCTTTTCCACGACCCATACCCTGGACCTGCTGCTCAAGGGCCGGGCCCAGATGAACACCACCTTGTCGGCCAATGACGAGCGCTGCGGCTTCCTCGACTTCACCCACCCCTTTGGCGGTTCGGCCTGGGTGTTCGTGGTCCGCGCCGAGGACATCCAGCTCAATACCTTCAGCCAGTTGGCGGGCAGGGTGCTGGCGCTGCCGGCCAAGCATGCGCTGGAGAGCTACGTCCGGCAGAACTACCCGAAGGTCCGCCTGCGTTCGGTCGCTACCTACCAAGAGGCGCGGGCCCTGGTGGCCAATGGCGAGGCCGACGCGACCATCCAGAATGAAGTCGAGGTGCAGGGTTATCCGGCGAACGGGCTGCGCATCGGCCGCAGCGTCGAAGGCAAGTGGTCGGCCGACGAGTTGTCGGTGCGCCGGGACCAGCCCGAGCTGCTGAGCATTCTGAACAAGGCCCTGGAAGCCTTCCCGGTGGCCGAGCTCAGCGCCATCCGCCAGAAGTGGCTGGGGGTGACGCCAGTGCCGGTGCCCATGTGGCAGCGGGTGCCGGTGTGGATCTACTGGGTCACCTTCACCGCGATCCTGTTCGGCCTGCTGTCCCTGGCCTGGAACACCCGGCTCAAGGGGCAGATCCGCCAACGCCTGCAAGCCGAGCAACGCCTCAACGATCAGCTGGCGTTCAAGCGCGCCTTGCTCGACGGTATCCCTAACCCGATCTTCGTCCGTGACCTGGCCGGGCGCCTGATCACCTGCAACAAAAGCTACGAAACCCAGACCGGCATACGCCTGGAACAGATCAAGGGGCTGTGCCTGACCGAGCTGGATGTCTTGCCCGAGGCCACGGCCCGGCAGTTGCACCGCGAGTTCCTGGAGCTGCTGGAATCCCAGGAGTCGGTGTTCGTCGACCGTCAGATCGAGTCCAGAAGGGGCCCGGTGCATGTCTATCAATGGACGGTGCCGTTCTACAGCGCCCAGGGTGAATTGCAGGGGTTGCTGGGGGGCTGGATCGATATCACCGAGCGCAAGCGCCTGGAGGAAGAGCTGCTGCAAGCGCGTCGCGCGGCGGATCAGGCGAACTACGCCAAGAGCGCCTTTCTCTCGACCATGAGCCACGAGATACGCACGCCGATGAATGCGATCATCGGTTTGCTGGAACTGGAAAAGGAACAGGCGCGCCTGCGCGGCATGCCGTTTTCCGATGCGCTGCGCGTGGCCTACCAATCGGCGCAGGAGCTGGTCGGCCTGATGGGCGACAACCTAGACCTGGCCAAGATCGAGGCCGGGCACATGCAACTGGCGCCACAGACCGTGGCCCTGCGAGGCTTCTTCGAAAACATACAGCAATTGTTCGAGGTCACCGCGCGCAACAAGGGGCTGCACCTGACGCTGGCCTTCGACAAGGCGGCGGACGGCTTCTACTGGCTCGACCCGCTGCGCCTGCGCCAGGTGCTGCACAACCTGCTGAGCAATGCCCTGAAGTTCACCCAGGCCGGCGAGGTGCGGGTGTCCGTGGAGCGCCAGGCCGATGAACATGGCGCCGACCGTTTGTGCATCAGCGTGGCCGACACCGGGTCGGGCATCAGCCCCGAGAAGCAGGCGAGCCTGTTCGATCCGTTCATTCAGGCCCATCTGCCGACGACGCCGGAGCAGGGCGGCACCGGCCTGGGCCTGAGCATCTGCAAGCAACTGGTGGAGCTGATGGGCGGGCGCATTCTGCTGCAAAGCCAACCCGGCGTGGGGACCACCGTGACCCTTGAGCTTTACCCGGAACAGGTGGTCGAGGATTTCAGCCAGTCGCCCCAGGTGACCCGCGAGCGCCCTCAGAGCCGTCGCATGTCGGTGCTGGTGGTGGACGACGTGCGCGCCAATCGCATGGTGCTCAGCCAGCAACTGATGTTCCTCGGGCACAAGGTGGTGGCGCTCGACAGCGCCGAGGCGGCGCTGGCGCGCTGGCAAGGCGAGGCGTTCGACCTGGTGATGACCGACTGCCACATGCCGGGCATGAGCGGTTATCAGCTGAGCGAAGCGATACGGCAGATCGAGGCCCGGGAAGGGCGTGACGCCTGCCCGCTGATCGGTTGCACGGCCAATGCCTTCGAGGATGAGCAGCAACGCTGCGAGCAGGCCGGCATGGATGAACTGCTGGTCAAGCCGGTGACCCTGGACCGGCTGGCGCAGATGCTTGCGCGCTTCTTGCCGCCGCCCTCCTTCGACATCCAGACCTTGCGCAGCATGACCCAGGCCGACGAGCCGATCCTGCAACGCATGCTACGCGAGCTGTGGAGCAACCTGGGGCAGGAGCAGGCGGCCCTGGAATCGGCGGTGCTGGAGCAGGACTGGGCGCGTATCGGCGCCTCCACGCACCGCCTCAAAGGGGTGTGCTGCCTGATCGATGCGCTGCCGCTGGCCCAGGTCTGCATCGACCTGGAGGCCGTTGCCCGGGCTCGCTCGACGGCGGTGCTGGCGGAGCACTGGCTGCGCCTGAAGGAGGCCATAGGCTGCTTGCGCAGCGATATCGAGCCATACCTGGGTAGCGATTAAGACTTGTCTTATGGGGCGGCCTGCCCGCTGCGATTAACGTACCGGTCCGCTGCGGATTCTCGCCGCTCTCGCCGTATCGGAGGTCGTTCCATGCACAGGTTGAAAGTGCTCGTTCTTGAAGACAATTCGTTCCAGTTGATGGCCCTGCACCAGATGCTCAACGCCAATGGCGTGTTCAACGTGTTGAATGCCGAAAGCGTTGCCGCCGCCCGGCAATCCCTGGACAGCAAGGGGCCGGTGGATATCGCCATCTGCGATCTGTACCTGGAGCAGGCCGATGGCCTGGAGCTGATTCGTTACCTGGCAGAGCAGCAACGGGCGAAGGCGCTGATCATTCTCAGCGACGCGCAAGCGGATGTCCGCGAAGGCGCCGCGGCCATGGCCCGGCAGCAGGGCCTGAATGTGCTGGGCTGTCTGCCCAAGCCGGCCTCGGTCACCCTGCTCAATGAACTGCTGGGCCTGTACCAGCAATGCTTCGAGCCTGGGCCGCAAGACTTATCGCTGGCCCAGGTGCGCGAAACCCTGGCCCTGGATGTGTTCCAGCCGGAGATGCCGACCGCCGAGGAAGGGCAGGCGGCGGTACTGCGCCATGGGGTCGCGCACTTCCAGCCGGTGGTCAGCCAGGACGGCGAGGTCCTGGGCGTCGAGGCGCTGGCGCGCTGGCAGCACCCGGAACACGGCTTGATGCTGCCCGCCGAGTTCCTGCCGGTGATCGAATTCGCCGGCCTGGAGGAGGCCTTCACCTGGCTCATGCTGGAACAGGCCCTGCAACTGTCGGCCGGGGTGCGCCTGGTCATGGGCCGCTCGCTGGCGATCTCGGTGAATATCCCGGTGGGCATGCTGGAACTGCCGAACTTCGCGCGCCAGCTGGAAACCCTGCTGCGGCGTTTTGAAGTGCCGGCACGCCTGCTGACCCTGGAAATCGTCGAGACCACCGATCTGGAAACCGATATCGCCCATGTGGAGGCCCTGCTGCGCCTGCGCATGATCGGCTGCAAGCTGTCGATTGGCGACTTCGGCACCGGCGGCACCAGCCTGCAGCGCCTGTTGGAATTGCCGTTCACCGAGCTGAAGATCCCGCCGGCCTTCGTCTGCGGGCTGGCTGACGATGAGCGCAAGGCGGCCGTGGTGGCCGGCGCCATGAGCATGGCCCGGCGCATGTCGCTGGGCGTGGTGCTGGCGGGTATCGAGAGCGCCGCCGACTACCAGGCGGCCAAGAAGCTGGGGCAGGCGCGCCTGCAAGGCTGTTTCATCGCCGAGCCCATGAGCGCCGTCGCCGTGCGCCAGTGGATCGCCCGGCGCTTGCACGACGACCTCGACGAATAGGCCGGCTGAGCCGGGCTCAGGCGAGCCCGTGTTCCTGCACGTAGATGTACAGCGCCGCGGCGCTGGACAGGCCGAGCTTGCGCATGGCGCTGACCTTCTGGGTGCTGACGGTCTTTTTGCTGCGGCTGAGCTTCGCGGCGATTTCCCCGACCGTCAGCCCGGCCGCCAGCAGGCGGATGACTTCGAGCTCGCGGGGCGACAGCTGTTCCCCGGACAACAAGCGATCCGGCCCGACCTCGCCCGCCAGGCTGAGGAGTTGCTGGATGGCCTGGGCGACAAACACCTTGTCGCGGCGCACATGGCTGATCGCCGCCGGCAGCTCGTCGGCCAGGCTGGCCTTGCTCAGCAGGCCCGAGACGCCCAGGTCGAGAATCGAACGGAACAGCCCGGCATTGTTGAGCATGGTTACCACCACGATCGGCAGCTGGGGATGATGCCGGCGCAGTTGCTCGATCAGGCGCAGGCCATCGTTCTGCTGTTCGCCCGGCATCATGAAGTCGGTGACCAGTACGTCGCAGGGACAGCTTTGCAGCAGTTCGCCGAGGGCGGTCGGGGAGCTGGCTTCGCCGACGATCTCCAGGTTGTCGTCGCGCTCCAGGACGGCCCGCAGGCCGATGAGGAAAATCGGGTGATCGTCGGCCAGGACGATCCGCAGTTTTTTATTGGACGTTTGATTCAAGACTCGCTCCGCTGAGAAGGCAGCATTTCGGACAGGCCCTGCAACCGGGCAACCGTCATCGCTGCGCCGCCGGGCTTTGCCAACCGCTCGAGGAGAGGGCCCCCATGGCCACACCCCCACCTGCCAGAAAGACCTGCGCCAGGCCTGAAAATCCGCCTCGGGAGCAGGTCGCGATGCCGGTCCGGATCGACCCTCGGCGCTATTCCTGCCAACAGGCGGTATTGCGCTACAAGAAAGTCGAGGCGCTGATCGATCAGCCGGCACCGTCGCGTTCGTTTCTGGTTTGAGTGCCGATTCTAGTCTGATCCGGGCTGTTTTTTATCTGTCATGTTTTGCGGGCATGCTGGATCGACTCAGGTCGGCAACCGCCAGCGGTTGCGAACTTTCTTCTCTGGGCGATGGTCACTTGAATGCCAGAAAGCTACCGGCATTCGTGTATTCGAGCCTTAATTCCAGCTATTGAGTGGTGATCGAGATGGAAAGTATCAGCCTATTGTTGGGTGAAGCTTTGAGCCCGTATCAGGTAACTCTGACCCCGCGCGCGCAGGGGGAATGCCTGGTGACCCTGAAGAATGCCTTGGGGGCCATCGTGGTCGAGCGCGAGTTCAGCCAGGCCCAGTTGACCGACAAGCGCCAGTTGACCGATGTCGTCGACGGTCTGCATCGCGACGTATTGATCGCCGAAGGTCGCCTGGAACCCTGTGTCATCGCGGCCTTGCGCAATGTGGCCAGGGAGAAGGCGTTCGACAGCGCGCGCTGATTGGAAATTTTCGGGAACCTTCGCTTCAGTCCATCAGTCAGACCCTTGGCAACAGGATCGAGCATTGTGCTCCGGTGCTTGTCGCTTGTTGCACGGGGCTGGTTTCAGACCACGTTTAACCCCGAGTTGTCTCCCCACTGCTCGGGGTTTCTTTTTGCCCGGATTTTTTAGCGCTGCGGCGCGTCGTGGAAAAACGCCAGGGCATCGCTGCGGTATTGCTCGCGCAGCGACGGTTCCAGCCACTGGGCATAAAGCTCCAGCAAGGTGTCCAGGCGCAGTTCGAGCAGCGCGCGGTTGATGCGCTCCACCGCCTGCCGACCCTGCGCTGTGTTCGAACAGCCGACATTCACCGATTGATACCTGGGCATGTCCTGGATCGGGTAGAAGGCCAGCTCGCTCGGGTCGATCCCTTGCTGTTGCGCCTGGAAGCGAATCTCCGGCTGGTAGCCGATCAGGGCTTTGAGGCGTCCGTGCCTTTGCATCTGCAGCAGGTTGCCGATGGCGCTGTTGCCGTAGTGGGCCATCAGGGCTCCGGGCGGCGCCTGTGCGAGCAGGCTGTCGATCGGCTCGCCATAACTGCGCTCGGCCACCACGCCAACGTTGTGCGGGGCGCTGGCCAGGAGCGCGCGCAAGTCGATCTGGCCATCGTGGATAAACGGCTGCAGGCTGTCACTGTCCTGGCGACGCACCGCCAGGCCGTTGCTGAATACGCGAAAACTGGTGATGGAAAACGCGATCCACTGCGCCCGCTGCAGGTTGAACATCAGTGCCGGATCGCAAACGAAGGGTTGCTCCCGGAGCATCTGCATGCCACGGGCGCGGTTGACGTGCACGACCTGATGGTCGTACTCCGGCAGGCTGGCCATCAGCACAGGCAAGGCCTGATCGATTACCCCACGGCCTTTTTGCGGACCTTCGAAAATCGTCGTTGGCGGCAGGTCGCGCAACACCCAGATCAGCGTGTCCCGGGCCTGGCTGGCCGGTGACCAGGCGCCGAGCGCCAGCAGCATCGACAACAGGCGTATGCCACGAATCATTCGCCTGCTACGGCATGGGGTCATCAGGCTGCTGATCCTTGTCGGTAAAAGGCATCGTTTTTCAAAACTAGATCGCGCCGTTGTCACGCAGGCTTTTGATCTGCTGCTCGTCGTAGCCCAGGGCGCCCAGCACCTGGGCATTGTGCTCGCCGAGCGCGGGGCCGACCCATTCGGACGAGCCCGGAGTGTCCGAGAGTTTCGGCACGATGCCGGGCATCTTGAATGCCTTGCCGTCCGGCAGCCTGGCCTGGAGGAACATTTCCCGGGCGAGAAACTGCGGATCGCTGAACATGTCCTCGGCGCTGAAGATGCGGCTGGCGGGGACTTCTGCCTGGTTCAGCAATTCGAGCACGCGCTCCAGCGCCAGCGAGTTGACCCAGCGATCGATGACCCCGTACAGCTCGTCGCGCCGGCTGTCGCGGCCGTCGTTGCTGGCCAGGGCCGGGTCGTTGGCCAGGTCGTCGCGGCCGATCACCTGCATGAAGCGCTTGAAGATCGCATCGCCGTTGGCGCCGATCTGCACATGCTTGCCATCGGCGCTGGTGTGAATCGAGGAGGGCGTGATGCCGGGCATGATGTTGCCGGTGCGTTCGCGGATGAAGCCGAAGACATCGAACTCCGGGACCATGCTTTCCATCATGGCGAAGATCGCTTCGTACAGCGCCACGTCCACCACCTGGCCCTGGCCGCCGTTGACCTCACGGTGCCGCAGGGCCATCAGCGCGCCGATCACGCCCCACAGGGCGGCAATCGAGTCGCCGATGGAAATGCCGGTGCGCACCGGCGGACGGTCCTCGAAACCGGTGATGTAGCGCAGCCCGCCCATGGACTCGCCGACCGCGCCGAAACCGGGCTGGTCCTTCATCGGCCCGGTCTGGCCGAAGCCGGACAGGCGCACCATCACCAGCTTGGGATTGAGCGCATGCAGGGTGTCCCAGCCCAGGCCGAGTTTTTCCAGGACCCCGGGGCGGAAGTTCTCGATCAGGATGTCGGCCTCGGCCAACAGCTTCTTCAGCACCTCCAGGCCGTCCGGGTGCTTGAGGTTCAGGGTCAGGGACTTTTTGTTGCGCGCCTGGACGAACCACCACAGGGACGTGCCTTCATACAGCTTGCGCCACTTGCGCAGCGGGTCGCCGCCGTCCGGCGATTCGACCTTGACCACCTCGGCGCCGAATTCGGCGCAGATGCGCGAGGCGAACGGACCGGCGATCAGGGTGCCGAGTTCGACGACTTTCAGGCCGGCAAGGGGTTTGGCGGTAAGCGGCATGGAAGATCCTTGTAGGACAAAGATTGGACGGTAGAGCGTTTTAACATAGCCCGGCGCTCCCTCGCCAAAGGATGATGGTGCGCGATTCGTGGATTGGCTCGTGCATCGGTTAGACTTGCCGCCTTTCCTCGTATCAAGAAGCCCCGTCCATGGCCCAGCCGTCTACCACCTACAAGTTTGAATTGAACCTGACTGACCTCGATCGCGGGGTGTACGAAAGCGTCAAGCAAACCATCGCCCGCCATCCGTCGGAAACCGAAGAGCGCATGACCGTGCGTCTGCTGGCCTACGCCCTTTGGTACAACGAACACCTGTCGTTCGGTCGTGGCCTGTCGGAAGTGGATGAGCCGGCGCTGTGGGAAAAAAGCCTGGACGACCGCGTGCTGCACTGGATCGAAGTCGGCCAGCCGGACGCCGAGCGCCTGACCTGGTGTTCGCGCCGTACCGAGCGCACCAGCCTGCTGGCCTACGGCAGCCTGCGCGTGTGGCAGACCCGCGTAGTGGACGCGGTGAAGAACCTGAAGAACCTCAATATCGCCGGCGTGCCCCAGGACGTCCTGGAAGTCCTGGCCAAGGACATGCCGCGCGTTATCAAGTGGGACGTGATGATCAGCGAAGGCACGATCTTCGTCACCGACGATCGCGGCCAGCACGAAGTCCAGCTGGAATGGCTGTTGGGCGAACGCTGAGTTCGCCACGCCGCGCGCTGTTTCGCCGTATCCCCTGTATCGAAGAGAAGCTTCTGTCACCCCATGCGTATCGAACCTCGTGAGTTGCCCGCCACCCTGCCGTTTCTCGGTGATCTGCCGCCGTTGCTGACCCGCCTGTACGCCGCCCGTGGCGTGCAGTCCGAGGCCGAGCTGGACAAGAGCCTGGCGCGGCTGATCCCGTTCCAGCAGCTCAAGGGCATCGAGGCGGCGGTGGACCTGCTGGTGACGGCGTTGGAGCAGCGCGAACGCATCCTGATCGTCGGCGACTTCGACGCCGACGGCGCCACCGCCAGTACCGTGGGCATGCTCGGCCTGCGCCTGCTGGGCGCGGCCCATGTCGATTACCTGGTGCCGAACCGTTTCGAATACGGCTACGGCCTGACTCCGGAAATCGTCGCGGTGGCCCTGGAGCGCAAGCCCCAGCTGCTGATCACCGTGGACAACGGCATTTCCAGTGTCGAGGGCGTGGCGGCGGCCAAGGCGGCCGGGTTGAAAGTGCTGGTCACCGACCACCACTTGCCGGGCCACGAGTTGCCGGCGGCCGATGCCATCGTCAACCCGAACCAGCCCGGCTGCGAGTTCCCCAGCAAGGCGCTGGCCGGGGTCGGGGTGATCTTCTATGTGCTGATGGCGCTGCGGGCCCGCCTGCGTAGCCTTGGCTGGTACGAAGCCAAGCCACAGCCGAACATCGGCGAGCTGCTGGATCTGGTGGCGCTCGGCAGTGTCGCCGACGTGGTGCCGCTGGACGCCAACAACCGCATCCTGGTGCACCAGGGGCTGGAGCGGATTCGCGCCGGGCGCGCGCGGCCGGGGATCAAGGCGATCCTCGAAGTGGCCAAGCGCGAGGCGTCGCGCATCACCTCCACCGACCTGGGCTTCATCCTTGGCCCACGGTTGAATGCCGCCGGTCGCCTGGACGATATGAGCCTGGGCATCGAATGCCTGCTCAGCCATGACATGGCCCTGGCGCGGGAAATGGCCAGCCAGCTGGATGAGTTGAACCAGGACCGCAAATCCATCGAGCAGGGCATGCAGCGCGAAGCCCTGGCCCAGCTCAAGGACTTGCCGGTGGAATCGATGCCGTTCGGCCTGTGCCTGTTCGAGCCCGACTGGCACCAGGGAGTGATCGGGATTCTCGCTTCGCGGCTGAAGGAGCGTTACCACCGGCCGACCATCGCTTTTGCCGACGCCGGCGAAGGCATGCTCAAGGGGTCGGCGCGTTCGGTGCCGGGCTTTCATATCCGCGATGCCCTGGACGCGGTGGCGGCCAAACATCCGGACCTGATCAGCAAGTTCGGCGGTCACGCCATGGCCGCCGGCCTGTCGCTGCCGGAGCAGAATTTCCCGGCCTTCGCCGAGGCCTTCGATACCGAGGTGCGCCGCCAGCTGCGCGAGGAAGACCTGACCGGGCGCCTGCTGTCGGATGGCACCCTGGCGGTGGAAGAGTTCCACCTCGAACTGGCCCGCGCCCTGCGCCATGCCGGGCCCTGGGGCCAGCACTTTCCCGAGCCGTTGTTCCATGGCGTGTTCCAACTGGTGGAGCAGCGGGTCGTCGGCGAGCGCCACCTCAAGGTGGTGCTGCGCAGCGAATGCGGTTCGGTGAAACTCGATGGCATTGCCTTTGGCATCGACCGCGATATCTGGCCGAACCCGACCATCCGCTGGGTGGAGCTGGCCTACAAGCTGGACCTCAACGAGTTCCGCGGCCAGGAAACGGTGCAGCTGATGATCGCCCATATCGAACCGCGTTAAGACTGCTGACGCTATCGCGAGCAAGCTCGCTCCTACAGGGATTGTGTTGCTTCTGCAGGAGCGAGCGTGCTCGCGAAAAAACGCCAGGCCACCGTTACCTTCCTCGGCAAAATGTGTCGGAACCCTGCTGGTCGCGCCGTTGTCGACTAGGCTCTAAACACTGCTTGATTGGCCTTGTGACGTTTTGTCCTTTTTCTCCCGCGGGGGCGGGCGCTGTTCCTTTCCAGTCACTCGTCGACTTTTCAAACAGAACCCTGGAGCCTGACCACTGATCGAGAGGTGCCCCATGAGTCTGCTGCTTGAGCCCTATACCCTTCGTCAATTGACCTTACTCAACCGCATCGCGGTATCGCCCATGTGCCAGTACTCCAGCGTAGATGGACTGGCCAATGACTGGCACCTGGTGCACCTCGGCAGTCGTGCCGTGGGCGGCGCCGGACTGATTTTCACCGAGGCCACGGCGGTCACCGCCGACGGGCGCATCACCGCCCAGGACCTCGGCCTGTGGAGCGACGAACAGATCGCACCCTTGCAACGCATCACCCGGTTCATCACCGCCCAGGGCGCGGTCGCCGGTATCCAGCTGGCCCACGCCGGACGCAAGGCCAGCACCCATCGGCCATGGCTGGGCAAGCATGGCAGCGTCAAGCCCGAGGAGGGCGGCTGGGTCCCGGTTGGCCCTTCGCCGATTGCCTTCGACCCGCAACACACGCCGCCGACCCAGCTCGACGAAGGGCAGATCGCCGCGATCGTCCAGGCCTTCGTCGATTCGGCCAAACGCGCCCTGGTCGCCGGTTTCAAGGTGGTCGAAGTGCATGCCGCCCATGGCTACCTGCTGCATCAATTCCTCTCGCCCCTGAGCAATCAGCGCCGCGACCAGTACGGTGGCTCCTTCGATAACCGCATTCGCCTGGTCCTGCAGGTGTGTGAGGCGGTGCGGGCGGTCTGGCCGGAAGAGTTGCCGCTGTTCGTCCGGGTGTCGGCCACCGACTGGGTGGAGGACGGCTGGAATCCGGACGAAACCGTCGAGCTGGCCTGCCGCCTGAAAGCATTGGGGGTGGACCTGATCGATGTCTCGTCGGGCGGCACCGCGGTCAATGCCGAAATCCCCACCGGCCCGGGCTACCAGACCCGCTTCGCCGAACGGGTGCGCAAGGAGTCGGGGATCGCCACCGGCACCGTGGGCATGATCACCGAGCCGGCCCAGGCCGAGCATATTCTGCGCACCTGTCAGGCCGACATCATCTTCCTCGCCCGCGAGCTGCTGCGCGACCCGTACTGGCCGCTGCATGCCGATGACGACCTGAGCGGGCACAAGGCGATCTGGCCGGCGCAGTACCAGCGCGCGACCCATCGCGACCAACCGATTCACGAGTCGGATCTGCGCGAGTGAGCTGCGCGGAGGCATAAAAAAACCGGCCTGTGAGGGCCGGTTTTTTTGTGCCGTGGCGTGCAACCGCGAGCTGTAGCCGCTGCCGCAGGCTGCGATCGACCGGGAACCGGTCGCAAATCAGGCGACGCGGATCGACTGAAGAGCCTGGGTCCGCTGCGCGGCCCATCGCAGCCTACGGCAGCGGCTACAGATGGTGCTGCATCAGCTGTACTTGCGCTTGTCCGGCGCCGGCGGGAAGTACTGGTACAGCCAGGTTTCGCTCAGGGTGCGATCGTTGCTGCGGATGAACAGCCGCAGTTCCACCGGGTCGACGCTGTCGTTGGTCGGGTACCAGTCGAAGAGCACGCGATAACCCTGGATCTCGTCCAGCTTCAGCACGTGGAAATCCTTGACCTGACCATTCGACGCGGTGACCACCGGCTCGATGCCGGTGCCCTCCGGCAGCCGCTCCAGCCCGCCGCCGTTGAAGTCCACGGCGAAGCGCCGGGCCCAGACCGGCGGATAATGCTCGCCCGGCGCCCAGCCCTCGACGAAGCCGCCCATGCCCGAACGGGTGGCGTTGACCCGCGCCAGCGGCGTGCCCACCGGTGGCAGGGCGCTCCAGTACAGCTTGTAGCCGTAGTTCAGCGAGTCCCCGGCGGCCAGCGGTGTCTTCGGGGTCCAGAAGGCCACGATATTGTCCAGGGTCTCGCCGGTGGTGGGGATCTCCAGCAGGTCGACCGAGCCTTCGCCCCAGGCGGTGGTCGGCTCGACCCACAGGCTCGGGCGCCGGCTGTACCAGTCCACGGTGTCCTGGTAGTTGGCGAACTCGTGGTCGGTCTGCACCAGGCCGAAACCCTTCGGGTCCTTGTCGGCGAAGGCATTGAACTGCAGGGTCGCCGGGTTGTTCAGCGGACGGCAGATCCACTCGCCGTTGCCGCGCCACATGGCCAGGCGGTCCGAGTCGTGGATCTGCGGATGGATGGTGTCGCACATGCGTCGCTCATGGGTGCCGCAGCTGAACATGCTGGTCATCGGCGCGATGCCCAGCTGTTCGATGGCGGTGCGGGCGTTGACGTGCGCATCGACGTCCATCACCACGCGCTCGGCCTGGCAGTCGATGTCGAAGCGGTAGGCGCCGGTGGCGCTGGGCGAATCGAGCAGGGCATAGACCACGAAACGGGTGCTGTCCTTGTCCGGGGTCTCGAACCAGAACTGGGTGAAGTCGGGGAATTCTTCGCGCTTCTTGGCGTAGGTGTCGATTGCCAGGCCACGGGCCGAGAGGCCGTACTGGCCGGTCTTGTCCACCGCGCGGAAATAGCTGGCGCCGAGGAAGGACACCACATCGTGCCTGTCCAGCTCCGGGGCCTTGAACAGCTTGAAGCCGGCAAAACCCAGGTCGCCCTTGAGCTGCGCGGTGTCGACGCTGGTGTTCTGGTAGTTGAACAGCGACGGGCGGAAATGCACTTCCCGCGCCTGCCGGGTCTTGGCGTCGACGCTGTGCATGCGCACCGGCTGCTTGAAGCCCATGCCGACGTGGAAGAACTGCACGTCCAGCTGGCCGTTCAGCTCCTTCCACAGCGAGTGGTTGCCGTCGTACCGGATCGCGTTGAAGTTCTGCGGGGTCATGGTCGCCAGGGTCGGCGGCAGCACCTGCTTGGTGTCCACGTAGGGCTTGCCGGCCAACTGCTTGGCCCGGGCCTTGAGAATCTCGAAATCGAAGGCCTGCGCCTCGCCGTCGGCGGCGCCCGCCCAGGCCCGGGAGGCCAGCAGACCCGTGGCCGACAGGCCGGTGTAGGCGGCCAGCGCCATGGATGCTTTCAGAAGATGCCTGCGATGCATAAGTGAACCTTGTCAGGAGATCCCGAGCCCTTCCTGGCTGCGCTGGATCGGAAATGGAGGTTCGGTCATGCCTTCGGCCAAACACAACGGACTTTTAACAGCGGGCGGATAGAATAATCGGTTCGCTCGAGGCAAAAAATGCCCGGCTACCGATACGTAAAACCACGGACGGCTTCAGGAAACCCACATGCTCAATGAACGCCTTTTGACCTCGCAAGACATCCCGCTGTTCAAACTGATTGACCGTGCAGAGCTGATCGAGGCGTTCTACCGCCTGCAAGACGGGCAACTGCTGGGTTATCCCCTGCGCGAGGTGGTGACCGGCTGGCCGCCCGGCGAAGCCGAGCATGACGCGCGGGTCTTGCAGGTGTGTGAACAGCGCGGTGGCTGGCTGTATGGGGTGTTCGACGAACACCGGCTGGTGGCCGCGGCGGTGGTCGATTGCCTGGTGATCCACAACGCCGGCCTGCGGTTGCGGCAGCTGAAGTTCCTGCATGTCAGCCAGGCGTATCGCGGGCGCGGCCTGGGCCAACGGTTGTTCGGCCTGGCCGCCGAGCAGGCACGGCGCATGGGCGGCGAGGGGCTGTATGTCTCGGCCACGCCATCACGTAACACCGTGGATTTCTACCGCCGCCTGGGCTGCGAGCTGTTGGCGGCCCCCGATCCAGAGCTGTATCGCCTGGAGCCCGAGGATATTCATCTGTACCTCAGGCTGGCCTGATCTTCAGCGGGTTTTGCGCCAGGCCGGCCAGGCGAGGAGGGTTCCGGCCCGCATTTGGCAAGTCTCATCCGCAGAAATAATCACTCGGCAGGACGCAAGGCATGTGGTGGACCTTCCGTTTCAAGCACCTGGTGGATCGCGGGGTGGGCCTTGAGGCTGGCAAAGTAGCGATCCAGCTGGCGCCATTGTCCGAGGTCGATGGCCAGCCGCCGAGCCCAGGTCAGCAGGGTGAACAGATAGGCGTCCAGTGCTGAAAAACCGTCGCCCAGCACATGTTCCCGGCCAGCGAGGTGTTGATCGATGAACGCCAGCCGCGGGCTCACCCGCTCCCGGGTCTGTTGTTGGCCGGCCTCGGTGCGGGCCAGGAAGTTGGCGCTGACGCCGCCGTGACGTTCCGGGGTGATGAAGTTTTTCTGTACCTCCATGGCCAGGAAGCTCAGCCATTGCAGGGCTTCGTAGCGAGCGAAGCTGCCGACGGCTGGCAGCAGCGCCTGTTCAGGCACGGTATCGGCAATGTACTGCAGGATGACGCTGCACTCGGTCAGTCGCTGGCCGTTCTCCAGTTGCAGCACCGGTACGTAGGATTTGGGATTGATCAGGTTGAAGTCACCACCTGCCCAGCGCTTGTTCGTGAGGTCGACCTTTTCCAGGGTAAAGCCGAGCCCGCTGACCTGAAGCAGAATATGCGGAGCGAGCGAACTGGCTCCAGGGGCATAAAACAGAATCATCGAAGTGTTTCTCCTTCAGCAATCGCTGGCCGATGTAGCCGCGGTAGACGTCACGATACGATGGCGCTATCAAGGAAAAAAACGCGTGCTTGCGCACACCAAGGCTGCGAATATGCACATATGACCGATTGGCAGGATCTACATCACTTCATCGTCGTTGCTCGGCTGGGTTCCCTGACTGCCGCCGCGAATGCCTTGCGCGTCGATCACGCAACGGTAGGGCGACGGGTGTCCAGTCTTGAAGCGAGCCTGGGACTCAAACTGCTTGAGCGCTTGCCACGTTCGTCGCGTTTGACCGAAGCCGGGGTAGCGTTGGCGGCCATTGCTCAGCCTATGGAGAGGCTGGTCGACGAGGTTGATCGTTATGCCCGAGGTGCCGTGGGGCTGTCCGGTACGGTCAGTGTCAGCACCCTGGCATTGCTGGCCAGCATGTTGCTGGTACCCAGCCTGCCGGCGCTGCGTGCCGCCCATCCGGATCTGAAAATCGTGCTGGATACGACCTCCAGTGTCGCTTCGCTGGAGCGCGGAGAGGCAGACATCGCCATCGGCTACGTACGCCCCGATGAAGCGGGGCGCGTCGTGCGTCGGGTCGGTCAGGTCCAGTTCGGGTTTTATGCCAGTCCTGCCTATGCCTCGGCGCCGCCGGCCGACTGGGGATTCATTGGCTTTGCCGAGTCGCTGGAACATATCCCGCAGCACCGTTGGTTGGTGGATTTCGCTGCCCGGCGCCCGATCGTTCTGCGTAGCAATGACGTCAACACCCAGCAGGCGGCTGCGCGGGCCGCCGTTGGGGTCGCGTTGTTGCCCTGTTTTGTCGCCAGCCCCGACTCCGGGTTGGTCCGGGTAGCGCCACTGCGTGCTGGCGATGCTCGCGAGCTATGGCTTTCGGTGCATGCCGATGTCCGTCGCTCAGCGGCCGTGCGGCGGGTGATGGACCATCTGATCGAGGTATTGGCGCGTGGTCTGGAGTAGGCGGGGGCGGGTTTCGAAACGGGCTTACGGGCTGTTATCGAGCGCAATGCCGTAGCGATTGGCCAGGAGAAAGGCCAGTACCGCCAGCGAGTGGGCGAAGAGGGCCGTGAGCAGGCGGAGCCACTCATCCCGAGTGAATCCGTTGTGATTCATGGGCCGCTCCCCGCCGATGGTATGAACTGCGGCACGGCATACAGCACCAGCACGCAACCCAGCCACAGGCCCAGCCAGCGATAGTGGGCCGGCATGCCGCAGGCGTGCCAGCCTTTGGCGGCGGCATACACCAGGGTGATCTGGATCAGCACCAGGGACAGGACCCCGGTGGGAACCGCCACCGCCGAGACAAAGGGCGCGGCGCCGGCGCGGGTCAATACCAGGCCCAGTTGCAGGGCGGCGAACGGCAGCACCAACCAGACGGCCACTTGCAGCATCAGGCTGACGATTCGCGAGGGCATGGGCGCATCCTGGCTGCCGGAAAAGTTTCCGCGCCGCGGGCGGGGAAGCCAGGCGCTTTGTGGCGGCGGATGGTGCCGCAACTTGATCGGCTTGGCCAGACCTCGTTCAATAGCTGCCTTTCAAGGAGATCGGGCAAATGAATTGCGGTTTTTCGGCGTGCGCGCGATGAAGTACAGGAAGACCCTGGCGGTCGTGGGGGGCCTGCTGGGAGCCTGTGTACTGGTGTTCGCCAGTGCGCTCTACACAGTGCTCGAACGCGAGCCCTATTCGACGACCAGCCCCTCCGGTCGTTACCTGTTGCAGCATGCCTCGGCCGGGGGGCTGCTGGTGCCTTTCGGCGGCAAGGGCTATCTGCAGATCATCGACCTTGAGGACCCGGATCGGGTCTACCGCACGCCCTTGATCCGGGACTGGACGCTGGACCTGCGGATGTATGAGGACGACAACAGCATCAGCATCTTTGGCCTGGAGTTCATCAAGGCCACCAAGACCTACATCATTCAGTGGCCGGATTGGCAACACCATTGGCTCGACTGGTTCATCAGCAACACGCCCTACGAGTTTTGCCAGGAAACCGACGGCAACTGTTTCTAGCAGGGCGTGCTGCCCGGGGTCAGTGCTTGAACATCACATGGCGCACGACGGTGTAGTCCTCCAGCCCGTACAGGGACATGTCCTTGCCGTAGCCGGAGAGCTTCTGCCCGCCGTGGGGCATTTCGCTGACCAGCATGAAGTGGGTGTTGACCCAGGTGCAGCCATATTGCAGGCGCGCCGAGAGGCGGTGGGCGCGGCCGACATCGGCGGTCCACACCGAGGAGGCCAGGCCGTAGTCCGAGTCGTTGGCCCAGCCCAGGACCTGGGCCTCGTCGGTGAAGCGGGTGACCGAGACCACTGGCCCGAACACTTCGCGGCGGACGATTTCGTCGTCCTGCTGGGCGTCGGCCAGCACCGTCGGTTCAAAGAAGAAGCCGTTGCCGTCCACCGTCTTGCCGCCAGTGACCAGGCGGATATGCGGCTGGGCGATGGCGCGCTCGACGAACCCGGCCACGCGGTCGCGGTGCTGGGCGCTGATCAGTGGGCCCAGTTCGGTGTCCGGGTCGCCCTGCAGACCGTACTTGATGCTGGCGACCGCCGCGCCGAGCTTCTCGACGAAGCGCTCATAGATGCCCTCTTGCGCATAGATGCGGCAGGCAGCGGTGCAATCCTGGCCGGCGTTGTAGAAACCGAAGGTGCGGATGCCCTCCACGGCGGCGTCGATGTCGGCGTCGTCGAAGATGATCACCGGTGCCTTGCCGCCCAGTTCCATGTGCAGGCGTTTGACGCTGTCGGCGGTGCTGGAAATGATATGCGAGCCGGTGGCGATGGAGCCGGTGAGCGACACCATGCGCACCTTCGGATGGGTCACCAACGGCTGGCCCACGGTGGCGCCACGGCCGAAAACCAGGTTGAGCACGCCGGCGGGAAAGATCGCCGCGGCCAGTTCGGCCAGGCGCAGGGCGGTCAGCGGGGTCTGCTCCGAGGGCTTGAGCACCACGGTATTGCCGGCGGCCAGGGCCGGGGCGATTTTCCAGGCAACCATCATCAGCGGGTAGTTCCACGGCGCGATGGAGGCGATCACCCCCACCGGGTCGCGACGGATCATCGAGGTGTGCCCTGGCAGGTATTCGCCACCGGCCGAACCGCTGAGGCAACGGCTGGCGCCGGCGAAGAAGCGGAACACATCGGCAATCGCCGGGATCTCGTCGTTCAAGGCCGCGCTCAGCGGCTTGCCGCAGTTGTCCGACTCCAGCCGGGCCAGTTCCTCGCCGTGGGCTTCGATGCTGTCGGCCAGCTTGAGCAACAGCAGCGAGCGTTCTTTCGGCACGGTTTGCGACCAGCTTTCGAAAGCGCTGTCGGCGGCGCGCACCGCGGCATCGACCTGGGCTTCGCTGGCCTCGTTGATTTCCACCAGCACCTTGCCCAGCGCGGGGTTGAATACCGCCTGGGCAGGGCCTTCGCCGCTGACTAGTTGGCCGTTGATCAAGAGTTTGGTTTGCATGGCTGTTCTCCTGAAATATCTGTTGGATGTTCTGCGATCTGTAGCCGTTGCCGCAGGCTGCGATAAGGCCGAAGGCCTTCAGCGAACCGGAGGGCGCCACGACCCTGCGGCAGCGGCTACAGGGTTATTTGCCGCCACTGCCCGCCACGCTTTCGCCGCCGCGGGTCAGGTAATAGGCGCCGAGGATCGGCAGCATGGTCACCAGCATCACCAGCATGGCGACGACGTTGGTCACCGGTACGTCCCGCGGCCGGCTGAGCTGGTTGAGCAGCCACAGCGGCAGGGTGCGTTCATGGCCGGCGGTGAAGGTGGTGACGATGATTTCGTCGAACGACAGGGCGAACGCCAGCATGCCGCCGGCCAGCAACGCCGAGCCGAGGTTCGGCAGGATGATGTAGCGGAAGGTCTGCCAGCCGTCGGCACCCAGGTCCATCGAGGCTTCGATCAGGCTGTGGGAGGTGCGGCGCAGGCGGGCGATCACGTTGTTGTAGACAATCACCACGCAGAAGGTCGCGTGGCCGACGATGATGGTGAACATCCCCGGCTCGATCCCCAATGTCTTGAAGGTCGCCAGCAGGGCGATGCCGGTGATGATCCCCGGCAGGGCGATGGGCAGGATCAGCATCAGTGAAATGCCCTGTTTGCCGAAGAAGTCCCGCCGATACAGCGCCGCCGAGGCCAGGGTGCCGAGGACCATGGCGATCAGGGTGGCGATGGCGGCGATCTGCAACGACAGCTTGATGGCTTCGAGCACGTCGGGGCGGGCGAAGGCCACGCCGAACCATTTCAGGGTGAAGCCCTGGGGCGGAAAGCTGAAGGCTGCGTCTTCGGTATTGAAGGCGTAGAGGAAGATGATCAGGATCGGGAAATGCAGGAACAGCAGCCCGCCCCACGCGGCAAGGCGCAGGCCCAGCGAGGCTGGTTCTCCATGCTTGGCTGAGTCAGAGCGCATCGAAGGCCCCCAGGCGTTTGACGATGGACAGGTAAATGGCGATCAGCACGATCGGCACCAGGGTGAAGGCGGCGGCCATCGGCATGTTGCCGATCGCCCCTTGCTGGGCGTAGACCATGCTGCCGACGAAGTAGCCGGGCGGGCCCACCAGCTGCGGCACGATGAAATCGCCCAGGGTCAGGGAGAAGGTGAAGATCGAGCCGGCGGCGATGCCCGGCACCGACAGCGGCAGGATCACCTGCATGAAGGTCTGGCGCGGCTTGGCGCCGAGGTCGGCGGAGGCTTGCAGCAAGGACGGCGGCAGGCGTTCCAGGGAGGCCTGGATCGGCAGGATCATGAACGGCAGCCAGATGTAGACGAACACCATGAAGCGCCCCAGGTGCGAGGTCGACAGGGTGCTGCCGCCGACCCCGGGAATCCCCAGGATGAACTGCAACAGCGGCTCCAGCCCTAGGTGCTGGACGAACCACTGGGCCACGCCGCCCTTGGCCAGCAGCAGGGTCCAGGCGTAAGCCTTGACGATGTAGCTGGCCCACATCGGCAGCATCACCGCGATGTAGAAGAACGCCTTGGTCTTGCCGCTGGTGTAGCGCGCCATGTAGTAGGCGATGGGGAAGGCGACCACGGCGCTGGCGAGCGAGACGGCGATGGCCATGCTCAGGGTGCGCAGGATGATGTCGAAGTTCGACGGCTGGAACAGCGCGGCGAAATTGGCCAGGGTCAGGTCCGGGGTGACCGCCATGGTGAAGTCGTCGAAGGTGTAGAAGCCCTGCCAGAGCAGGATCAGCAAGGAGCCCAGGTAAATCGCGCCGAACCAGAGCAGCGGCGGCACCAGCAGCAGCGCCAGGTACAAATTCGGCCGCCGGTACAGCAGGTTGGAAAAGCGCCGCAGCGGCGAGCCGCCGGGGCTTTGGGAAGTGATCGCCAGGGTGCTCATGTCACACCCCGCTCGCCAGGGTATCGGCCAGCGGGATCATCGCCTCGCGGGCCCAGCGCGCGCTGAGGCGTTGCCCGGTCTGGTGCTGGGCGCCGCTGTCCAGCCATTGGTCGTTGGCCCGGCTGATACTGAGGGTCTGGCCATTGTCCAGTTGCAGCTCGTAGCGGGTGGCGCTGCCCTGGTACTGGATATCGTGCAGCAGGCCGCTGACTTCGATCTCGTGGCTGGGCAGCGGGCCTTCGGCGAAACGCACATGTTCCGGGCGGATCGAGAAGGGCCGCTGGCTGCCGCTCAGGCGTTCGGCCAGTTCGCCGCGAATCACGTTGGAGGTGCCGACGAACTCGGCGACGAAGCTGGTGGCCGGCTTCATGTACAGGTTGCGCGGGCTATCGACCTGCTCGATTCGGCCCTTGTTGAACACCGCCACGCGGTCGGACATCGACAGGGCTTCGGTCTGGTCGTGGGTGACGAAAATGAAGGTGATGCCGAGCTGGCGCTGCAGCTTCTTCAGTTCGCCCTGCATCTGTTCGCGCAGCTTCAGGTCCAGCGCTCCCAGGGGCTCGTCCAGCAGCAGGACTCGTGGCCGATTGACCAGCGCCCGGGCCAGGGCCACGCGCTGGCGCTGGCCGCCGGACAGCTGCACCGGCTTGCGTTCGCCGTAGCCTTGCAGGGCGACCATGGCCAGGGCTTCTTCGGCGCGCTTGAAGCGTTCGGTCTTGGCGACGCCTTTGACTTTCAGGCCGTAGGCCACGTTGTCGCGCACGTTCATATGGGGAAACAGCGCGTAATCCTGGAACACGGTATTGACGTCGCGCTGGTAGGGCGGCAACCCGGTGGCTTCGGCCCCGTGGATGTGGATCGAGCCGGCGCTCGGCTGTTCGAAACCGGCGATCAGGCGCAGGCAGGTGGTCTTGCCCGAACCGGAAGGGCCGAGCATGGAAAAGAACTCGCCGTCCTGGATCTCGATGGACACCCGGTCGACGGCCTTCACCTCGCCGAACTGCCGGGAAACGTTGGTGAACTGGACTGCAAGCGTCATGGTGCGGTGCTCCGGGAAAGCGCGCTGTCGAAATAAGCGGGATCAGGTCTGGCGGCGTAGGCCGCTCCTGCTGGAGCCGGCCCGACGCAGGAACCTGTAGCCGCTGCCGCAGGCTGCGATCGCCCCGCAGGGGCGCGGCGATCTTGAGGGGGCAGAAGGTCCTGCGGACCTTGCGCAGCCTGCGGCAGCGACTACAGGGAACTCACCTGCCGCCCATGATTGCGATGTAATCCTGGGTCCAGCGGCTGTACGGCACGAACTTGCCGCCCTCGGCCTGCGGGGTTTTCCAGAAGGCGATCTTGTCGAACTGGTCGAAGCCGTTGGTCTTGCAGCCCTCGGCGCCCAGCAGTTGGCTTTCCTGGCAGGCCGCCGGCACGGCTGGCAGCGAGCCGAACCAGGCGGCGACGTCGCCCTGGACCTTCGGCGTGAGCGACCAGTCCATCCACTTGTAGGCACAGTTGGGGTGCTTGGCCTCGCTGTGCAGCATGGTGGTGTCGGCCCAGCCGGTGGCCCCTTCCTTGGGAATGGTCGAGGCGATTGGCTGTTTCTCGTTGATCAGGCCGTTGACCTGATACGGCCAGGAGCTGGCGGCGACCACGCCTTCGTTCTTGAAGTCGCTCATCTGTACCGTGGTGTCGTGCCAGTAGCGGTGGATCAGCGGCTGCTGGGCGCGCAGCAGGTCGAGCACCGCCTTGTACTGGGCTTCGGTCAGTTCGTAGGGGTTCTGGATCCCCAGTTCCGGTTTCGCGCTCTTGAGGTACAGCGCGGCATCGGCGATGTAGATCGGCCCGTCATAGGCCTGCACGCGGCCCTTGTTGGGCTTGCCGTCCGGCAGGTTCTGCGCGGCGAACAGCACGCTCCAGCTGGTCGGTGCCTGCTTGAAGACGGTGGTGTTGTACATCAGCACGTTCGGGCCCCACTGGTAGGGCGTGCCGTAGGTCTGCTTGTCGACCACGTACCAGGGCGCGTCCTTGAGGCGTGGGTCGAGGTTTTTCCAGTTGGGAATCAGCGCGGTGTTGATTGGCTGCACGCGCTTGCCGACGATCAGCCGCAGGGAGGCGTCGCCGGACGCGGTGACCAGGTCGTAGCCGCCCTTGGCCATCAGGCTGACCATCTCGTCGGAGGTGCCCGCGGTCTTGACGTTGACCTTGCAACCTGTCTCCTTCTCGAAGCCGGTGACCCAGTCGTAGTTCTTGTCGCTCTCGCCACGTTCGATGTAGCCGGGCCAGGCCACGATATCCAGCTGGCCTTCGCCGGCACCGACGGCCTTGAGCGGTTCGGCGGCCTGGAGGCTGGCGCTGGCCAGCAGGGCGGTGGTGATTGCACTGAGCAGTGCGGTCTTGTGCACGAACATGGGGAAACCCTCTTCTTCAAATTATGGTCGGGGCAGTTGTGAACGTGGTGAAGCGCGCCCTAAGGGCTTGTTATCAGCTTAGTGCCGTTATTCCAGGTCATTGCCGTGGCGGGCCATGATGTGGCGCACCACGCTGTAGTCCTGCAGCGAATCGCTGGACAGGTCTTTGCCGTAGCCGGAGCGCTTCAAGCCGCCGTGGGGCATTTCGCTGGCCAGCATGAAATGGCTGTTGATCCAGGTGCAGCCGTATTGCAGGCGTGCTGCCACCTGCATGGCCTTGTCCAGGTTCTGGGTCCAGACCGACGAGGCCAGGCCGTATTCCGAGTCGTTGGCCCAGTCCACCGCCTGCGCCAGCTCGTCGAAACGGGTGACGGTGACCACCGGGCCGAACACTTCGCGCTGGACGATTTCATCCTGCTGTCGGCAGCCGGCCAGCAGGGTCGGCTGGTAATAGAAGCCGGCGCCCGAATGCACCGCCGCGCCGGTCACCCGTTCGATATGCGGCTGGCCCAGGGCGCGCTCGACGAAGCTGGCCACGCGGTCGCGCTGGCGAGTGCTGATCAGTGGGCCGATCTCGTTGTCGGCATCGCGCTTGCCGGCGAACCGCAGGCTGCTCACGGCGGCGCCCAGTTCGGCCACCAGACGGTCATGGATCCCGCCCTGGGCATAGATCCGGCAGGCCGCGGTGCAGTCCTGCCCGGCGTTGTAATAGCCGTAGTTGCGCACGCCCTCGACCACGGCCTGCAGGTCGGCGTCGTTGCAGACGATCACCGGGGCCTTGCCGCCCAGTTCCAGGTGCGTGCGCTTCAGGGTTTTCGAGGCGGCCTGGAGGATCTTCTGCCCGGTGACGATATCGCCGGTCAGCGACACCATGCGCACTTTGGGGTGGCTGACCAGGTGGCTGCCGACGCCTTCGCCACCGCCGCAGACAATGTTCAGCACGCCGCGCGGCAGCAGTTCGGCCAGGGTCGGCGCCAGGGCCAGGATCGACAGCGGGGTATGCTCCGACGGCTTGAACACCAGGGTATTGCCGGCGGCCAGGGCCGGGGCGATCTTCCAGGCGGCCATCATGATCGGGTAGTTCCACGGCGCGATGGACGCCACCACGCCGATAGGGTCGCGCCGCACCATGCTGGTGTAGCCCGGCAGGTACTCGCCGGCGAGCTGGCCGGTCTGGCAGCGCACGGCGCCGGCAAAAAAACGGAACACGTCGACGGTGGCGCCCAGATCGTCCTGGCGCGCCAGGTGCAGCGGCTTGCCGCAGTTCAGCGATTCCAGGCGGGCCAGGTGGTCGGCCTGCTTTTCCACGGCATCGGCAATCGCCAGGAGGATGTTCGAGCGTTGCTGGGGCGTGGTGCGCGACCAGTGGGTAAAGGCGCGGTGGGCGGCGAGGATCGCGCCTTCCACCTGTTCGCTGCTGGCCTCGGCGATCCGGGTCAGCACTTCGCCGGTGGCCGGGTTGAGGATAGGTTCGACAAGCCCCTGGCCGGCGACCAATTCGCCATCGATCAACAAAGCGGTGGACAACGGAGTCTGCGCGCCAGCCATTTTCCGGGTTCTCTTTTCTCGTATGGCCATGGTGCTCTCCAGTGACGGAGGCCCGGCCCTCTCTGGACGGATGATCAGAGACTAGTGGCGGGGCCGGTGCTCGACAAATACCAAATACTGAATGCAGCGTTCGATTAAATAGATGGCTTGCGCCCGCCGTGGGGCTGTTCACGAGCCACGGTCAGGAACGGGTCGACCAGCGCCGGGCGCGCGGTGCCCCGGCGCCAGGCCAGGCCGACATCGAGGGTCTGGCTGAGGTCGGCGATGGGCCGGGCCTCGATGATGTCGCCCTCCAGCGACCAGGGGCGATAGGTCATGTCCGGCTGGATCGATACCCCAAGCCCGGCCGCCACCAGGCTGCGCACCGCTTCGGTGGAGGCGGTGCGTAAAGTGATGCGCGGTTGCAGGCCGGCGCCGGACCACAGGCGCTGGGCATTGCGGTCCATTTCATCGACGTTGAGCTGGATCAGCGGCTCGCGAGCGACATCCGCCAGGCTGATGCTGTCGTGTTCCAGTAGCGGGTGCTGGGCGGGCAGCCACAGGCGGTGGGGGGAGTGGGTCAGCACTTCGGTCTGCAGGGCGTGGCGGTCCTCGAGATTGGAGAGGATCAACACCCCGACGTCGATCTCGCCGCTGACCAGCAAGTGCTCGATGTAAGGGCGCTCATCCTCCATTACACGGATTTCCACATTGGGGTAGGCACGCTGGAAACGCGTGAGCAAGTCTGCCAGGTAGTAACCGGCGACCAGGCTGGTCACGCCGACGATCAACTGGCCGGCCACCTGGTCGGTGCTCTGCTGCAGGCTGCGCTTGGCGTTGTCGACCGTGGCCAGGATCAGGTGCGCCTGGCGCAGGAACTGATGGCCCTGGTGAGTCAGGGTCATGCCCTTGGCATGGCGGTTGAACAGGCTGACGCCGATTTCCTGTTCGAGCTGCTGGATCGCCAGGGTCAGGGTCGACTGGGAAATGAACACCGCCTGGGCGGCGGACGAGATCGAGCCGGTCTCGGCCACGGCGATGAAGTGACGGATCTGGCGCAAAGTCATCATGGGCAATCACCGGTCGGGCGGTTTTATCGATTTTTTCGAGTGTATATCTTTTTAATCGAAGGGCTGCCCAGGCATACGAGCGAGCCTGGCGAAGCAACATCTGGAAGCACACTCGAGCCCAGGATCGGGGCACTTCAATCTAGGCTGGTGGCCTTATTGATTCGATCAACTCAAGTTGCTGGAGGTTTGGATGAACACCCGTGGATTGCTCGATCAATTGCTCAAGTCTGGCCAGGACCTGTTGCAGAACAAGGCCGGGGGGCAGCAGAACAAGGCATCCGCTGCCGACAAGGGCGCGCTGGGCGGCTTGCTCGGTGGCGGTTCCGGCGGGCTCGGCAGCCTGTTGTCCGGCGCTGGCGGCGGGGCGTTGGCGGCCGGCGCCATGGGCCTGTTGCTGGGCAATAAAAAAGCCCGTAAATTCGGCGGCAAGGCGCTGACCTATGGCGGCCTGGCGGCGCTGGGCGTGATCGCCTACAAGGCCTACGGCAACTGGCAGGCGCAGCAGGCCGGCGCGCCGCAAAGCGAGCCGCAGACCCTCGACCGCTTGCCTGCGCAGCAGGTCGAACAGCACAGCCAGGCGATCCTCAAGGCGCTGGTGGCCGCGGCCAAGGCCGATGGCCATATCGACGAGCGCGAGCGCGCCCTGATCGAAGGTGAGTTCACCCGGCTGGACAACGATCAGGAACTGCAACACTGGCTGCACGCTGAACTCAACAAACCCTTGGACCCGGCGGATGTGGCGCGTGCTGCCGGCACCCCGGAAATGGCCGCCGAAATGTACGTCGCCAGCGTGATGCTGGTGGACGAGGAAAACTTCATGGAAAAGGCCTATCTGGATGAGCTGGCGCGTCAACTCAAGCTGGAGCCGGGGTTGAAACTCGAACTGGAAAAACAGGTGCGCCAGGCCAATCTTTGACGCCAATCGGGCGTGCGCTGGAGAAAGCTTCGCACGCCCTCTTCGATGGCTGAAATACCCTCTGCTTATGCCGGATCATCACTGGCGGCACTCGAGTCATCTGGCGGAAAGTAGCCCTCCAGAGCGGACCCTGCCTTTCGCTCTGAGTGAGACGTGGTGCGCAATACGCTGATAAATGATGGCACGCCCTCGGCTATACTCCCCACCATTTGAATGGCCCCGAGGACTGACTGTGAAGAACTGGACGTTGCGCCAACGCATTTTGGCGAGCTTTGCGGTGATTATCACCATCATGCTGCTGATGGTCATAGCCTCGTACTCCCGTTTGTTGAAGATCGAGGCCGGCGAAGACCGCATGCGCTCCGATGCCATTCCCGGGGTCTATTTCAGTTCGATGATTCGCGGTTCGTGGGTCGACAGTTTCCTGCATACCCAGGAAATCATCGGCCTGAACGAAGGCAAGGGCGTCAGTGCCAAGGATGAGGCCGATTTCAAGAGCTTCGAGCAACGCCTGCAGAAATACATGGCCAGCTACAAGGACACGCTTCGCGGTGGTAGCGACCTGCAGGAGTTCGAAGAGTTTGAAAAACACCATCAGGAGTATCTCAAGATCCAGGCCATGGTCCTGGATCTGCATCGGCGTAATCAGGAAGCCGAGGCTGTCCGCGTGTTCCATGACCAGTTGACGCCCACCTGGATCTCCGGTCGGCTGAAACTCAACGACATCATCGACGAGAACAAGGGGGTCGCCGATTCGGCCGCCTCGCAGATCGACGATGCGGTGGCCGCGGCCAAAGTCACCATGGGCGTTTCCCTGCTGGTGGCGGTGCTGGCGGCGGGCCTGTGCGGCCTGTTGCTGATGCGCGCGATCATGGCGCCGATGAACCGTATCGTGAAGATCCTCGACGTCATGCGCACGGGCGATCTGACCAGCCGCCTGAACCTGGAGCGCAAGGACGAATTCGGCGCCGTGGAAACCGGCTTCAACGACATGATGACCGAGCTCAACTCCCTGGTGTCCCAGGCGCAGCGCTCCTCGGTCCAGGTCACCACCTCGGTCACCGAGATCGCCGCCACCTCCAAGCAGCAACAGGCGACCGCTACCGAAACCGCGGCGACCACCACCGAAATCGGTGCGACCTCCCGGGAAATCGCGGCCACCTCTCGCGATCTGGTGCGCACCATGACCGAAGTCTCCACCGCCGCCGACCAGGCATCGGTGCTGGCCGGTTCCGGCCAGCAAGGCCTGGCGCGCATGGAAGAAACCATGCATTCGGTGATGGGCGCGGCCGACCTGGTCAACGCCAAGCTGGCGATCCTCAATGAGAAGGCCGGCAACATCAACCAGGTGGTGGTGACCATCGTCAAGGTCGCCGACCAGACCAACCTGCTGTCGCTCAACGCCGCGATCGAAGCCGAGAAAGCCGGCGAGTACGGGCGCGGCTTTTCCGTGGTGGCCACTGAAGTGCGGCGCCTGGCGGACCAGACCGCGGTCGCCACCTACGATATCGAGCAAATGGTCCGGGAGATCCAGTCGGCGGTATCGGCCGGGGTCATGGGCATGGACAAGTTCTCCGAAGAAGTGCGCCGCGGCATGGCCGAGGTGCAGCAGGTCGGCGAGCAGCTGTCGCAGATCATCCACCAGGTCCAGGCCCTGGCGCCGCGGGTGTTGATGGTCAACGAGGGCATGCAGGCCCAGGCCACTGGTGCCGAGCAGATCAACCACGCCCTGGTGCAACTGGGCGATGCCAGCAGCCAGACCGTCGAGTCGCTGCGCCAGGCCAGTTTCGCCATCGATGAACTGAGCCAGGTGGCGGTGGGGCTGCGCAGCGGCGTCTCGCGTTTCAAAGTCTGATGAACGAGCTCGCAGCGAAAGACGGCGCAGGGACGGCGACGAAAGACACGCTGTTCCTGGTGTTCCGCATCGGTACCGAACGCTACGCCTTGCAGGCCATCGAGGTGGTCGAGGTATTGCCGCGCCTGCAACTCAAGCCGATTCCCCGGGCGCCGTCCTGGGTGGCCGGGGTCTTCGCCCATCGTGGCGCGGTGGTGCCGGTGCTTGACCTGAGTGCCCTGACCTTTGGCCAGCCGGCGCAGGAGCGCACCAGCACCCGCCTGGTGCTGGTGCATTACCGCCCGCAGGCGGCGCAGCCCGCGCAGTTGCTGGGGCTGATCCTCGAGCAGGCCACTGACACCCTGCGTTGCAACCCGCAGGACTTCAAGGCCTACGGCCTGGATAACCGCAATGCGCCGTACCTGGGCCCGGTCTACGAAGACACCCAGGGCCTGCTGCAATGGGTGCGTGTCGACGATCTGCTGGATGCCGAGGTGCGTGCGCTGCTGTTTCCCTCGCCGCCGCTGGATCCGGCGTTGCTCGGGGAGTCGTCATGAGCAGCGACCAGCGATTTTTCGATTTTCTCAAGGAGCGCATCGGCCTCGATGTGGCCTCGGTGGGCCCGGCGATCATCGAGCGCGCGGTGCGCCAGCGCAGCATCGCCCAGCAGGCGCCCAGCGCCGACCATTACTGGCAGACCCTGCAAGGCTCGCGGGATGAACAGCAGGCCCTGATCGAAGCGGTGATCGTTCCGGAAACCTGGTTCTTCCGTTACCCGGAATCCTTTGCGGCCCTGGCCAAACTCGCACGCTCGCGGCTTGCCGAACTCAAGGGCATGCGCGCCTTGCGCATCCTCAGCCTGCCGTGTTCCACCGGCGAGGAGCCGTACTCGATTGCCATGGCCCTGTTCGATGCCGGGCTGGCCCCTCATCAATTCAAGGTCGAAGGGTTCGATGTCAGCCCGCTGTCGGTCGAGCGGGCCAGGCAGGCGGTGTATGGCAAGAACTCCTTTCGCGGCCAGCACAGCGATTTTCGCGAACGGCATTTCACCGTCGAAGATGAGCGCTACAGCCTCAGCGAGCGGGTGCGCGAGCAGGTGCGCCTGCAGGTCGGCAACCTGCTGGACCCGACCTTGCTGGCCAATGAGCCGCCCTACGATTTTGTCTTCTGTCGCAACCTGCTGATCTATTTCGATCAGCCGACCCAGCGCCAGGTGTTCGAAGTGCTCAAGCGCCTGACGCATGTCGACGGCGTGCTGTTCATCGGCCCGGCCGAAGGCAGCCTGCTGGGCCGCCTGGGCATGCGCTCGATCGGCATTGCCCAGTCCTTTGCCTTCAGCCGGCATAACGAACCCGAGCCCATGCCGGCACCGGCCTTCGTACCGAGCGCATTGCCGGCGCGCCAGCCGGTGCGCGGCATCGCGCCGCCCGTGCGCAGCCGGCCGTTTTCCAGTGCGGTGGCGAGCCAGCGCCCTGCGCCGACCAGGCCGGCCAGCGATGCCACGACGTTGCTGGCGAGCATCGCGACCCTGGCCAACGAAGGCAAAAGCGCCGAGGCCCGGGTGGCTTGCGAGCATTACCTGGACACTCACGAGCCGGTGGCGCAGGTGTTCTATTGGCTGGGGCTGCTCAGCGACGTGGCGGGCAGCGCCCTGGAAGCCCAGGGCTTCTATCGCAAGGCCCTGTACCTGGACCCGCAGCACGCCGAAGCGCTGGCGCACCTGGCCGCCTTGCTGGCCTCCCAGGGCGACGTCGCCGGTGCCCGTCGATTGCAGGAGCGTGCGGCCCGCAGCGGCCGTGCAGCAGACAGTGAGCGTAAATCATGAGCGGCTCTGTTTCGTTGAACGTGACCCACGAAGATGCGCAGGCCATCGACGATTGCTGGAACCGTATCGGTATCCACGGTGACAAGAGTTGCCCGTTGCTGGCCGGGCATGTGCATTGCCGCAATTGCTCGGTGTATTCCGCCGCGGCCACCCGCCTGCTCGACCGCTATGCGTTGCAGCAGGAGCGCCATGAGCAAACGGTCGAGGCCGACACGGATATCGTCACCCGTTCGTTATTGATATTCCGCCTGGGCGAGGAATGGCTGGGTATTGCCACCCGTTGCCTGGTGGAAGTGGCGCCGCTGCAGCCGATCCATTCCTTGCCGCACCAGCGCTCGCGGGCCTTGCTGGGCGTGGCGAATGTGCGTGGCGCTCTGGTGGCCTGCCTGTCGTTGGTGGAGCTGCTGGGGCTGGATACCACCAGCACGGTCGTGTCGGGGGCGCGGGTGATTCCGCGGATGTTGATCATCGCCGCCCAGGGCGGCCCGGTGGTGGTGCCGGTAGACGAGGTGGAGGGCATCCACGCCATCGACGAGCGCACCCTGGACGCCGCCGCGGTTTCCGGCCAGCAGGCCAGTGCCAAGTACACCCGTGGCGTCCTGCAATGGAAGGGCCGCAGCCTGCGTTGGCTGGATGAAGAGCAGTTGCTGTCCGCCGTGACCCGGAGCCTGACATGACCCCCGATCAAATGCGCGACGCCTCGCTGCTCGAACTCTTCAGCCTGGAAGCCGAAGCCCAGACCCAGGTGCTCAGTGCCGGCCTGCTGGCGCTGGAGCGCAATCCGACCCAGGCCGACCAACTGGAAGCCTGCATGCGCGCCGCCCACTCGCTCAAGGGCGCGGCGCGGATCGTCGGGGTCGACGCCGGGGTCAGCGTGGCCCATGTGATGGAAGATTGCCTGGTCAGCGCCCAGGAAGGGCGGCTGTACCTGCGTCCCGAACATATCGATGCGCTGCTGCAGGGCACCGATTTCCTGATGCGCATCGCCACGCCGGGCAACCAGGTCAGTGAGCAGGACATTGCCGCCTACGTGGCGCTCATGGAGCAGTTGGTCGGCTCGCCGGGCGCGGCGTCTGCGGGCGTTGTCCTGCCTCGGATCGAGCCGAACCTGCCGCCTATGGCCGAGCTGCACCTACAAGCCCCACGGGTCGAACCCGAACCACAGGTCCCGCCGTTCGAGATGCCGCAGGAGGTATTGCAGGAAACGCTGCAAGAGACAGCCGCGGCGATTACGCACAAGGGCAAGAAGCTCGCCGAGGGGGGCGAACGGGTGTTGCGGGTCACGGCCGAACGCCTGAACAGCCTGCTCGACCTGTCGAGCAAGTCGCTGGTGGAAACCCAGCGTCTGAAGCCGTACCTGGCGGCCCTGCAGCGCCTCAAGCGCCTGCAGAGCAACGGCCTGCGTGCTTTGGAAAATCTCAATGGGCATCTCAAGGAGCAGGTGCTGGGCCCGGAGGCCCTCGAAGCCCTGGAAGATGCGCGACGCCTGCTGGCGGAGTCCCAGCAGGTGCTGACGGAGAAAACCGCCGAGCTGGATGAATTCGGCTGGCAGGCCAGCCAGCGCGCCCAGGTGCTCTACGACACCGCGCTGGCCTGTCGCATGCGGCCGTTCGCCGATGTGCTGGTGGGCCAGGTGCGGATGGTTCGCGACCTGGGGCGTAGCCTGGGCAAACAGGTTCGCCTGGAGGTCGAGGGCGAGAAGACCCAGGTCGATCGCGACGTGCTGGAAAAACTCGAAGCGCCGCTGACCCACCTGCTGCGCAACGCGGTCGATCACGGCATCGAAACGCCCGAACAGCGGCTGCTGGCGGGCAAGCCGGCCGAGGGCCTGATTCGCCTGCGCGCTTCCCACCAGGCCGGGCTGCTGGTGCTGGAGCTGAGCGATGACGGTAATGGTGTCGACCTGGAACGGGTGCGCCAGAGCATCGTCGAGCGCCAGTTGTCCCCCGCCGAGACCGCTGCCCAGCTGAGCGAAGAAGAGCTGCTGACCTTCCTGTTCCTGCCGGGCTTCAGCCTGCGGGACAAGGTCACCGAGGTCTCCGGGCGCGGTGTCGGCCTGGACGCGGTACAGCACATGGTGCGCCAGTTGCGCGGCGCGGTGCAGTTGGAGCAGGTGGCGGGGCAGGGCAGTCGTTTCCACCTCGAAGTGCCGCTGACTCTGTCGGTGGTGCGCAGCCTGGTAGTGGAGGTCGGCGAAGAGGCCTATGCCTTCCCGCTGGCGCATATCGAACGCATGTGCGATCTGGAGCCCGACGATATTGTCCAGCTGGAAGGGCGCCAGCATTTCTGGCACGAAGGCCGCCACGTCGGCCTGGTCGCGGCCAGCCAGTTGCTGCAACGCCCGGCGGGGCAGAACAACGAATCCACGCTCAAGGTCGTGGTGATTCGCGAGCGCGACGCGGTCTATGGCGTGGCGGTCGAGCGTTTCATCGGCGAGCGGACCCTGGTGGTGCTGCCACTGGACGACCGCCTGGGCAAGGTCCAGGACATTTCCGCCGGAGCCTTGCTCGATGACGGCTCCGTGGTGCTGATCGTCGACGTCGAGGACATGCTGCGGTCGGTGGACAAACTGCTCAATACCGGCCGCCTGGAACGCATCGCCCGGCACAACCGCCATCAGGCCGAGACGGCGCGCAAGCGCATCCTGGTGGTCGACGACTCGCTCACCGTGCGTGAGCTGCAACGCAAGCTTTTGCTCAACCGTGGTTATGACGTAGCGGTCGCCGTCGACGGCATGGATGGCTGGAACGCCTTGCGTTCGGAAGACTTCGACCTGCTGATCACCGACATCGATATGCCCCGAATGGATGGGATTGAATTGGTCACACTCCTGCGCCGTGACAATCGCCTGCAGTCGTTGCCGGTGATGGTGGTTTCCTACAAGGATCGCGAAGAGGACCGGCGCCGTGGACTGGATGCCGGGGCCGACTATTATCTAGCCAAAGCCAGTTTCCATGATGACGCCCTGCTGGATGCGGTGGTGGAGCTGATTGGAGGAGCGCGGGCATGAAAATCGCGATCGTCAATGACATGCCCATGGCCGTGGAGGCCCTGCGCCGGGCCCTGGCCTTCGAACCCGCGCACGAAGTGGTGTGGGTCGCGACCAATGGCGCCGAGGCGGTCGAGTACTGCGCCCAGCTGACGCCCGACCTGATCCTGATGGACCTGATCATGCCGGTGATGGACGGCGTGGAGGCGACCCGCCGGATCATGGCTGAAACCCCTTGCGCCATCGTGATCGTCACGGTGGATCGCCAGCAGAACGTGCATCGGGTGTTCGAGGCCATGGGACATGGCGCGCTGGACGTGGTCGATACACCGGCCCTGGGGGCCGGCAATGCGCAGGAAGCGGCGGCGCCTTTACTGCGCAAGATCCTCAATATCGGCTGGCTGATCGGCCAGCAGCGCGGCAGCCACGTGCGTTCGGCACCGGTGCCGATGCGCACCATGGCGCAACGCCAGGGCCTGGTGGCGATCGGCTCGTCCGCCGGTGGCCCGGCGGCGCTGGAAGTATTGCTCAAGGGGCTGCCGGCCCATTTTCCGGCCGCCATCGTGCTGGTGCAGCACGTCGACCAGGTGTTTGCCGCGGGCATGGCCGAATGGCTGAGCAGCGCCTCCAGGCTCAAGGTACGCCTGGCCCGCGAAGGCGAGCCACCGCAGAGCGGTACGGTACTGCTGGCCGGGACCAACCACCATATCCGGCTGTTGAAGAACGGCACCCTGGCCTACACCGCCGAGCCGGTAAACGAGATCTATCGGCCATCGATCGATGTGTTTTTTGAAAGTGTCGCCAGTTACTGGAATGGCGATGCGGTCGGCGTACTGCTGACCGGCATGGGCCGCGATGGCGCCCAGGGCCTGAAACTGATGCGCGACCAGGGTTATCTGACCATCGCTCAGGACCAGGAGAGTAGTGCGGTGTATGGCATGCCCAAGGCGGCCGCTGCCATCGACGCTGCCGTAGAGATTCGCCCACTGGACAAGATCGCTCCACGATTGCTGGAGATATTTGCCAAATGACCGACAAACGCAGCTGTCCTGGCCAGGTAGCAACTCAGGTGACAACCCATGAATGATTTACAGCTCGACGATTTTAAGACCGATGAAAATGCTGCGATGGTGCTGCTGGTCGACGACCAGGCAATGATCGGTGAGGCTGTGCGGCGTGGGTTGGCGAATGAAGAAAACATCGACTTCCACTTTTGTGCCGACCCGCACCAGGCCATTGCCCAGGCGATCCGCATCAAGCCGACGGTGATCCTGCAGGACCTGGTGATGCCGGGCCTGGACGGGCTGACGCTGGTGCGCGAGTACCGCAACCACCCGGCGACCCAGAACATTCCGATCATCGTGCTTTCGACCAAGGAAGACCCGCTGATCAAGAGTGCGGCCTTCGCCGCCGGGGCCAACGATTACCTGGTCAAGCTGCCGGACAATATCGAACTGGTGGCGCGCATCCGTTACCACTCGCGTTCCTACATGACCCTGTTGCAGCGAGACGCGGCCTATCGCGCGCTGCGGGTCAGCCAGCAGCAGCTGCTCGATACCAACCTGGTGCTGCAGCGCCTGATGAACTCCGATGGCCTGACCGGCCTGTCCAATCGCCGGCATTTCGACGAGTACCTGGAGCTGGAATGGCGCCGGGCGATGCGCGACCAGACCCAGTTGTCGCTGCTGATGATCGATGTTGATTATTTCAAGTCCTACAACGACAACTTCGGTCATCTGGAAGGCGATGAAGCCCTGCGCAAGGTGGCGACGGCGATCCGCGAAGCCAGCAGCCGACCGTCGGATCTGCCGGCGCGTTATGGCGGGGAGGAGTTTGCCCTGGTGCTGCCGAACACCTCGCCCGGCGGGGCGCGGCTGGTGGCCGAGAAACTGCGCCAGACCGTGGCCGCGCTGAAGATTCCGCATATCGCGCCGACCGAAGGGGCGAGCCTGACCATCAGCATCGGTCTGTCCACCATGACGCCGCAGCCGAGCACCAGTTGCCGGCAATTGATCTCGGCCGCCGACAAAGGCCTGTATCTGGCCAAGCACAATGGTCGCAATCAGGTGGGGATCGAGTAAAAAAAACCGCCACCGCGGGGGCCTAAAGCCGCCAGGCGGGCTGCCGCACCAGCTTGATTACGTTATACTCGCCGGCTTTCAAAAGTTCGCCAACGAGTGCTGCCTGCCATGGAAATCAACCCGATCCTTAACACTATCAAGGACCTGTCCGAGCGCTCCGAAACTATTCGGGGGTATCTTTGACTACGATCAAAAGCATGAGCGTCTGACCGAGGTCAACCGCGAGCTTGAAGATCCGAACGTCTGGAACAAGCCTGAATACGCCCAGGAACTGGGGCGCGAGCGCTCCGCGCTGGCACAGATCGTCGAGACCCTGGACGAGTTGTCCGGTGGCCTGGCCGATTGCCGCGATCTGCTGGAGATGGCCGTCGAAGAGAACGACGAAGGCGCGGTAGGCGATGTGGTCGCCGAACTGACCCGTCTCGACGAGGCCCTGGCCAAGCTGGAATTCCGTCGCATGTTCAGCGGCGAAATGGACATGAACAACGCCTACCTGGACATCCAGGCCGGCTCCGGCGGCACCGAAGCCCAGGACTGGGCCAACATCCTGCTGCGCATGTACCTGCGCTGGGCCTCCAAGCGTGGCTTCGACGCCACCATCATGGAACTGTCCGAAGGCGAAGTCGCCGGGATCAAGGGCGCCACCGTGCACATCAAGGGCGAGTACGCCTTTGGCTGGCTACGCACCGAGATCGGCGTGCACCGCCTGGTGCGCAAGAGCCCGTTCGACTCCGGCGCCCGCCGCCACACCTCGTTCTCGGCCGTATTCGTCTCGCCCGAGATCGACGACAAGGTGGAAATCGAGATCAACCCGGCGGACCTGCGCATCGACACCTATCGTTCCTCCGGTGCCGGTGGCCAGCACGTAAACACCACCGACTCGGCCGTACGTATCACCCACGTACCGACCAACACCGTGGTCAGCTGCCAGAACGAACGTTCCCAGCACGCCAACAAGGACACCGCCATGAAGATGCTGCGGGCCAAGTTGTACGAGCAGGAAATGCAGAAGCGCAACGCCGCTTCCCAGGCGCTGGAAGACACCAAGTCCGACATCGGCTGGGGTCACCAGATCCGCTCCTACGTGCTCGATGCCTCGCGGATCAAGGATCTGCGTACCAACATCGAACGCAGTGACTGTGACAAGGTGCTCGACGGCGATATCGACGAATACCTGGTGGCCAGCCTGAAATCGGGGCTGTAAGCCGCGACACCCATGCCGCGGGCACGGCGCGCTTCTGTAGGAGCGAGGCTGGCCCGCGATCCCTTGCCACAGGCAAGGGACAACGTACCTGTGATGGAAAATTTAAAGACATGAGCGACCTACAACTCGACCAGGCCCTGCAACAGGAAGAAAACACCCTGATCGCCCTGCGCAAGGAAAAGCTTGCTGCCGAGCGCGCCAAGGGCAATGCCTTCCCGAACGACTTCCGCCGCGACAACTACTGCAACGACCTGCAGAAGCAATACGCGGACAAGACCAAGGAAGAGCTGGCCGAGGCTGCAATCCCGGTCAAGGTTGCCGGTCGCATCATGCTCAACCGTGGCTCGTTCATGGTGATCCAGGACATGACCGGGCGGATCCAGGTCTACGTCAACCGCAAGACCCTGCCGGAAGAAACCCTGGACGCGGTCAAGACCTGGGACCTGGGCGACATCATCGCCGCCGAAGGCACCCTGGCCCGTTCCGGCAAGGGCGACCTGTACGTCGAGATGACCCAGGTACGCCTGCTGACCAAGTCGCTGCGTCCGCTGCCGGACAAGCACCACGGCCTGACCGATACCGAGCAGCGCTATCGCCAGCGCTACGTCGACCTGATCGTCAACGAAGACGTACGCGAAACCTTCCGCGTGCGTTCGCAAGTCATCGCCCATATCCGCAGCTTCCTGATGAAGCGTGACTTCCTGGAAGTGGAAACGCCGATGCTGCAGACCATTCCCGGCGGTGCGGCGGCCAAGCCGTTCGAGACCCACCACAACGCCCTGGACATGGAAATGTTCCTGCGTATCGCCCCGGAGCTGTACCTCAAGCGCCTGGTGGTCGGTGGCTTCGAGAAAGTGTTCGAGATCAACCGCAACTTCCGTAACGAAGGCGTTTCGACCCGGCACAACCCTGAATTCACCATGTTGGAGTTCTACCAGGCCTACGCCGACTACGAAGACAACATGGACCTGACCGAAGAACTGTTCCGCGAACTGGCGCAGCTGGTCCTGGGCAGCACCGACGTGCCGTACGGCGACAAGGTGTTCCACTTCGGCGAGCCGTTCGCCCGCCTGTCGGTGTTCGACTCGATCCTCAAGTACAACCCTGAGCTGACCGCCGATGACCTGAACGACATCGACAAGGCTCGCGCCATCGCCAAGAAGGCCGGCGCCAAGGTCCTCGGCTTCGAAGGCCTGGGCAAGCTGCAGGTGATGATTTTCGAAGAACTGGTCGAGCACAAGCTGGAGCAGCCGCACTTCATCACCCAGTACCCGTTCGAAGTCTCGCCGCTGGCCCGTCGCAACGACGAGAACCCGAACGTGACCGACCGTTTCGAGCTGTTCATCGGTGGCCGCGAAATCGCCAACGCCTACTCCGAGTTGAACGACGCGGAAGACCAGGCCGAGCGTTTCATGGCCCAGGTGGCCGACAAGGACGCCGGTGACGACGAAGCCATGCACTACGATGCCGACTTCGTTCGCGCCCTGGAGTACGGCATGCCGCCGACCGCTGGTGAAGGTATCGGCATCGACCGCCTGGTGATGCTGCTGACCAACTCCCCGTCGATCCGCGACGTGATCCTGTTCCCGCACATGCGGCCGCAAGCGTAAATATGTTGAATAAAAAGCCGCCGCTAACAGGCGGCTTTTTATTGTCTGTGTGGCACTGACGTACTGCTTTTTTCATTTTTTATGTGAGAGGAATACCTGTCGTGAACCGTGCAATTGCTCAAGAAGGTGCAGCTGGCATCGCCACTGCGGTCGCTGAAAGTGTTCAGTACCAGGGTCGCAAGGCCAGCCGACAGGGCAGTGAGCAACGTCGCCAGGATATTCTCGACGCTGCCATGCGCATCGTCGTGCGCGATGGCGTGCGCGCCGTACGCCATCGCGCGGTCGCCGCCGAAGCCGGTGTGCCGCTGTCGGCCACCACCTACTACTTCAAGGATATCGATGACCTGCTCACCGATACCTTTGCCCAATACGTCGAGCGCAGCGCCGCCTTCATGGCCAAGCTGTGGGCCAACAACGAGGGCTTGCTGCGGGAGATGGTCGCCTATGGCGACGGCAGCCCGGAGTCCCGCGCGCAACTGGCCGATGACATTGCCCGCCTGACCGCCGATTACGTGCAGCGCCAACTGCACAACCGCCGCGAGCATCTGATGGCCGAGCAGGCGTTTCGCCAGGAAGCGCTGCTTAACCCGCGCCTGGCGCTGCTGGTACGTTCCCACCAGCAGATCCTGCTGCAGGGCACCTGCCAGTTTTTCCAGGTATTGGGTTCCCGCGAGCCGCAACAGGATGCCAAAGTGTTGACGTCTATAATCGGACGGATGGAATATCAGGGCCTGCTCAATGGGGCAGAGCCTCTGGCCGACGAGGACATGCTGGGCATTCTGACCCGGTACATGCACCTGGTATTGGCCTCGGTGTGATCCGCCCGCCCGAACGCAGGCTGCGCTAGCGGCTACGGGGCGACTGCTGATAGGGAGTGTTGAATGAAAGCCTGGCGCGTTGTGATCGCCTTGTCGTTCCTGCTGCTCAGCGGCTGCCTGGTGTCCTTCAAGGAGCCTTTGCCGGCCGATCAGGCGGCGCCCGTGGCGCTGCTTGGCAAATGGACCAGCAAGAATGCCTGGGGCGAACCGCTCACCCTGCAACTGAGCCGCATCGGCAACAACCGCTACAAGGCCGTCACTTCCGTCAAGGCCAAGCCGCAGCAGCACGCTACTTACGAGTTCACCGTTTCCCGCCACGGCAGCCGCTGGTATCTCTCGGCGGCGGTGCCCCAGGCGCTCGGTGGGCACTTCACTATCGCCGGTTTCGAGTTGACCGACGAACACGAGCTGGTGCTCTACCAGCTCGATCTCGAGCAGATCAATCAGGCCCGCGGGCAGAACGCCCTGCGGGGCGAACCGTTCGACACCAAGGACGGCGAGGGCGTGCTGATCGACAGCGCGCTGCCACAGGTTTTCGCCTATCTGGACGATCCCGCCAACTCTGACGTGTTCGTCGAGGCGGCGCGCTTCCAGCGGGCAGGCAAGTAAACGCAGTACAGACGTTTTAACGGGAGTTTTGGGGTGGACGATTACCAGCAGACGATACGCACCTTGTCCGATCGCATTGTGCTGGCACAGACGCCGATCCGCGTACTGGATGCGGTGAAGTGGGATGACAACATCCGCAAAGGTTTCCTCAAGGCCAATGGCAAGGAAATGCCGGCGGTGGACCGCGCCTATTACGAAGGCCGGCCGCTGTCTTTCGACTCCAGCGCGGTGAAGCTGGAGTTCCAGAACATCGAGCGTGACATCACCCGGCAACTGGGTCAGTTCAACCCGGTGGGGCAGATCATGCGGCGCATGTGCAAGGAGTACCGCATGGTGGTGCGGATGCTCGAGGCCCGTGGCACCGAGGACTTCGGGCTGATATCCCAGGAGCTCTACGGCGCGGCCTCCGACGCCTTTCATGCCGGCGACCCGACCCTGGCCGACCTGGGCCTGATGCTCTCGGATTACCTGAACAATATCGACGGCCGTGGCGATCTCAAGGACGAACCCAAGACCCTGATCGCCAAGGAAGCGGTGAACCTGCTGCAAAGCCGGCTGAACAAGGTGTTCGGCGAGGCCGAGGAAACCATCCGGGTCTTCGAGTCCGATGGCATAGTCGCGGACGCGGCGGCCGGCGCCGACTACATCAAGATCCGCGCCGACGCGCTGTTCAACGATCGCGATGTGCGCGCCCTGGAAGTCCACGAAGGCCTGGTCCACGTGGGCACTACCCTCAACGGCCTGAACCAGCCGATCTGCACCTTCCTGTCCAAGGGCCCGCCCTCGTCGACCGTGACCCAGGAAGGCCTGGCGATCCTGATGGAGATCATTACCTTCGCCTCCTACCCGAGCCGTCTGCGCAAGCTGACCAACCGCACTCGCGCCATTCACATGGTGGAGGAGGGCGCGGACTTCCTGCAGGTGTTCGAGTTCTTTCGCGAGCAGGGTTTCGAAATGGCCGAAAGTTATGGCAATGCCAGCCGGGTGTTCCGCGGTTCGGTGCCGACGGGCCTGCCATTCACCAAAGACTTGTCCTATCTCAAGGGCTTCATCATGGTTTACAACTACATTCAGTTGGCCGTGCGCAAGGGCAAGCTCGAGCAGATACCTTTGCTGTTCTGCGGCAAGACCACCCTGGAGGACATGCGGACCCTGCGCCAGTTGGTCGACGAAGGCCTGGTGGTGCCGCCCAAGTACCTGCCGGACCAGTTCCGCGACATGAACGCGCTGTCGGCCTGGATGTGCTTCTCCAACTTCCTCAATCACCTGAGCCTGGACCGGATCGAGGCGGATTACTCGAACATCCTGTAACCCCCCTGTGTAGGAGCGAACTTGCTCGCGATGGCGATGTGCCTGACACCACGTATCGCGGGCAAGCTCGCTCCTACGGGGGGCGTTTTTTCACCCTCGGCATAAGGCTTCAAACGGATGCGAGTCCTCAGCATTGTCTGCCTGCTGCTGACCCTGAGCGGTTGCAGCTCGCTGCTGTTCTATCCCGAGCGGGGCCTGCCGTTCACCCCGGACAAGGCCCGGCTCGACTACCGCGACGTCACCCTGACCGCCGCCGACGGCACGCGCCTGCATGGCTGGTGGCTGCCGGCCAAGGCCGGGGTGCCGGTCAAGGGCACGGTGCTGCACCTGCACGGCAATGGCGGCAACCTGTCCGGGCACCTCGGTGGCAGCTGGTGGTTGCCGGAGCAGGGCTATCAGGTGCTGCTGGTGGACTACCGTGGCTACGGGGTGTCGCAAGGCAAACCGAGCCTGCCGGCGATCTACCAGGACGTCGACGCGGCCTTCCAGTGGCTGGACCGGGCGCCCGAGGTCCAGGGCAAGCCGCTGATCGTCCTGGGCCAGAGCCTGGGCGGCGCCCTGGCCATCCACTATCTGGTGGAGCAGCATCCGGAACGCCAGCGCCAGCTCAAGGCCATTGTCTTCGACGGGGTACCGGCCAGTTACCGCGAGGTGGGCCGTTTTGCCCTGAGCACGTCCTGGATGACCTGGCCGTTCCAGGTGCCGCTGTCGTGGCTGGTGCCCGATGGCGACAGTGCGATCAAGGCCATGGCGCGCCTGGATGGCGTGCCCAAGCTGATCTACCACAGCATCGACGATTCCCTCGTACCGCTTTCCAACGGCATCCGTCTGTATCAAGCTGCGCCCCCGCCCAGGGTGCTGCAGCTGACCCGAGGCGGTCATGTGCAGACCTTCGCCGACCCGGTCTGGCGCCAGGTGATGTTGCGTTACCTTGAGGATCCGCAGCATTTCAACGGCCTGCGCCGCCTGGGGGAAATCCCCAATTACCCCACACCTTTGAATCCAGTCGTAGAACCTCCAGAGAGTCCGCAATGAGCGAAGAACGTAACGCCATCCCCCTGATCATCACCGGTATCTGCAGCATCCTCGGCACCGTGGCGTGCCTGTGGTACTACGGCTACCTGCATTTCGCCAAGCCGGAGGATGCATTGCTGCTCAACGATTTCACCATGCTCAAGACCGTGCCCGGCGAAGACTACAAGGTGTCCCTGGAGCCGGCCGCCGAGGTGGCGCAATGCATCGATGGCGTGCTGGTGCTGTTCGACACCGAGCAGAAGGGGTTGACGGGCGTGCTGATCAACAACAAGAAGCGCGCCGTGCGCTGCATGGGCCAGGAAACCCCGAAGCTGGAGCAGTGACCGAAAGGCTTGCCAGCGCAAGCCGCGATCCGGTTGCCGGATAAAAAAGCCCCGCCGATCAAGGCGGGGCTTTTTATTGGGTGCGCGGTTTATCGCGCGGGGCCGGGCTTAGTTGGCGCTGATGGCCGAACGTGGCGCGACCGGCTGGTTGTCGTTGGAAATGGTCACTTCCACGCGACGGTTCATGGCGCGCCCGGAAACACTGCCGTTGTCGGCAACCGGATATTCCTTGCCATAACCCTGGGCGACGACGCGTGCCGGATCGACACCCATCTTGATCAGGGCGACCTGTACCGAAGTGGCGCGGCGCTCGGACAGCGACTGGTTGTAAGCCGCGCTGCCGGTGCTGTCGGTGTAGCCTTCGACTATCACTTTGCGGTCAGGGTTGTCGCGCAGGAACTGCGCCAGCTTGTTGATGTTGACCAGGCCGCCGGATTTCAGGTCGGCCTTGTTGGTGGCGAACAGTACGTCACCGAAGGTCACCAGCGTACCGCGGTCGGTCTGCTTGGCGTTGAGGCTCGATTGCAGTTGCTTGATCTGCGCGTCGCGGGCATCCAGAAGCGCCTTGGCGCGCTGGTCGCCGGCGTCCTTGAGCTGGGTTTCCGCGGTGCGCAGGGCGATGGTCTGCTTGGCCACTTCAATCCGCTGGTTGGTCAGGTAGGCCAGTTGGTCGACCTTCTTTTCGTCCTCCTTGTTCAGGTAGGCCTTGTCGGCCTTGTCCAGCCATTCGCTGGCGTCCTTGGTTTCCAGGGCCGCCACCTTGGTGGCCTGCGGATTGGCCTGCAGGGCGGAGTAGTTGGTCCGGGCGTTTTCCAGGTTGGCGTTAGGTGGGGTGGAGCATGCCGCCAGCGCCACGCTCAGGGCCAACAGGGCAGGGATCATCAGTTGTTTACGCATAATGGTTTCGTCCTTTTATCGATTGCGAATACGTGGGAATCGGCGCTCGCGGCTCATTGCACGCTGCGCATGCCTTCCTGACGTAGTTCCTGAACGCCTTTCTGAGAGTCCTTCAATGCCTGTTCGGCCTTGGCTGCCTGAGCCTTGCGCTCGGCGACGCGGGCGTCCCATTCGGCCTGCTCGGCCAGACGCCGGGCTTCGTCGTAGTTCTTGTCGTGCATGGCGAGCTCGGCTTGCTTGAGCTTGTCCTGAGCCGATTTCATTTCCACCGCGGCAAATTCGGTACCGCCTGCGCTGACTGCGCTGTTGACCGCAGATTGCGTCACCGCGTATTGCTCGCTTGGCGGATTACCGGCGCAACCGGCCAGGACCAGGCTGCTACCGAGAGCCAGCGCGGCCAGTTTCAGCCCGCGCAGAGAGGTTGACGAGGATTTGGCAGTGCTGATCTTCATGGTCTTCAACTCCATTGGATAACTCCTGAAAAACATCAAAATCCATCCCGGTTCCGACGCCGTAACGCTGAGTGACAAGGCTGAGGGCGTTGAAAATGAAACGGCCGTTCCAGTGATGGTTATTGGCTGTGACCCGAGGCTTTTTTGAATAGTTCAGAGAAGATGGCTTATTGCCCGGAAATTTCCTGACTGTGTGGACAAGGCTCTAAATAAGGAACTTTTGCCGTGCGCAGGGGTACTCCTGACCCGATCCGGGGTCAGGAATAACGCTCTTATCGGTGAGAAATGCGGGCGTGGATCAGTGTTTCTGCTCGTCTGCCTGAGCCGACAGATCGTGCAGATAACGCCGCGACAGGGCGAGAAAACGCGGGGTAGGACCGATGTCTTCGTAGAGTGGATCGCCTTCTTCGTCGGTGGCGACCACATGCTGGCCCTGGACATAAGGGAAGCTGGTTTCGAGTTCCTCCAGGGCGGCCCCGATCAGTTCGCCGAGCAGTTCCTCGGTCCGGCGTTTGGGGTACATTTCGGAAATTGCCGCCAGGCGTGCGGCGGCTTCGACATCCAGATAGATCGTGTAGCCGGTCTGGGTCAGGCGACCCTTGGCGTTTTCTTCCCAGTGTTGCGCGAGCTCACGGATTTTCATGGCAACCTCAATGAACACCTGCTTGTGGCAGGGCTTGGTGAGTGACCGGCCTGTGCCGGCGCTAAGCCGTTGTGCGGCTTACTCTTGAGACTAGCTCCATCGTGCAAGGTTTAAAGGCGCTTCGTCGTGCACCGGCGTTGCCCGCAGCTGTTCGCGTCAAGACCGCCCTTGCTAATAGCCATGTGCTGGCGGCACTCTTGGGGCTTACCAGGAGCCCCGAGTCCGCTGGAGAACAGGTAGATGACCGATATTGATGCGCGCTTGCGCGAAGATGTTCACCTGCTGGGTGAGCTGTTGGGCAACACCATTCGTGAACAGTATGGCGAGGGTTTCCTCGACAAGATCGAACAGATTCGCAAGGGTGCCAAGGCCGACCGGCGCGGTTCGCTGGATGCCGAACTCAGCGCCAGCCTCAACCAACTCAGCGAGGACGAATTGCTGCCGGTGGCGCGGGCATTCAACCAGTTCCTCAACCTGGCCAACATCGCCGAGCAGTACCAACTGATTCACCGTCGCGAGGAGACGCAGCCGGCGCCGTTCGAGTCGCGGGTGCTGCCGGAACTACTGGCGCGCCTGCGGGCCGAAGGCCATGGCGCCGAGGCGCTGGCCCGGCAGTTGGGGCGGCTGGAGATCGAGCTGGTGCTGACCGCCCACCCCACCGAAGTCGCCCGCCGCACGCTGATCCAGAAATACGATGCCATCGCCGCGCAACTGGCCGCCCAGGACCATCGCGACCTCACTTCGGCCGAGCGCGGGCAGATCCAGACACGCTTGCAGCGGCTGATCGCCGAGGCCTGGCACACCGAAGAAATCCGCCGTACCCGGCCGACCCCGGTGGACGAAGCCAAGTGGGGCTTCGCGGTGATCGAGCATTCGCTGTGGCAGGCCATCCCCAACTATTTACGCAAGGCCGACCAGGCTTTGCACGCGGCCACCGGCATGCATTTGCCGCTGGAGGCGGCGCCGATCCGCTTCGCTTCGTGGATGGGCGGCGACCGTGATGGCAACCCCAATGTCACCGCGGCGGTGACCCGCGAGGTGCTGTTGCTGGCGCGCTGGATGGCCGCCGACCTGTACCTGCGCGATGTCGATCAACTGGCTGCCGACCTGTCCATGCAGCAGGCCAACGCGGCGCTGCGGACCCTGGCCGGCGACAGCGCCGAACCCTATCGCGCGGTGCTCAAGCAACTGCGCGAGCGCCTGAGGGCCACCCGCAACTGGGCCCAGGCTTCGTTGAGCGGTAGCGTGCCAGCGACTGCGCAGGTCTTGCAGAGCAACCGCGAGCTGCTGGACCCGCTGGAGCTCTGCTATCAGTCCCTGCATGAATGCGGCATGGGGGTGATCGCCGACGGACCGTTGCTCGACTGCCTGCGCCGCGCGGTGACCTTCGGCCTATTCCTGGTGCGCCTGGACGTGCGTCAGGATTCCTCGCGGCACACCGCGGCCATGACCGAAATCACCGACTACCTGGGCCTGGGCCGCTACGGCGACTGGAGCGAGCAAGAGCGCATCGATTTCCTGATGCGCGAACTGGGCAGTCGCCGTCCGCTATTGCCCGGTTATTTCAAGCCGTCGGCCGACACCGCCGAAGTGCTGGCGACCTGCCGGGAAATCGCCGCGGCTCCGGCGGCTTCGTTGGGCTCCTATGTGATCTCCATGGCCGGCGCGGCATCCGATGTGCTCGCCGTGCAACTGCTGCTCAAGGAAGCAGGTGTGCTGCGGCCGATGCGCGTGGTGCCGCTGTTCGAAACCCTGGCCGACCTGGACAACGCCGGCCCGGTGATCGAGCAGTTGCTGCTTCTGCCAGGCTATCGTTCGCGCCTGCAGGGCCCGCAGGAAGTGATGATCGGTTATTCCGACTCGGCCAAGGATGCCGGCACTACCGCTGCCGCCTGGGCGCAGTACCGGGCCCAGGAAAAACTGGTGGATATCTGTCGTGAGCAGCAGGTCGAGCTGCTGCTGTTCCATGGTCGCGGTGGCACCGTGGGGCGTGGCGGCGGCCCGGCCCACGCGGCGATCCTGTCACAACCGCCGGGATCGGTGGCGGGGCGCTTCCGTACCACCGAGCAAGGGGAAATGATTCGTTTCAAATTCGGCCTGCCGGACATCGCCGAGCAGAACCTCAATCTCTACCTGGCGGCGGTGCTGGAAGCGACCTTGCTGCCGCCGCCCCTGCCGCAACCGGCCTGGCGCGACCTGATGGACGAACTGGCCGACGATGGGGTGAAAGCCTATCGCGCGGTGGTGCGGGAGAACCCGCAGTTCGTCGAGTATTTCCGCCAGTCCACGCCGGAGCAGGAACTGGGCCGCCTGCCATTAGGCAGCCGGCCGGCCAAGCGGCGCGCCGGTGGCATCGAAAGCCTGCGGGCCATCCCGTGGATTTTCGGCTGGACCCAGACCCGCCTGATGCTGCCGGCCTGGCTGGGCTGGGAAACCGCCCTGAGCAAGGCCCTGGAGCGCGGGGAGGGCGAGTTGCTGGGGCAGATGCGCGAACAGTGGCCGTTTTTCCGCACGCGCATCGACATGCTGGAGATGGTGCTGGCCAAGGCCGACGCGGATATCGCCCGTTCCTACGACGAACGATTGGTCGAACCGGCGCTGCTGCCATTGGGTGCGCATTTACGCGACTTATTGTCGCAGGCGTGTTCGGTGGTCTTGGGGCTGACCGGTCAGTCGCAGTTACTGGCACATAGCCCCGACACCCTGGAGTTCATTCGCCTGCGCAATACCTACCTGGACCCGCTGCATCTATTGCAGGCCGAACTGCTGGCCCGTTCGCGACGCCAGGACGGCGCCCAGGACAGCCCGGTGGAACAGGCGCTGCTGGTGTCTGTGGCGGGGATTGCCGCCGGTTTGCGCAATACCGGCTAAGGTAATCGCCGGGGTTTTCAGTGGCTTGGCACGGTACTTCGAGCGCTGGCCCGAGAGGGCTGGCGACCGTCGCCAGGCGACACTTTGTTATGGGGTTGCGACCAGCAATACCCTGTCGCCAGGGCATAAAGGCGGCGGGTTGCTCCGACTTTCGGCTGCTTGTGTGCGCTGTGTCGGCTGTGTATCTTGATCAGCCTTTGGCCGTTTGGGCGGCCACTATCCCATTTCCGAGATTGGCCCCACGAGGCGAATCCGAGCGTTTCTAAATAAAAAATTGAGGAGCACATCGATGCGCGTAATTCTGCTGGGAGCTCCCGGGGCCGGTAAAGGTACTCAGGCAAAGTTCATCACCGAAAAATTCGGCATTCCGCAAATCTCCACCGGCGACATGCTGCGCGCAGCGGTCAAGGCCGGCACCGAGCTGGGCCTGAAAGCCAAGAGCGTGATGGACGCCGGTGGTTTGGTCTCCGATGACCTGATCATCAACCTGGTCAAGGAACGCATCAGCCAGGCCGATTGCGCCAAGGGTTTCCTGTTCGACGGCTTCCCACGCACCATTCCTCAGGCCGAAGCGCTGGTCAAAGCCGGCGTCGAGCTGGACAACGTGGTCGAGATCGCCGTCGACGACGAAGAGATCGTCCAGCGTATCGCCGGTCGCCGTGTGCACGAGGCCTCGGGCCGCGTTTACCACACCGTCTACAACCCGCCGAAAATCGCCGGTAAAGACGACATCACCGGCGAAGACCTGGTCCAGCGTAAAGACGACACCGAAGAAACCGTGCGTCATCGCCTGTCGGTCTACCACTCCCAGACCAAGCCGCTGGTGGAGTTCTACCAGAGCCTGGCCGCCAGCCAGGGCAAGCCGAAGTACAGCCACATCGCGGGCGTCGGTTCGGTCGAGTCGATCACCGGCAAGGTGCTCGAAGCGCTGAGCTGATCAGTCGTACCGGCTTGATCTTCAACGGCCCGCTTGCGGGCCGTTGCTGTTTATAATGCGTCACTTTTTTCAACTCCCTCTGCCTTATGGAAACATCGATGAGCACCTTGCTGGCCCTGGACACCGCGACTGAAGCCTGCTCGGTTGCCTTGCTGCACGACGGCAAGGTGACGAGCCACTACGAGGTGATCCCGCGCCTGCATGCACAGAAGCTGCTGCCGATGATCCAGAAACTGCTGGCCGATGCCGGCACCAGCCTGCAGGCCGTCGATGCCATTGCCTTCGGTCGCGGGCCTGGGGCCTTTACCGGTGTGCGGATCGCCATCGGCGTGGTCCAGGGCCTGGCCTTCGCCCTGGAGCGCCCGGTGCTGCCGGTGTCGAACCTAGCGGTGCTGGCGCAGCGCGCATTGCGCGAACACGGCGCGACCCAGGTGGCCGCCGCCATCGATGCGCGAATGGATGAGGTCTACTGGGGCTGCTACCGTGAAGTGGCCGGCGAGATGCGCCTGGCAGGGGCCGAAGCGGTGCTGCCGCCGGAAGCCGCTGCGTTGCCGGCGGACGCCAGCGGCGACTGGTTCGGCGCGGGCACCGGCTGGGGCTACGCCGAGCGTATCGGGGTCAATCTCAGTGGCCAGGACGCGGGCATGCTGCCCCACGCCGAAGATTTACTGACCCTGGCGCGCTTTGCCTGGGAGCGCGGCGAGGCGATCCCGGCGGACGAGGCGCAACCGGTGTACCTGCGGGACAAGGTGGCGACGCCAAAAGCGCGCTGACAGGCCGCTGCAGAGCTGTTCGCCACCACGAGTCTGCGTGGCGAGCGTGTCAATCGTCAGGTTTTCGTGCCAGTTTCCGGTGGCTTTTAAACCTTTTGCATTTTCTGTGTTCTAGTTATCACTCGGGCATTTGCGTAGTCGGCGAGGTGCCGCTAAATTGCCATCATCGATATCGAGCATGTGATTATGCGCATAGACGGCATTTCCTCTCAGTCCTACCCCATCAAGCGCAAGCCTCGCAAAGGCAGCGTGCTGCTGGACGACTCCCTTGAGGACGCAGATGCCGTCGAAGTCCAGCCCGAGACTCCAGCCCAGGCGCGCTCCCAGGCTTCCGCCGGACGCACCAGCAACCTGCCCGCCCGTCCACAGGACATGATCTTCCACCGCGCCATGAAAAGAAGCGTGGCCAATGCCCTGGCCAGCTACCTGACCACCGCCGGTTTCGTCGATTGGGATATGGAAGTGGTGGGTCTCGACCTGCACATCTGATGTTGCTGCCTTATTACCTCGGTTGTCCTTCCTGGAGCGAAAACGCCTGGCGTGAGTACCTGTACCCGGAAAGCGCGCGGCCGACGGACTTTCTCGGCCTGTATTGCCAGGTCTTCAATGCCGTGGAAGGCAATACCACCTTCTACGCGCGCCCCGCGGAGGCCACGGTGCAGCGCTGGGCGCAGACCATGCCCGAACATTTCCGCTTCACCGCCAAGTTTCCCGGCGACATCAGCCATGGCGGCGACCTGCGCGAACAATTGGGCGCGGCCGAGAGCTTCCTGCAGTTGCTCAGCCCGCTGGGCGAACGTGTTTCGCCGCTGTGGCTGCAACTGCCCGCGAGCTTCACACCGCAGCGCCTGGCGGAACTGGCGGGCTTTATCGACGCCCTGGAGCGGCGATTGGCGGTGGAAGTCCGGCATCGGGATTTCTTCGCCAAGGGCGATGCCGAGCGCATGCTCAACCGTCTGCTGCTGGATCGTGGCGTGGAGCGCATCTGCCTCGACCCGCGTGCCTTGTTCAGTTGCACGTCCAGCGAGCCGTCGGTGCTCCATGCGCAATCGAAGAAACCCAAGGTACCGCCGCGCCCGGCCGCCTTCACCCAGTTTCCCCAGGTGCGTTTTATCGGTCATCCGGAGCTTGAGGCCAACGATCCGTTCCTGGTGCCCTGGATCGACAAGGTCGCCGGCTGGATCGAGGAAGGGCGAACCCCCTACATCTTCCTGCACACCGCCGATAACCGCCTGGCCGCCGAGCTGGCGCGGCGTTTTCACGCGCGCCTGATGGAGCGCCTGCCTGGATTGCCGGCCTTGCCTGAGCTATACAGAGAGCCCGCCGCGGAGCAACTCGGCTTGCTCTGAGCGGGATCATTTCCTTGCCCAGGAGTCCGCCAATGGATGCGCAAACCCTTCGTGCCCAAACCTTCAAGGCCCTGCATGAGCGTGATCGGGCTTTCGTGATTCCCAACCCCTGGGACGCGGGCTCCGCCAAGATGCTGGCCAGCCTCGGCTTCGAGGCCCTGGCGACCACCAGCGCCGGTTTCGCTTTTTCCCTGGGGCGCCCCGACGCTGAAGGTGCCTTGTCCCTGGAGGACACCCTGGGCAACGTTCGCGCCATAGTCGGCGCCAGCAGCCTGCCGGTGGCGGTGGACCTGGAGAACGGTTTTTCCGACAGCCCCGAAGGCTGTGCCAGGACCCTGCGCCGAGCGGCCGCCTGCGGGGCGGTGGGTGGCTCCATCGAAGACGCCACGGGCCGGGCCGATGATCCGATCTATGACTTCAAGCTGGCGGTCGAGCGTATCGAGGCGTCGGTCGCCGCAGTGCGGCAATTGCCTTTTCCCTTTGTGCTCACGGCACGGGCGGAAAACCTGCTGCATGGCCGGCAGGACCTGCCGGACACCCTTCGCCGCCTGCAAGCCTATGCCGAGGCCGGTGCCGATGTGCTGTATGCGCCTGGGTTGCGCTCAGCCGAGGAAATCATCGCCGTGGTCCGCGCGGTGGCGCCCAAACCGGTCAACGTGCTGATGTCGGGCGGCCTGAAATTGACCCTGGCGCAGTTGGGCGAGCTGGGGGTGAAGCGGATCAGCGTCGGTTCGGCCCTGGCGCGGGCCGCCTATGGCGCCTTCTATCAGGCGGCGCAGGAAATCCGCGACCACGGCAGCTTCGACTTTGCCGACCAGGCGTTGCCGTTCGGGCAGATCAATCGGTTGTTCAAGGGCTGAGCGGTCGGGTTGCCGCTGGGCGCCATTGCCGGTAGTGGATCTGTCGCTGAAACCGGCTTGAGGTCAGGCGGCGATCCGCAGGTTCTGCAGGATCAGCGGACGCGCCCAGCCGGTATCGAAGTCGAACTGCTTCTGCTGCTCGATGAGCTCTTGCGGCGGGAAGGGCGGGAAGGGTTTGTCCAGCAGGTCCAGTTCGAATTCGGCGATTGGCAGGTGCAATGGCCGCGGCTGCGGCGCCGGGCCCGGCTCGGGCAGGGGCTGGCCGGCATTGAGGACGATAGGGCGCACCCAGCCGCTTTCGAAGTCTTGCTGGTGTTGCTGGGCGGCGATTTCTTCCGGCGGGAAGGGCGGAAACGGTTTGTCCAGCAGCTCGGTCTCGAACTCGGCGATCGGTAGGAACAACGGTTCCGGTGGACGGATCTCGGTGTCCTGGACGTCGCAATGACGCTGCGTAACGATTTGCGCCAGCAGGTCGCTGCCGCCATGGGGTTCGGTCGGGCCGTCCACGGCCACCGGAGAACTATCGTCAGTGACCTTCGCGCCATCGCCGCGTTGCTCGGCCAGCGCCTGGGCAAAAAAATCCTGCCACAGATGGCTGACGCCGCTCAGTGCCTGGGAATTTTTTAGGCCGTAATCGCCGTGGGGCGATATGACGCCAATGGATAAGCTTCGAATGTCTGACATTTCTCTCGGGTCGACGCTCAGCTCTGGCAAAATGCCGGATAGTTCTTTTATCGGCAGCTTTTGCCGATCATTAATTTTTTGAGCGTGTTTTCAGATGAGTGAGCAACCAGCGGCCTGCCGCATCAAAGTCGAGGCCTTGGCCGATGCATTCCAGCCGCAGGCCGCGCACTGGGCCGAGCGACTGGGGCTGCCATTGCAGATCGACCAGGCGGAGTTCGCCCTGCAGGTCGGCGAGCAGGGCTTGCAGCTGCAGCAGCTCGGCGCCGACGCGCCAGGGCCGGTGCGGGTGGACTTTGTCGAGGGTGGCGCGGCGCACCGGCGGCTGTATGGCGGCGGTAGCGGGCAGATGATCGCCAAGGCGGTGGGCATTGCCCAGGGCGTGCGTCCGCGGATCCTGGATGCCACGGCGGGGTTGGGCAAGGATGCGTTCGTCCTGGCCAGCCTCGGCTGCGAGATGAGCCTGATCGAGCGCCAGCCCTTGATTGGCGCCTTGCTGGAAGATGGCCTGGCCCGGGCGGGAGAGGATTTCGAGGTGGCGCCGATCGTGGCGCGCATGCACCTGCTCAAGGGCAACTCGATCGAGGTCATGCGCAACTGGGAGGGCGAGCCGCCCCAGGTGATCTACTTGGACCCGATGTTCCCGCATCGGGAAAAGACCGCGCTGGTGAAAAAGGAAATGCGCCTGTTCCGCCCGCTGGTCGGGGACGACCCGGACGCCCCGGCGCTGCTGGAGGCCGCCCTGGCCCTGGCCAGCCACCGGGTGGTGGTCAAGCGCCCGCGCAAGGCGCCGTGCATCGCAGGCCCCAAGCCGAGCCATGCGCTGGATGGCAAATCCAGCCGTTACGATATCTATCCGAAGAAGGCGCTCAAGGCCTGATCTTTATCAGGCCTTTCGGCTGTCTAGAGCGAGCAGGGACCGGGCGTCCCGCTCGCTCCGTTGTCACAACCTCAGGCCGACTCCGGCCGATACGCGCGCATGAACAATCCCACCACTTCCCGCACATGCTCCTCGGCGGCTTCGTCGCTCAGCGGCTCGCCGCAGCCGTAGAGCAGGCGAAAGTTCGCCGTGCCCTTGAGCAGGCAGAAGAAATGCTCGGCGGCGTTGCGCGGCTTGTCGATGCGCAGGGCGCCGCTCTGGTCGATCCTGGTCAGCAGCCGCTCCATGCCTTGCACCATGCGTTGTGGCCCGGTCTCGAAGAAGATCTGCGAGAGCTTCGGGTCCTGGCTGCCCAGGGCCATGATCAGGCGATGCAGGTTCAGGGATTCTTCGCTGTTGATCAGCAGGTGAAAGCCCCGGCCAATGTTCAGCAACACGCTTTCGATCGGCATGCCGGCCGGCAGCTCGAAGATCAGCGTCGGCAACTGCTCCTCGCACTTGGCCGCCACCGCGGCGCAGAACAGGGTCTCCTTGTCGTTGAAATGGCTGTACACCGTCAGCTTGGAAACACCTGCTTCGGCGGCTACCGCGTCCATGCTGGTGTTGGCGTAGCCATTGCTCAGGAACAGCATTTTCGCGGCTTCGAGGATGGCCTGGCGTTTTGCCAGGTCCTTGGGGCGGCCGGGGCCGTTTGAGGTGGAAAGATTGTCGGACATTCTTCGCTTTAATACTGGACTGGTGAGTTTGCTATTAATAACATACCCGCCAGTATAATTATTCGAAGCATCCTTAGCGAAAGGTCCCCCACCATGTTCCGCTATGCCTTACCCCTCGCGTTGCCCGTCAGCCTGGCCGTTCTGCTGTCCGCGTGCGGACATGAAGAAACCGCGCAAACCACCGTTCGCCCGGCCATGGTGGTGCAGCCAGAGCCCGCGGCGCAGGCCATGGACAGTTACCCCGGCGAGGTCCGCGCGCGTTACGAACCGGACCTGGCGTTCCGGATTGGGGGCAAGGTCAGCCGACGACTGGTCGATGAGGGGCAGCGGGTGAAAGCCGACCAGCCATTGGCCGAGCTCGACCCGCAGGACGTGCGGCTGCAACTGGAGGCCACCCGGGCCCAGGTGGCGGCGGCCGAAGCCAACCTGAACCTGGTGCGCTCCGAGCGCGACCGCTACAAGACCCTGATGGATCGGCAACTGGTCAGCCGTTCCCAGTACGACAACGCCGAGAACCTGTATCGCTCGGGCCTGGCCCGGCTCAAGCAGATCAAGGCCGAGTTCGACGTGGCCAGCAACCAGGCCGGTTATGCCGTACTGCGCGCGCCCCAGGATGGTGTCGTGGCCCGGCGCACGGTCGAGGTCGGCCAGGTGGTCGCCGCCGGCCAGACCGTCTTTACCCTGGCTACCGACGGCGAGCGGGAAGTGCTGATCAGCCTGCCGGAGCAGGGTTTCGGCCGTTTCCGCATCGGCCAGCCGGTGTCGGTGGAGTTGTGGAGCCAGCCCGACCAGCGTTTCGCCGGGCAGATCCGCGAGCTGTCGCCGGCCGCCGACCCACGCTCCCGTACCTTCGCCGCCCGCATCGCCTTTACCGCCGGCAAGGTCCCGGCCGAGCTGGGGCAGAGCGCCCGAGTGTTTATCCAGTCCGCGGCCAGTGTGCCGTTGTCGGTGCCGCTGTCAGCGGTGACTGCGGAGAACGGTGCCGCCTATGTCTGGCGGGTCGACGCCAACAACACCCTGAAAAAGACCCCGGTGCGCCTTGGCGCCTTCGGCGAAAAGAGCGTGCCGGTTCTCGAAGGCCTCGGGGTCAGCGACTGGGTGGTGGCGGCGGGTGTGCATGTGCTTCATGAGGGGCAGCAGGTGCGCCCGGTGGATCGCTCCAACCGCGTGGTCAATCTGGCGGCCAAGGAGTAATCCCCGATGGGTTTCAATCTTTCCGAATGGGCGTTGCGCAACCGCCAGATCGTGCTGTTCCTGATGCTGTTGCTGGCCATTGTCGGGGCGTTGTCCTACACCAAGCTGGGCCAGAGCGAAGACCCGCCCTTCACCTTCAAGGCCATGGTGATCCGCACCAACTGGCCGGGCGCCACGGCCCAGGAGGTTTCCCGGCAGGTCACCGAACGCATCGAAAAGAAACTGATGGAAACCGGCGAGTACGAGCGCATCGTCTCGTTTTCCCGCCCGGGCGAGTCCCAGGTGACCTTCATGGCGCGCGACTCGATGCACTCGAACCAGATCCCCGAGCTCTGGTATCAGTTGCGCAAGAAGATCAGCGATATCCGCCATACCCTGCCGCCGGGTATCCAGGGCCCGTTCTTCAACGATGAGTTCGGCACTACCTTCGGCAATATCTATGCGCTGACCGGCGACGGTTTCGACTACGCGGTGCTCAAGGATTACGCCGACCGCATCCAGATCCAGCTGCAGCGGGTCAAGGACGTGGGCAAGGTCGACCTGCTGGGCTTGCAGGACGAGAAGGTCTGGATCGAGCTGTCGAACGTCAAGCTGGCGACCCTCGGTCTGCCGCTGGCGGCGGTGCAGCAGGCCCTGGAGGAGCAGAACGCGGTGTCCACCGCCGGCTTCTTCGAAACCAGCAGCGAGCGCCTGCAATTGCGGGTGTCCGGTAATTTCCAGAGCGTCGAGCAGATCAGCAACTTCCCGATCCGGGTGGCCGACCGCACCTTCCGTATCGGCGATGTGGCGGATGTGCGTCGCGGCTTCAACGATCCACCGGCGCCGCGCATGCGTTTCATGGGCCAGGACGCAATCGGCCTGGCCGTGGCGATGAAGGACGGCGGCGACATCCTGGTGCTGGGCAAGGCGCTGGAACTGGAGTTCGCCCGGATCCAGAAAAACCTCCCCGCCGGCATGGAACTGCGCAAGGTCTCCGACCAGCCGGCCGCGGTGAAGACCGGCGTCGGCGAGTTCGTCCAGGTGTTGGTGGAAGCCCTGGCGATCGTGCTGCTGGTGAGCTTCTTTTCCCTGGGCGTGCGCACCGGCATGGTGGTGGCTTTGGCGATTCCGCTGGTGCTGGCGATGACTTTCGCCACCATGTATTACCTGGGGATCGGCCTGCACAAAATCTCCCTCGGCGCGCTGGTGTTGGCGCTGGGCCTGCTGGTGGACGACGCGATCATCGCGGTGGAGATGATGGCGATCAAGATGGAGCAGGGCTACGACCGGCTCAAGGCCGCCAGCTACGCCTGGACCAGCACCGCGTTTCCGATGCTCACCGGTACCCTGATCACTGCCGCGGGTTTCCTGCCGATCGCCACGGCGCAGTCCGGCACCGGCGAATACACCCGTTCGATCTTCCAGGTGGTGACCATCGCCTTGCTGGCCTCTTGGATCGCCGCGGTGGTGTTCGTGCCCTACCTGGGCGAGAAGCTGCTGCCGGACCTGGCCAAGCTGCACGCGGCCAAGCACGGCAGCGCCGACGGCCAGCCCGATCCGTACGGCACGCCGTTCTATCAGCGGGTGCGGCGGATGGTGGAATGGTGCGTGCACCGGCGCAAGACCGTGATCGCCCTGACCGTGCTGCTGTTCATTGCCTCGGTGATGCTGTTCCGTTTCGTGCCGCAGCAGTTCTTCCCGGCTTCCGGGCGCCTGGAACTGATGGTCGACCTGAAGCTGGCCGAGGGCGCGTCCCTGAGCAATACCGCCGAGCAGGTCAAGCGCCTGGAGGCGATGCTCAAGGATCATGCCGGCATCGATAACTATGTAGCTTACGTCGGCACCGGTTCGCCGCGTTTCTACCTGCCCCTGGACCAGCAACTGCCGGCGGCGAGTTTTGCCCAGTTCGTGGTGCTGGCCAAGACCATCGAGGAGCGTGAAAGCCTGCGCAGCTGGCTGATCGAAACCCTCGACGAACAGTTCCCGGCCCTGCGCTCGCGGGTCACCCGCCTGGAGAACGGCCCGCCCGTGGGCTATCCGGTGCAGTTTCGCGTCACCGGCGAGCACATCGAAGAGGTGCGGGCCCTGGCGCGCAAGGTGGCGGTCAAGGTGCGCGAGAACCCCCACGTGGTCAACGTGCACCTGGATTGGGAAGAACCGAGCAAGGTGGTCTACCTCAACATCGATCAGGACCGTGCGCGGGCCCTGGGCGTGAGCACGGCCAACCTGGCGAAATTCCTGCAAAGCTCGCTGACCGGTTCCAGCGTCAGCCAGTACCGCGAAGACAACGAGTTGATCGAGATCCTACTGCGCGGGACCTTGCATGAACGCACCGAGCTGTCGCTGCTGCCGAGCCTGGCGGTGCCCACCGACAACGGCAAGAGCGTGGCGCTGTCGCAGGTCGCGACCCTGGAGTACGGCTTCGAGGAAGGCATCATCTGGCACCGCAACCGCCTGCCGAATGTCACCGTGCGGGCCGACATCTATGGCAAGGAACAGCCGGCGACCCTGGTGCAACAGATCCTGCCGACCCTGGAGCCGATCCGCGCCGAACTGCCGGACGGTTACCTGCTGGATGTCGGCGGCACCGTGGAAGACTCGGCGCGCGGGCAGAACTCGGTGAAGGCCGGCGTGCCGCTGTTCATCGTGGTGGTGTTGACCCTGCTGATGCTGCAACTGCGCAGCTTCTCGCGCACGGCGATGGTGTTCCTCACCGCGCCGCTGGGGCTGATCGGCGTGACCCTGTTCCTGATGGTGTTCCGCCAGCCGTTCGGCTTCGTGGCCATGCTCGGGACCATCGCGCTGTCGGGGATGATCATGCGCAACTCGGTGATCCTGGTGGATCAGATCGAGCAGGACATCGCTGCCGGGCTCACGCCGTGGCAGGCGATCATCGAGGCGACGGTCAGGCGTTTCCGGCCGATCGTGCTGACCGCGTTGGCGGCGGTGCTGGCGATGATCCCGCTGTCACGCAGCGTGTTCTTCGGGCCGATGGCGGTGGCGATCATGGGCGGGCTGATTGTCGCGACGGCGCTGACCCTGCTGTTCCTGCCAGCGTTGTATGCGGCGTGGTTCCGGGTCAGGAAAACCTGAGCTTCTGTAGGAGCGAAGCTTGCTCGCGATTTAGACGCCGCTGTGTGCCTGGCACACTGCAGCGCCTAAATCGCGAGCAATCGAGCGTCGACCGGCCGCTCCTATGGGTAGGAGTTACAGGCTACCGAACACCTTCTTCGCCAGGCTGGTGGCCGCTGCCGCCGGGTTCTCGCGAATGGTCGCTTCCTGTTTGCCGATCATCTCGAACAGGCCGTTGAGCGCCTGTTCGGTCACGTAGCTTTCGATATTCGCGTTCTTCGCATCCAGCACGCCGAAGGTGGCGGCCTGGCCGGCGAAGGCGTTGTACTGCTTGGCCAGGCCCACCTGGTCGGTGGCCTGTTTGACGATTGGCAGGAACTTCACGCGGATCTGTTCGCGGCTGGTCTTGCTCAGGTACTGGGTGGCGGAATCCTTGCCACCGCTGAGAATGCCCTTGGCGTCCTCCACGCTCATCTTCTTCACGGCATCCACCAGCAGCGCCTGGGCCTGCGGCACGGCGGCCTCGGCGGCCTTGTTCATGCTGGTCTCGAGTTCCTCGACCTGGGCGCCCATGCCGAACTGCTTCATTTTCTTTGCCACTTTGCCGAGGTTGCCCGGCAGTTCGATGCGCACGTCCGGGTTGTTGCTGAAACCGCCGGCGGTGCCCAGTTGTTTGACCGCGACCTGGGCTCCCTGGGTCAGGGCGTCCTTGAGGCCGCCGGTGGCGTCTTGCTGCGACAGGTCGCCGAGGGACAGCGCCAGGGCACTGGCACAGATCAGCAGGCCGGCGCACAGGCTGGTGAAGCGAAGGGAAGAACGGAGCATGGCAGCTTCCTTGTTCGAGAAAAGGGATTAGCGAACCGCGTCGACACGGATTTTCAGCGGTTGCGGATCGCTGCCGTCGAGTTTCACCCCGTTATGCTCGGTGGTGACGAACAGCAGTTTGCCAGCCACTTCGATCCGCGCGCTGACCGAATAACGGTGCCCGGGTTTGACCTGGGCCGGGTCGTAGCTGAGGTGGAAGGGCAGCGGCACCTGGCCTTTGACCGGGCCCTTCTGTTCGGCCAGCAGCACCGCGGGGGCGTCGGCCAGCGACACGTCCTGCAGGCTGACGCTCAGGGTGGCGGCTGGCGGCAGGGCGATGCGTTGCAGGTAGAAGACTTCGCCATCGAGGCTGGCTTTGCTGGCAGGTTGCATGCTGTTACAGGCCCCGAGCAGGGTGGTAAGGGCGAGCAGGGTGAGCTTTTTCATGCTGGATCTCCGTATCGGGGGGGGCGCCAGAAACTACCTGGCGCCGATAAGAATCTAGTCGCTTTGTTGCGGGGCGGCGACCTGTTCGGCGGCATCTTCGCTACGATGCAGGGCCACTTGGCGGATCGATAGGCGAATTTCCGCCGGCAACACGCGCTTGGCCGCGCCCTCGGCCAGTTCACCGAGCAGTTCGTGGTAGCTCAGCTTGCCGGCCTCGTCGCGGCGCAGCACGTCCTGCTCCAGCAAAGTCTGGATGAAGTGGCGGAACAGGCTCTTGTCGAAGAACTCCGGGGCATTCAGGCCATGCAGGATCGACAGGCGCTGGGCCATGACTGTGCACAGGTCTTCCAGCTCTTCGGCGCTGATGCTGCGCTGGCCGCTGTTGAGTAGCAGCGAGATGGCCATGTAGAAGCGCTGCAGGGTCTGGGCGATGCTCTTGGACAGCAGGGTCAGCAGCACGAAATGCCGCGAGCTTGGGGCCGGACGCAGGTACAGCTCCTTCTCGAAGCGCAGCAGGCCTTGCTCGACGAAGGCCTCCAGCCATTGGTCGATCACCCCGTCCAGCTCGTCCAGGGACCAACGGATGAACAGCTCTGACTGCAGGTAGGGGTACAGCGCCCGGGTGTAGCGCAGGATCTGTTCGCGGCTCATGCGCGACGAGCTCTGGAAGAAGCTCGCCAGCAACGCCGGCAGGGCGAAGATGTGCAGCACGTTGTTGCGGTAGTAGGTCATCAGGACGGCGTTCTGCTCGTCCAGGTAGAGGATCTTGCCCAGGGCATCGCTCTGCTCGGACAGCAGGTCCATGTCCTTCACGTGCTCGATCAAGGCCCGGCCATCGCCTTCCGGCAGGGTGGTGTGGGGCGAGTAGGGAACCTTGCGCAGCAGCGCCAGGTACAGGTCCAGGACCCGGGCCATGGCGCGGTCGTCGAGGGCCAGGCGGCTGGTGGACAGCAGCGCCAGGGCCACCAGGTTGACCGGATTGATCGCCGCCGCCTCGTTCAGGTGCTGGGCGACTTTTTCACCCAGGCGGTTGGTGGTTTCGTTGAGCCAGGCCGGCTTGAACTGCGGACCCAGCTCCTGGGCGCGCCAGCCCGGCTGTTCCTGGTCGAGGAACTCGGCCAGCTTGATCGGCTCGCCGAAGTTCACCGCCACCTGGCCGAAACGCTGCTTGAGGGCGCCGATGACCTTGAAGATGTCGAAGATCGACTCTTTCTTCTTGCTCGCCCCGCGCAGCTCGCCCAGGTAGGTGCGGCCTTCCAGCACGCGCTCGTAGCCGATGTACACCGGGACGAAGACGATCGGCATGCGCGAGGAGCGCAGGAAGCTGCGCAGGGTGATGGCCAGCATCCCGGTTTTCGGTTGCAGCATGCGCCCGGTGCGCGAGCGCCCGCCCTCGACGAAGTACTCCACCGGGAAACCCTTGGTGAACAGGGTGTGCAGGTATTCGTTGAACACCGAGGTGTAGAGCGGGTTGCCCTTGAAGGTGCGGCGCATGAAGAACGCTCCACCCCTGCGCAGCAGGCTGCCGATCACCGGCATGTTCAGGTTGATCCCGGCGGCGATGTGCGGCGGGGTCAGGCCGTTGCGGAACAGCAGGTAGGACAGCAGCAGGTAGTCGATGTGGCTGCGGTGGCAGGGCACGTAGATCACTTCGTGGCCCGGGGCGACTTTCTGCACGCTTTCGATGTGGTTGACCTTGATCCCGTCGTAGATCTTGTTCCAGAACCAGCTCAGCACCACTTCGAGGAAGCGGATCGCGGTGAAGGTGTAGTCCGAGGCGATCTCGTTGCCATAACGCAGGGCCACGGCCTTGGCTTTTTCCGGGGAGATCTTTTCCCGTTCGGCTTCGTCGAGGATCGCCTGCTTGACCAGCGGCTGGTTCAGCAGGCCCTTGACCAGGTTGCGTCGGTGGGAAATGTCCGGGCCGATCACCGCGGCCTTCAGGTTGCGAAAGTGCACCCGCAGGATGCGCTGGGCCATGCGCACGGTGCGCTCGTGGCCCTTGTTGTGCTCGATCAGTTCGCGCAGGTGGATCGGCGCGGAGAATTGCACCCGGGTCTTGCGGCCCAGGATCATGATGCTCAGCAGCCGGCGCAGACGCCCGGTGACTGCCCAGCTGTCGGCGAACAGCAGTTTCCACGGGCTCGATTCGCTGTCCGGCGACTGGCCCCAGAACACGCTGACCGGAATGATCTGCGCGTCTTCGGCGGCATTCTGGCTCAGGGCGCTGACCAGGCGGGTCAGGGTCGGTGGCGCGCCGCGCTTGTCCTGGCGGCCTAGCCAGTCCGGGGCCGGGGTCAGGTAGAAGAACGCGGCGGGTTCCAGCAGGTTACCCACCGAGACCGGCAGCACCGGGCGCGGCAACCCGGCCTTGGTGCACTCGGTATCGACCACGGCAAGGTCGGTGAGCGAAGGGTTTTGCAGGACGTAGAACACCGGACGACTGCGGTCGAGGTTGAGGGTGAAGGACGACTGGTTGATCGTCTCCGAGCGAACCCAGAGGTACAACAGTCGACGCAAGGTGCCAAACACAAGACGGCGGAACGGGGAGCGGGTCATACGGCTTCTGCTTTAGTGGAAAAAACCGAGCAGTTGCTCGGGGCGGCTAGTGTGCCGGATTCACCGAAAATCGGCAAAAAAGCGGCAAACAAGATTGAGTTGAGAGTTTTTCTGCCTGTCATATACTCGCCCGACTGACGCCTGGGCATGCGGGGCCCATCAATAGAATCCCAGGTCCAGGCGAAAGTTCTCACGGCTTCGTTTCAGTAAGCCGACTGATAATAAAAAGACGGAGGATGGATTGATGGCAACTCGCGAGACCGGCAGCGTGAAGTGGTTCAACGACGCCAAGGGCTACGGCTTCATTCAGCGTGAAGGTGGTGCCGATGTATTTGTCCACTACCGTGCTATTCGTGGTGAAGGCCACCGCTCGCTGACCGAAGGGCAGCAGGTTGAATACGCCGTGGTAGAGGGGCAGAAGGGTTTGCAGGCAGAGGATGTAGTCGGCTTGTAAGCGCTGTGCCTTGTAGGAGCGAAGCGTGCTCGCGATAGCGTCAACGCTATGGTGGGCAAGCCTCGCTCCTACAGTAATCAGAGTCAGGCGGTACGCCAGGTAATCTCTTCTTCCCCGTCGGCGCTGATGCGAATCCAGCGGTCGGCCGATTCCTCACCTTCTTCCTCGACCCAGCTGCCCGGTGCGCAGCGCACTTCGACGTTCAGCGCGGCGAAGGCGGCGCGGGCGCAGGCGATGTCGTCGTCCCACGGCGTCTGGTCGCTTTCCAGGTACAGGCTGTTCCATTTGCCCACGGCTTTGGGCAGCCAGGTCACTGGCACGCTGCCCGCCTTGCATTTGTAGGTCTGGCCCTTCTGCACCCAATCGCTGCACGGGCCCAGGGCCGCGCCGAGCCAGGCGGCGATGGCCTTGTGGTCGACGTCGGCGTCTTTCAGGTAAATCTCGATATCCGGTTGGCGCATGGATGTCCTCACTGCGGGTCTGAAAAATCCATTCGCGGATTTATTCGGTCTCGAGTCGCTGCTCGAGACCGTGGATTAATGGGTTATTGCAGCACGAAGTAATCGTAGCGCATCGACACGCTGACCTCGAAGGGCTCGGCCTGCTCGATCACGCTGGCGCGGCGTTCGGCACTGGCGCGCCAGCCGTGGGGCGTCATGGCCAGCAGGTTGGCGCGATCCTGCGGATTGCTCAGCGTCAGCTTGAAGTCCAGGGTTTCACTGTGTTGCAGCGCCATGCCCGCGGGCACCAGCGCCAGGTGTTTGTCGTCGGTGTATTCGCGGACCTCGTCGTACAGGCGCTCGCGCAATTCCATCAGGTGGCCGCTGGTCGGCCCGACCTTCATCAGGCCGCCGCCAGGGCTGAGCAGGCGCTTGGCTTCCTGCCAGTCCAGCGGGCTGAAGACGCTGGCGAGAAACTGGCAACTGGCGTCGGCCAGGGGCACCCGGGCCATGCTGGCGATCAACCAGGTCAACTGCGGGGCACGGCGGCAGGCGCGCTTGACCGCTTCCCGGGAGATGTCCAGGGCATAACCGTCCGCCTGGGGCAGGGCTTCGGCGATCTGGGCGGTGTAGTAACCCTCGCCGCAACCGATATCGACCCAGCGCTGCGGGGCGCGCTCGGCGGCCAGCTCGGCCAGGCGCCTGGCCACCGGGGCGTAATGGCCGGCATTGAGAAAGTCGCGGCGGGCTTCGACCATGGCCTGGTTGTCCCCCGGGTCACGGCTGTTCTTGTGCTGCACCGGCAGCAGGTTCAGGTAACCCTGGCGGGCACGGTCGAAGCGGTGCCCGGCCGGGCACACGACACCGTTGTCGACGGCGCTCAGGGGCGCCGCGCAGATAGGGCAGGCAAGCATCAGGCGAGCAACTTGATCAGGGTCTGGTAGTAGATTTCGGTCAGCACGTCGAGGTCGCTGGCCAGCACGCGCTCGTTGACCTGGTGGATGGTGGCGTTGACCGGGCCCAGCTCGACCACCTGGGTGCCGAGGGTGGCGATGAAGCGCCCGTCGGAGGTACCGCCGCTGGTGGAGGCCTTGGTCTCGCGGCCGGTGACGTCCTTGATGCTGGCCGACACCGCGTCGAGCAGGGCGCCCGGCTCGGTGAGGAACGGCAAGCCCGACAGCGCCCACTCTACATGCCAGTCCAGGCCGTGCTTGTCGAGGATGGTGGCCACGCGCTGTTGCAGGCCTTCGACCGTGGATTCGGTGGAGAAGCGGAAGTTGAACACCGCCACCAGCTCGCCGGGGATCACGTTGGTCGCACCGGTACCGGAATTCAGGTTGGAAATCTGGAAGCTGGTGGGCGGGAAGAAGGCATTGCCGTCGTCCCAATGCTCCGCGGCCAGTTCGGCCAGGGCCGGGGCTGCCAGGTGGATCGGGTTCTTGGCCAGGTGCGGGTAGGCCACGTGGCCCTGCACGCCGCGCACCGTGAGTTTGGCGCCGAGGGAGCCGCGACGGCCGTTCTTGACCACGTCACCGACCAGGCTGGTGCTCGACGGTTCGCCGACGATGCACCAGTCCAGGCGCTCCTTGCGCGCTGCCAGGCGCTCGACCACCGCCTTGGTGCCGTGGTGGGCCGGGCCTTCTTCGTCGCTGGTGATCAGGAAGGCCACCGAGCCTTTGTGCTCCGGGTAGTCGGCGACAAAACGCTCGGCCGCCACCAGCATCGCCGCGAGGCTGCCTTTCATGTCCGCCGCGCCGCGCCCGCAGAGCATGCCGTGCTCGTCGATCAACGCGTCGAACGGGTCGTTCTGCCAGGCCTGGACCGGGCCGGTGGGCACCACGTCGGTATGGCCGGCGAAACACAGCACCGGGCCTTCGTGCTTGCCGTGGCTGGCCCAGAAGTTATCCACATCCTCGATGCGCATCGGCTCCAGCTTGAAGCCGGCATCGCCCAGGCGCTGCATCATCAGCTTCTGGCAGTCGGCGTCGACCGGCGTCACCGACGGGCGGCGGATCAGGTCACAGGCGAGTTGCAGGGTCGGCGAAAGGTCGGCGTGGGCCGTCATGGGGAAACTCCGGTGCAAGGCGTTATGTGTAGGCGCGAGGCTTGCCCGCGATGGAAAACCTGAGGTGTCTCAGGCAAACCGCGTCGTGGCTATCGCGGGCAAGCCTCGCGCCTACGGTAATGGGGCAAGGCGCGCAAAATGGCGGATATCTTAAAGCAAAACGGCGGCCAGAGGCCGCCGTTTAGTGCTTTGCCGCGATTTATGCGGCTGCCACCGGCGCGCTTTCGGCAAGCGGTTTTGGCAGCGACGACAGGAAGGCCATGACCAGTGCCGCCACATACGGCAGCGACTGCACCAGCAGCATGGTCACCCAGAAGCGCATGTCGTTGCTCGGCAGGCCGCCCTGCACCAGGTAGATGCCCAGCGCCGCGCCCCACAACAGCAGCATGATGAACAGCTCTTCCCGGGCTTCCGAGATCGCCACCCAGAAGCCGTGGTTGTCGGCATTCTTCGGCGTGCGGAAGAACGGAATGCTGCTGGTGAAGAAGCCGTACAGCACCGCCTTGGCGATGGTGTGGGACAACGCCAGGCCCGCCACGGCCGCGCAGAACGCGTCCTTGAGGTTGACCCCGACCGCCCGGCGGTAGAGGAAGATGATCTTGCCGACCTTGAACACGAACAGCGCCAGGGGCGGGATCGCGAAGATCAGCAACGGCGGATCGACGCGCTGCGGCACGATGATCATCGCCGCCGACCAGAGCAGGGCGCCGAGGGTGAAGAAGATGTTCATGCCATCCGCCACCCACGGCAGCCAACCCGCGAGGAAGTGGTAGCGCTGGCCACGGGTCAGCTCGGTGTCCTTGCCGCGCAGCAGGCTGGCGGTATGGCGCTTGATGATCTGGATCGCCCCATAGGCCCAGCGGAAACGCTGTTTCTTGAAGTCGATGAAGGTATCCGGCATCAGGCCCTTGCCGTAACTGGTGTGGTAGTACGCCGCCGACAGGCCTTTCTCGAACACCCGCAGGCCCAGTTCGGCGTCTTCGCAGATGCACCAGTCGGCCCAGCCCAGTTCTTCCAGGACCGAACGGCGGGTCATGGTCATGGTGCCGTGCTGGATGATCGCGTCACGGTCGTTGCGGGTGACCATGCCGATATGGAAGAAGCCTTTGTATTCCGCGTAGCAGAGCTTCTTGAAGGTGCTTTCGTTCTGGTCGCGGTAATCCTGCGGCGATTGCACCACGGCGATTTTCGGGTCGGCGAAGTGCGGCACCATGTGCTTGAGCCAGTTGCGATCAACGCAGTAGTCCGAGTCGATCACCGCGATCACTTCGGCGTCCTTGGCGGTGTGCGGGATCAGGTAGTTCAGCGCGCCGCCCTTGAAACCGGCCAGGGGCGCGACGTGGAAGAACTTGAAGCGCGGGCCGAGGGTCTCGCAATAGGCCTGCACCGGCTCCCAGACCGCCGGGTCCTTGGTGTTGTTGTCGATGATCAGGACTTCGAAGTCCGGATAGTCGAGGTTGGCCAGGGCATTGAGGGTCTGTTTGACCATTTCCGGCGGCTCGTTGTAGCACGGCACATGGATCGAGACTTTCGGCCGGTAGTTGGAGTCGCCTTCGACCGGCAGGAACTCGCGCCGGCGCTTGTGCACCCAGACCGCCTCGGCCAGTTCATGGGCCTCGGTGAGCAACACGATGAACACCCCGAGCGCACCCAGGGCGAGCAGGAAGCCCACCGTCAGGCTGAACCAGGTGCTGTATTGCTGGCTGTAGTCGTAGCCGATCCACACCAGCACCGAGCCGCAGAGGAAGGCGATGAAGGTCAGGAAGGTCCGCCCGCGCTGGCGCAGGGCCGAGCCGTCGATCATCAGCAGGGTCAGGGACAGCAGCGCCAGGACCACCGAGCCGATGGCCAGCACGCGCCATTGCGGGATCGCCACCACCGGGCCTTCGAAGTTGAATTTCTGCTGGCGCGCGGCGTTGAACACGCCCCAGTAGGCGCCCACCGAGCCTTCGTCGCTGGCCTTCCACGGCTGGTCGAAGGCTTCGATCACGAAGTAGTTGTAGCCCTGGCGGTTGAGCTTGTTGACCAGGTTACGCAGGTAAATCGCCTGGTCCGCCGGGCTGGCGTCGGCGCCGCCACGCATGCGGCCGTTGCTCGGCCAGCCCACCTCGGACAGCAGCAGCGGTTTTTTCGGGAACATTTGTTTCAGGTCGCGGGCGCGGTCGAGGACGAACTGCCCGGCCTTGTCCATTGGGACGAATTCCCAGTAGGGCAGGACGTGCGCGGCGATCAGGTCGACGTGCTGGGCCAGTTCCGGGTGTTCTTTCCAGACGTGCCACTGTTCGGAGGTGGTGACCGGCACCTTGACCGCGGCCCGTACGCGATCGAGCAGGACGCTCAACTGGTCGGCGGTGATTTCCTTGCGGAAGATCGCTTCGTTACCGACCACCACGCGCACCACACTGCGCGAGGTGTTGGCGATGTCGATGGCGCGGGTGATTTCACGCTCGTTGCGTTCCAGGTCCGGGCTGATCCAGATCCCCAGAGTCACGCGCAGGCCGAACTCTTCCGCCAGCTTGGGGATGTTCTCCAGCGTGCCATCGACCGAGTAGGTCCGGATGTTGTCGGTCAGCTTGCTCATGATCTCCAGGTCGCGACGCATTTCGTCGTCGGTCGGGAACTGGTCTTTCTGCGGGAACTGGCCCAGCTGGAAAGGCGAGTAGGAAAAGCCGGAGATTTGTGCAGGCCAATTGGGGGCGGAAACCGGGCGGTTGACCAGTGCCCAGAAGCCGGTGAACAGGGCGGCAATTGCCAGAACCACCACCAGGTTGAGTCCAAATTTACGCGATGACATAGCTATTTCGGGTTCCAAAGGGTGTGGAACGGGGGAACGGTCGGCATGCGCCAAGCGGCGCGCATCCTGCACTGGCCTTCGACTGAGCGTACAGCGCACAGGGGAAAGCCGCAGGTTGGGCAATCCAACTCGATTTAAGTTCTCGGCGCCGGAATTTTCAGATTGTTCCCTCATTAAAGCAGCCCTGACTGCCATTCATAGGGCAAAGATGCTCTTGGCGGGCATCGGCCCTATAATGCGCGCCGGTTTTTGGGGTAATGGTCATGAGTACAGAAGATCCGCGGTTTGCTGGCGTCGCCCGGTTGTATGGTATCGAGGGGCTGGAACGCTTGCGCGCCGCCCATGTGGCGATCGTCGGGGTCGGCGGGGTCGGCTCCTGGGCGGCGGAAGCCATAGCCCGTTGCGGCGTGGGCGAGATCTCGCTGTTCGACCTGGACGACGTCTGTGTCAGCAACAGCAATCGGCAGTTGCATGCCCTGGACAGCACGGTTGGCAAAGCCAAGGTCGAGGTCATGGCCGAGCGCCTGCGCGGGATCAATCCGGCCTGCACCGTGCATGCGGTGGCGGACTTCGTCACCCGTGAGACCATGGCCGAATACATCACGCCGAACATCGATTGCGTGATCGACTGCATCGACAGTGTCAACGCCAAGGCGGCACTGATCGCCTGGTGCAAGCGGCGCAAGATCCAGATCATCACCACCGGCGGCGCGGGCGGGCAGATCGACCCGACACTGATCCAGGTCTGCGACCTGAACCGGACCTTCAACGACCCGCTGGCCTCGAAAGTGCGTTCGACCCTGCGTCGCGACTACGGTTTTTCCCGCACCGTGACCCGCCACTACAGCGTGCCTTGCGTGTTTTCCACCGAGCAGCTGCGCTACCCTAAACCGGACGGCAGCATCTGCCTGCAGAAGAGCTTTGTCGGCGATGGCGTGAAGCTCGACTGCGCCGGCGGTTTTGGCGCGGTGATGATGGTGACCGCGACCTTCGGCATGGTTGCGGCGACCAAGGCGGTGGACAAGCTGGTGGCCGGTGTGCGGCGCCCGGCGGACAGAGTCAAACCCCTGTAGCCGCTGCCGCAGGCTGCGATAAGGCCCGAAGGGGCTTGCGAGGTCCTGAAGAGCACGTCTCCTGCGGAGTCGATCGCAGCCTGCGGCAGCGGCTACACAGCTCCGTGTCTTATCCAGGCTCAGCGGTTGTGTCGACCAGCGTCAGCGCGTGCCAGCCAGCTCGCGCATCCGCTGCAATACCGCGTTCAGCCCATTGCTGCGCGACGGCGACAGCTGGCGCGACAGGCCCAGTTGATTGAACCAGTCCGGCAAGTCCACCCGTTGCAGTTCCTCGGCGGACAAGCCGTTGACCCGCGCCAGCAGCAGGGCCACCAGGCCACGGATCAGGCGTGCATCGCTACTGGCGGCGAACTGCCAGTGGCCGTCCTGCAAGGTGCCCACCAGCCAGACCTGGCTTTCACAACCATGCACCCGATTGGCCTCGACCTTGTCGGCGTCGCTCAGCGGCGCCAGGCGTTCGCCCCATTGCATCAGCAAGCGCGCGCGCTGTTCCCAACCGGGAGCGCCCTGAAAGCTGTCGAGGGCCGCCAGGGCCTCGGCGGGCAGGCTCATCGCAACAGCTCCAGTGCCTGATCGAGGGCCTCGAAGAAGCGTTCCAGGTCCTCGGAGTCGTTATACAGCGCCAGGGATACGCGGATCGCCCCGGCCAGGCCGAAGCTTTTCAGCAGCGGCATGGCGCAGTGATGCCCGGCGCGCACGGCGATGCCCTGTTCGGTCAGCAGGTGAGCCAGGTCGGCGTTGTGCACGCCATCGACCACGAAGCTGACCAGCGCCAGCTGCGGCTTGCCCAGCAGGCGCAGGCCTTTGCGGGCCAGCAGGCCATGCAGCAGGTAGGCGTGCAGCGCAGCTTCATGGGCGCTGACGGCGTCCTGGTCGAGGCCGCTGAGGTAATCCAGGGTCGCGCCCAGGCCAATCACACTGGCGATCGGTGGAGTACCGGCTTCGAAACCCAGCGGGGCGGGGCGGAAGCTGGCGTGCTGGTATTCGGCCTGCTGGACCATCTCGCCACCAAACTGCCAGTGACGCAGGCCTTGCAGCGCCTCGGTGCGCCCGTACAGCACGCCGACGCCGTCCGGGCCGTAGAGCTTGTGGCTGGAGAACACATAGAAATCGCAGCCCAGCGCCTGCTCATCGTGGCGGCCGTGGACCACGCCCTGGGCGCCGTCGACCACGGTCAGGGCGGCGTGCGCCTTGGCCAGGGCCAGCAACTGCGGCAGGGGCTGCCAGGCACCGAGCACGTTGGACAGCTGGCTGACGGCCAGCAGCCGGGTGCGCGGGCCGATCAGGCGGGCCGCGGCGTCGAGATCGATCAGGCCGTCGTCGTCCAGCGGCAGTACCACCAGGTTGAGGCCGCGACGGTGCGCCAGTTGCTGCCAGGGCAGCAGGTTGGCGTGATGCTCCAGGGCGCTGATGACGATTTCGTCGCCCGGGTTGAATTGGTGTTCCAGGCCATAGGCCAGGAGGTTCAGCGCGGAGGTCGCGCCGTGGGTAAAGATGATCTGCCCGCTGTCACCGCTGTTCAGCCACTGCGCCACCTTGTGCCGGCTGTTCTCGAACGCCTGGGTGGCGTGAGCGCCAGGCAGGTGCTGCGCGCGATGCACATTGGCCGCGCCATTGGCGTAGTAGTGCGCCAGGGCGTCCAGCAGGGCTTGGGGTTTTTGCGTGGTGGCGGCGTTGTCCAGGTAGGTCTGGTCCTGCCGTTGCAGGGCGGCGATGGCCGGGAAGTCGGCACGCCAGGGAGAAGGAATCATCATGCTATCGGGCCCTGGTGAACATGGGCGGGTATACGCCGGACCTGTAACCGGTAGGAGCGAGGCTGCCCGCCAAGGGGCCTTCGAGGCAACCCAAAGTTTCGCGGGCCAGCCTCGCTCCTACAGGTAGAGGGGCGTGACGCTTAGTTGTGAGCGTGCAGCGCTGCGTTCAGTTCGATGGCCGATTTGTGGGTCTTGCACTCCACGGCACCGGTCTCCGAATTGCGACGGAACAGCAGGTCAGGCTGGCCGGCCAGCTCACGGGCCTTGACCACCTTGACCAGCTGGTTGTTCTCGTCCAGCAGCGCCACCTTGGTCCCGGCGGTCACGTACAGGCCCGATTCCACGGTGTTGCGGTCGCCCAGCGGGATACCGATACCGGCGTTGGCGCCGATCAGGCAGCCTTCGCCGACCTTGATCACGATATTGCCGCCGCCCGACAGGGTGCCCATGGTCGAGCAACCGCCGCCCAGGTCCGAACCCTTGCCGACGAACACACCAGCGGACACCCGGCCTTCGATCATGCCCGGGCCTTCGGTGCCGGCGTTGAAGTTGACGAAACCTTCGTGCATCACCGTGGTGCCTTCGCCCACATAGGCGCCCAGGCGGATACGCGCGGCGTCAGCGATACGCACGCCGGCCGGTACCACGTAGTCGGTCATTTTCGGGAACTTGTCCACCGAGAACACTTCCAGCAGCTCGCCACGCAGGCGGGCTTCCAATTGACGCTCGGCCAGTTCGCCGAGGTCGACCGCGCCCTGGTTGGTCCAGGCCACGTTCGGCAGCAGCGGGAAGATCCCGGCCAGGTTCAGGCCGTGCGGCTTGACCAGGCGGTGGGACAGCAGGTGCAGCTTCAGGTAGGCCTCCGGGGTGGAGGTCAACTGGGTGTCTTCGGCCAGCAGGGTGGCGACCAGCGGCTTGTGGCTCTCGGCCAGGCGGGTCAGCAGCGCGGCCTGGGTGGCGTCGATGCTTTTCAGGGCGTCGGCCAGCTCTGCGGCCTGGGCGGTGGTGAAGGTGATGGCCTGGTTGCCTTCGCTGTAACCCAGCACCGGGGCGATGGCGGCAACGATTTCCGCGGACGGCTTGAGCAGGGGCGCGGCGTAAAACACTTCCAGCCACGCGCCTTGACGGTTTTGAGTGCCGACACCAAAGGCCAGGCTGAACAGGGTAGTGGACATGCTGTTACCTCTTACAAAATTGAGCGGGCAGGCGTTATTTGATTTCTGCCGCGTAGATATCGGGCTTGAAGCCAATCAGGGTTCGGTCGCCGAGATCGAGCACCGGGCGCTTGATCATCGAAGGTTGCGCGAGCATCAGTTCGATCGCTTTCGCCTGGTCGAGATCGGCTTTGCGTTCGTCATCGAGTTTGCGAAAGGTCGTGCCCGCACGGTTCAGCACCACCTGCCAGCCGTGCTCGTTGCACCACTGGACCAGGTGTTCGCGGTCGATTCCGGCCGCTTTGTAGTCATGGAAGTCATAGCTGACAGCGTGTTCATCGAGCCAGGTGCGCGCCTTTTTCATGGTGTCGCAGGCTTTGATGCCGAAAAGGTGCAACGTTTTGCTTGAAGCGGTCAAGGAATTGCCCCCTTTTGAGATGCTGGAGTTAAAGGTCACGGATTATGCCATGCCCGCGCCGGTTCGGCGTCGGCGAAGGCCCGGCTTTGTAGCTTTGTGTGACAGCGGCATGGGCCGCTTGCGACTTTTGTGCAGCGGCGAGGCCCCAGCTTAAGCGGCTAATATGGCACTTCGACGGTAACCTGTTGCCTGAAGTCCGCTGTTGATCGATTGGGAAAACCGCTTTATGCAAACCGCCTATACCGTCCTTATCCTGCTGATGCTGGTGAGTCTCTCGCGCTTGGTCGGACGGGTAATTCCGTTGCCGTTGCCGCTGCTGCAGATCGCCGCTGGAGCCTTGCTGGCCTGGCCCACCCTGGGGCTGCACGTGGCCCTGGACCCGGAATTGTTTCTGTTCCTGTTCCTGCCGCCGCTGCTGTTCTCCGATGGCTGGCGCATGCCCAAGCGTGAGCTGTGGCGCCTGCGCGGGCCGATTCTGACCCTGGCCGTGGGCCTGGTACTGTTCACCGTGGTGGGGGCCGGTTATTTCATTCACTGGTTGCTGCCGACCATTCCCTTGCCGGTGGCCTTCGCCCTGGCGGCGGTGCTGTCGCCGACCGACGCCGTGGCGGTCTCGGCGATTTCCCAGAACCGTCTGCCGACGCCCTTGATGCACATGCTGCAAGGCGAGGCGCTGATGAACGACGCCTCCGGCCTGGTGACCTTCAAGTTCGCCCTGGCGGCGGCCGTGACCGGGGTGTTTTCCCTGGCCAATGCCAGCCTGACGTTTGTCCTGGTGGCCGTCGGCGGCCTGGCGGTCGGCGTGGCCCTGAGCTGGCTGGTGGGGCGCTTGCGGGCCTGGATGATCGCCCGCGGCTGGGACGACCCGGCGACCCATGTGGTGTTCATGCTGTTGCTGCCGTTCGCCGCCTACGTGCTGGCCGAGCGCCTGGGAGCCTCGGGCATCCTCTCGGCGGTGGCGGCGGGGATGATGCAGAGCTGGCTCGATCTGTTGCCCCGGCAGACCAGCACCCGCTTGCTCAACCGCAGTGTCTGGTCGTTGCTGGAGTTCGCCTTCAACGGCCTGATCTTTCTGCTGTTGGGCCTGCAACTGCCGGACATCATCAAGGCCGTGGTCAGCCACGAAACCACCTTGTGGCCGACCCTGTTCTATCGCTGCCTGGATGTGGGCGCGATCTTCCTGGTATTGCTGGTGCTGCGGTTCATCTGGGTGCAAAGCATCTGGCGCCTGTCCGGTCTGTTGCGCCGCTGGCGCGGCAAGGGGGAGCTGACCCTGGTGCCGACCGCGCGCTCCTGCTGGTTGCTGACGGTGGGCGGGGTGCGCGGGGCGGTGACCCTGGCGGGCGTCATGTCGGTGCCGCTGTTGCTGGGAGCGGGCGAGGCTTTTCCCGAGCGCGACCTGCTGATCTTCATTGCCGCCGGGGTGATCCTGTTGTCGCTGGTGGCCGCTTGTATCGCCTTGCCGCTCTTGCTGCGGGGCATCCAGAAGAGTCCTGACGAGAAGCGGCATGCCGAAGTGCGCGATGCCTGGCGCAAAACCGCCGAGGCGGCGATCCATGCCCTGGAGGCCGAGGAAGTGGCCGATGGAGCCAACTCGCCGGATGCGGCCCAGGCGGCGCTGGCCACCGAGCTCAAGGGGCGGCTGATGTCGGAGTATCGCCATCAACTGGAGGTGTTCAACGATTCCGCCGAAGCCCAGGCGCTGGCGTTTCAGATGGACTTGCTGGAGCGTAAGTTGCGTTTGAAGGCGCTGCGGGCGCAGCGGCTGGAGTTGTATCGGTTGAGCCGTCAGCACCAGATCGGTGACGACGTGCTACGCGAGATATTGGGCGAGCTGGACCTCAGCGAGGCCAATCTGGGGCAGGTGAAATAGCACCTGCCTTCCTGTAGGAGCAGGGGGACGCCCAGTCCTTGCCCGCGATGAACGATAACGCAGTGTTTCAGCTGTACGGCGTTATCTCTATCGCGGGCAAGCCTCGCTTCTACAGGGGCGTGAGTTATTTACGGCGCTGAACGAAATCGCGGATCCGCTCGGCGGCCTCCACGCATTCGGCCAATGGCGCCACCAGGGCCATGCGCACCCGACCGGCTCCCGGGTTGCTGCCGTCGACGTCGCGTGACAGGTAGGAGCCCGGCACCACGGTCACATGTTCCTGTTCGTACAGGTCGCGGCAGAACGCCGTGTCGTCGCCCGCCACGTTCGGCCACAGGTAGAAGCTGCCGTCCGGGCGTTGCACGTCGAGTACCGGCGCCAGGATCTCCAGCACCGCATCGAACTTCTCGCGATACAGCGCGCGGTTGGCGCGCACATGCACTTCGTCGTTCCAGGCGGCGATGCTGGCCAGCTGGGTCTGAACCGGCATGGCGCAGCCATGGTAGGTGCGGTACAGCAGGAAGCCCTTGAGGATCTCCGCGTCGCCGGCGACGAAGCCGGAGCGCAGGCCCGGCAGGTTGGAGCGCTTGGACAGGCTGTGGAACACCACGCAACGCTTGAAGTCCTGGCGTCCCAGCTCGGCGCAGGCACTGAGCAGGCCGGGTGGCGGGGTCTGTTCGTCGAAGTACAGCTCGCTGTAGCACTCGTCGGCGGCGATCACGAAATCGTACTGGTCGGCCAGGGCGATGAGTTTCTTCAGGGTTTCGATCGGGATCAGCGCGCCGGTCGGGTTGCCCGGCGAGCACAGGAACAGGATCTGGCAACGCTGCCAGATCTCGGCCGGTACCGCGTCGAAATCCGGATTGAAGCCGTTTTCATCCAGGCACGGCAGGTAGTGCGGCTTGGCGCCGGCGAGGAAGGCCGCGCCTTCGTAGATCTGATAGAAGGGGTTCGGGCTGACCACCAGTGCGTCGTCGCCGCGGTTGACCACGGTCTGGGTGAAGGCGAACAGCGCCTCGCGGGTGCCGTTGACCGGCAACACGTTGCGTGCCGGGTCGATCCAGCCGTCGGGCACGCCAAAACGCCGTTCGCACCAGCTGGCAATGGCTTCGCGCAGGGCTGGAAGCCCCAGGGTCGTCGGATACACGGCCATCTGGTCGAGGTTATTGGCCAGGGCCTCGGCGACAAAGCTCGGCGAGCGGTGCTTGGGTTCGCCGATGGACAGCGCGATAGGGCGCTTGGCCGGGTTGGGCTGGACGCCGCCGAGCAGGGCGCGGAGTTTCTCGAACGGGTAGGGCTGCAGCTGGTTCAGAGCGTTGTTCATCGGTGCGGTGTCTCACTCAAAGCGGGTCGTGGCGCGTGGTCAGAAGTTCAGGCGCGTCAAGGCGGTAGGCGGTTCGTGGCTGACGCTCAGCTGTTCGACGATGGCGTCCTGCAGTCGGCTGCACAGCTGGGGATCGGACAGTTGCTGGTTGTGCGCGTCGGTAATGAAGAACACGTCTTCCACGCGCTCGCCCAGGGTCGCGATCTTGGCGTTTTGCAGCGACAGGTCGAACTCCAGGAAGATCTTGCCGATGCGCGCCAGCAGGCCGGGGCGATCGGGAGCGCTCAGTTCGAGCACGGTGACCGGGCGCTGGGCATCGTTGTGGATAGTCACTTGCGGCGGGAAGGCGAAATGCTTGAGCTGACGCGGTACCCGACGCTGGATGATGGTCGGGTAGTCGTCAGGATTGCGCAGGGCCTCGGTAAGGCCGTCGCGGATCTGTTTGACGCGTTGCGGGTTGTTGCCGATCGAGCCGCCGTCGTTATCGAGCACGATATAGGTGTCGAGGGTGAACTGGCTGCTCGAAGTGATGATCCGGGCGTCATGGATGTTCAGGTTCAACTGGTCCATCGCGGCCACGGTCACAGCGAAGAAATCGTGCTGGTCCGGGGCGTAGATGAAGATCTGCGTGCCACCCTCGAATTCGCGCTGGGTGGTTTCCTTGATCAGCACCAGCGGGTCGCCGTCGGCCGGCTGCTGGAGGATCGCATCGCTGTGCCAGGCCACATCGCCGGCGGTGTGGCGCAGGAAGTAGTCGTCACCCAGTTGCGCCCAGAGCTGCTCGACGTCGTCCGGGTCGGTGCCGGCGCGGACCAGGATGTCCAGGGCCGCGCTTTGCGTCTGGCGGATCTGCTCTTCGCGGTCCACTGGGTTTTCCAGGCCGCGGCGCAGGGCGCGCTTGGTCTCGGTGTAGAGCTGGCGCAACAGGCTGGCGCGCCATGAGTTCCACAGCGTCGGGTTGGTCGCGTTGATGTCGGAAACCGTCAGCACGTAGAGATAGTCCAGGCGGGTCTGGTCGACCACGATCTGGGCGAAATCATGGATGACCTGCGGGTCGGACAGGTCCTTGCGCTGGGCGGTGGTCGACATCACCAGGTGGTTCTGCACCAGCCAGACGATCAGGCGGGTGTCCCACAGCGGCAACTGGTGGCGGATGCAGAAGGCTTCCGCGTCCACGGCGCCGATATCCGAGTGGTCACCGTGCCGGCCCTTGCCAATGTCATGGTAGAGCCCGGCGAGGTAGATCAGCTCGGGCTTGGGCAGCTTGGCCATGAGCTTGCTGGCCAGCGGGAATTTCTCCGAAACCTGGGTGTACTGCAGTTTGCGCAGGTGCTTGATCAGGTTCAGGGTGTGGGCGTCGACCGTATAGATGTGGAACAGGTCGTGCTGCATCTGTCCGACGATATGGCCGAACTCCGGCAGATAACGCCCGAGAATGCCGTAGCGATTCATCCGCCGCAGGTTGCGGTGGATGCCGATCTCGCACTTGAACAGCTCGATGAACAAGCTGGTATTGCGAATGTCGTGGCGGAAATCGTCGTCGATCAGGTGGCGATTTTCGCGCAGCAGGCGAATGGTGTCGGCGCGTACGCCTTTGATCTCCGGGTGCTGGGCCATGAGCACAAAGATTTCCAGCATGGCGAACGGCGTGCGGCGGAACACGTTGGCGTTGATCGCCTCGATGTAGCCGTCGTGCAGCTGGAAGCGCGAGTTGATCGGCTGCGGCGGTGCTTCGTCTTCCGGGGCGAGGATGACCTCCTCGAAATGCTGGATGATCAGGTCGCTGAGCTGGGCGATGCTCATCACCACCCGGTAGTACTGCTGCATGAAGCTTTCGATGGCCTGCTTGGCATCGTTGCCCTCGAACCCCAGCAGCTTGGCGATCGAGCGCTGGTGATCGAACAGCAGGCGGTCTTCGGCGCGCCCGGCGAGCATGTGCAGGGCGTAGCGGACTTTCCACAGGAACTCCTGGGACGAGGCCAGCAGCGCGTTCTCGCTTTCCACCAGGAAGCCTTCGCCGGCCAGGGCCCGCAGGTTCAGCGTGCCGTACTGGCGACGGGCGACCCAGAGGATGGTCTGGATGTCCCGCAGGCCGCCGGGCGAGCCTTTGACGTTGGGTTCCAGGTTGTATTCGGTGTCGTTGTACTTGTGGTGCCGGGCTTTCTGTTCGGCGCGCTTGGCCAGGAAGAAGTCCTTGCTCGGCCACATGTGCGCCGTGCTGGTGACGTCGAGCATGCGCTGGCGCAGGCGTTCGGGGCCGCAGATGGTGCGGCTTTCCATCAGGTTGGTAACCACCGTCAGGTCGGCGCGGGCCTCTTCGGCGCATTCCTCCACCGAGCGCACGCTTTGCCCGACTTCCAGGCCGATGTCCCAGAGCAGGGTCAGGAAGCGTTCGATGGAATCGCGGAAAATCTCGTGGTCGGCGCTGCCCAGCAGGATCAGCAGGTCGATGTCCGAGTAGGGGTGCAGCTCGCCGCGACCGTAGCCGCCGACCGCCACCAGGGCGATGTCGGCGTCGTCGCTCCAGTCGAACTGGTCCCAGGCCTTTTGCAGGATGTTATCGACGAACCAGGCGCGGTCCTCGATAAGCCGGCGGATATCCCGTCCGCTGCGAAAGCGCTCGTCGAGCACTTCGCGTGCCTGACGAATGGCTTTCTTGAAGGCAGCGATAGGGCTTGCCTTCAGGGCCAGTTCCGCCTGGAACTGGCCGCGGTCGAACAATTCGGGATCCACCTGCGGCATCGATTGGCTTTCCTTTCTATCTATAGGTAGGGGCGCAGCTGCGTGGATCAGGCCGAGACGCGCGCGATGGTGTCATCGCTGCGCAGGGTGAAGATCTCGTAGCCGGTCTCGGTCACCAGCAGGGTGTGTTCCCACTGCGCGGAGAGCTTGCGGTCCTTGGTGATCGCGGTCCAGCCGTCGCCCAGCACCTTGGTGTCGGCCTTGCCCTGGTTGATCATGGGCTCGATGGTGAAGGTCATGCCGGCTTTCAGTTCCATGCCGGTGCCGGCGCGGCCGTAGTGCAGGATCTGCGGCTCTTCGTGGAACACCTTGCCGATACCGTGGCCGCAGAACTCGCGCACCACCGAGAAACCGTTCTTTTCAGCGTGCTTCTGGATGACTTCGCCGATGTCGCCCAGGCGGCAGCCCGGCTTCACCAGTTCGATGGCCTTGTACATGCATTCCTGGGTGACCTGCGACAGGCGCTCGGCCCAGACCGGCACGGTGCCGACGTGGAACATGCGGCTGGTATCGCCGTGGTAGCCGTCCTTGATGACGGTGACGTCGATGTTCAGGGTGTCGCCATCCTTCAGCGGCTTCTCGTTCGGGATGCCGTGGCACACCACGTGGTTGATCGAGGTGCAGATGGACTTGGGGAAACCCTTGTAATTCAACGGTGCGGGAATCGCATGCTGCACATTGACGATGTAATCGTGGCAGATGCGGTCCAGCTCTTCGGTGGTCACGCCGGGTTTGACATGCTCGGCAATCATTTCCAGCACTTCGGCGGCCAGTTTGCCGGCGACACGCATTTTTGCGATGTCCTCGGGAGTTTTGAGGGTGACGGTCATACAGGCTCTCTTGACGCTCAGTGGCGCGGATAAACACAGAATGGCTTGAAAACGGTGTATCGGAGGCAGATCCCGTTGTGGGGTCGCCGCGCTTTCAAAAGCCTCAAAGGTGCGATTCTAACAGAGCCCCGGGGCAAATCTGAGGCTCTGTGCGTCGCTTCTTTCTATAACAGTGGAGCATTCTGGCCCGATTCCAAGGGGGAGCAAAAAAGCCCTCCGGGGGAAATGAGAATCCGGGTTCCGTTTTTACCCTTCTTGTGGTATAAAATGCGCCGCTTTCCGGGGATGCCCTGAAAAGCCTAAACCCACACACGTGTCGACACGATGACCTGGGTGCCCTCAGCACAAGCTGTTGGTTGGTCATTGGGATACGTGGAGGCCTAACCCGACTTATTAAGGAACTATCATGTCCCAAGTCAACATGCGCGATATGCTGAAGGCCGGTGTGCACTTCGGTCACCAAACCCGTTACTGGAATCCGAAAATGGGCAAGTACATTTTCGGCGCGCGTAACAAGATTCACATCATCAACCTTGAAAAAACCCTGCCAATGTTCAACGAAGCTCTGACTTTCGTAGAGCGTCTGGCCCAGGGCAAAAACAAGATTCTGTTCGTCGGCACCAAGCGTTCCGCTGGCAAGATCGTTGCTGAAGAAGCAGCACGTTGCGGTTCGCCGTACGTCGATCACCGCTGGTTGGGCGGCATGCTGACCAACTACAAGACCATCCGTGCTTCCATCAAGCGTCTGCGTGACCTGGAAGTTCAGTCGGAAGACGGCACCTTCGCCAAGCTGACCAAGAAAGAGGCGCTGATGCGCACTCGCGATCTGGAAAAGCTGGATCGTAGCCTGGGTGGTATCAAGGACATGGGCGGTCTGCCTGACGCACTGTTCGTGATCGACGTTGACCACGAGCGCATCGCGATCACCGAAGCCAACAAGCTGGGCATCCCGGTCATCGGCGTTGTCGATACCAACAGCAGCCCGGAAGGCGTTGACTACATCATCCCAGGCAACGATGACGCCATTCGCGCCATCCAGCTGTACATGGGTTCGATGGCTGATGCCGTGATCCGTGGCCGCAACAACGTTGCTGGTGGCACCGAAGTATTCGCTGAAGACGCTCCAGCGCCGGCAGCTGAAGCCTGAGTAACTGACGCTTAGCGTTTACTCAGTACGCAAAAAGGGGGCTAGGCCCCCTTTTTGCCACCTCGAAAATCATTTACCGATGGCGCCCCTGCAGTTCTTGTCATGTGTGGCGGCTATCAAGGGTTTTCGAGAGCGCAGCTCAAGAATTGATCGCCCGTTGAGTCGGGTGGAATGGTTGAAAACCTATCCAAGAGGAATTTGAAAATGGCAGAGATTACTGCGGCGTTGGTTAAAGAACTGCGCGAGCGTACCGGCGAAGGCATGATGGACTGCAAGAAAGCCTTGACCAAGGCTGGCGGCGACATCGAGAAAGCCATTGATGACATGCGCGCTTCGGGCGCCATCAAGGCTGCCAAGAAAGCAGGCAACATCGCTGCTGAAGGCGCCATCGCCATCAAGGACGACGGTAAAGCCGCCGTTCTGCTGGAAGTCAACTCGCAGACCGACTTCCTGGCTCTGCAAGACGATTTCAAGGCATTCGTTGCTGCCAGCGTGGAAAAAGCTTTCGCTGACAAGCTGACCGATGCCGCTCCGCTGATCGAAGCTCAAGAAGCCGATCGTCTGGTTCTGGTTGGCAAGACTGGCGAGAACGTCAACATCCGTCGTCTGGCTCGCGTTGAAGGTGACGTGGTCGGTACTTACCTGCACGGTAACAAGATCGGTGTTGCGGTTGTCCTGAAAGGCGGTTCCGTGGAACTGGCCAAGGATATCGCCATGCACGTGGCTGCAAGCAACCCTGAGTTCCTGCTGCCATCGCAAGTGTCCGCTGAAGCCATCGAGCGCGAAAAAGCCGTGTTCCTGCAGCTGAACGAAGACAAGATGAAAGGCAAGCCAGCCGAAATCGTTGAGAAAATGATCGGTGGTCGTATCAGCAAGTTCCTGGCCGAAGCCAGCCTGGTAGAGCAAGCTTTCGTCAAGGATCCAGAAATCACCGTAGGTGCCCTGGCCAAGAAAGGCGGCGCAGAAATCGTTTCGTTCACCCGCTTCGCGGTAGGTGAAGGCATCGAGAAGAAAGAAGACAACTTCGCTGAAGAAGTTGCCGCACAACTGGCTGCTGCCAAGCAACAGTAAGACGGTTTTTCAACTGTCGCCCGAAAGAGGCTGCCCGCTCACGCGCGCAGCCTCTTTTCAAATGGGGTAACCAATTTATTGGGTTGCCTTCGGAACCGGTTTACAAAGTCGTGTTCTGATGGCGCTGTGACAGCGTCAAGCTAGAGTGAACGCAGGCTGCAAACAGCTTGCAGAGAATTTTTAAAATACGCCGCAGGAGAGATTCGCAATGGCTCAGCAGGGCAGTGGTTATCAAGCTCGCTATAAACGCATTCTACTCAAGCTTAGCGGCGAGGCCCTGATGGGCTCGGAAGAGTTCGGGATCGACCCTAAGGTGCTCGATCGCATGGCGCTGGAAGTTGGCCAGCTGGTGGGCATCGGTGTTCAGGTCGGCCTGGTCATCGGTGGTGGCAACCTGTTCCGTGGTGCGGCGCTCAGCGCGGCGGGCATGGATCGGGTAACAGGCGACCACATGGGCATGCTGGCCACTGTGATGAACGGCCTGGCCATGCGCGACGCGCTGGAACGTGCGAATATCTCGGCGATCGTCATGTCGGCCATTTCCATGGTGGGTGTGACTGATCACTATGACCGTCGCAAGGCGATGCGCCATCTGAACTCCAAGGAAGTGGTGATCTTCGCTGCCGGTACCGGCAACCCGTTCTTCACGACCGACTCCGCAGCATGCTTGCGGGCGATCGAGATCGATGCCGACGTAGTGCTCAAGGCAACCAAGGTTGACGGTGTGTACACCGCAGACCCATTCAAAGACCCGCATGCCGAGAAGTTCGATCATCTGACCTACGATGAAGTACTGGATCGCAAGCTGGGTGTCATGGATCTGACGGCGATCTGCCTGTGCCGCGACCATAAGATGCCGTTGCGCGTATTCAACATGAACAAGCCCGGCGCCCTGCTGAACATCGTGCATGGCGGCGCTGAAGGAACCCTGATCGAGGAAGGCGAACAATGATCAACGAAATCAAGAAAGACGCTCAAGAGCGCATGAAGAAGTCCCTGGAGTCGCTGGCTCACGCGTTCGGCCAGATCCGCACCGGCAAGGCGCACCCGAGCATCCTGGGTAGCGTGATGGTGCCTTACTATGGCACTGACACCCCATTGAGCGGTGTGGCCAACGTTACCGTGAAAGACTCTCAGACCCTGCAGGTGGTGCCATTCGAGCGCAACATGCTTGGGGCAATCGACAAGGCCATTGGTAGTGCTGGCCTGAACCTCAATCCGACCAATCTTGGCGAGCTGTTGCTGATCAAAATGGCGCCGCTGACTGAAGAAACCCGCAAAGGCTTCACCAAGCAGGCGCGTGCTGCTGCTGAAGATGCCCGGGTCGCTGTGCGCAATATTCGTCGCGATGCCTTGGGTGATCTGAAGAAGCTGTCCAAGGACAAGGAAATCAGTGAAGACGAAGAGCGTCGCGCCGGTGCTGAGATCGACAAGCTGATCAAAGAGTTCGAGGCTCAGATCGCTAAGGCAACTGACGAAAAAGAAAAGGACCTGATGGCCGTATAAGGGTCGGGCTTTAAATGGACAAGACCAAGCAGAGTGCGCCGTCCTCGGTGCCGCGCCATGTCGCGATCATCATGGATGGCAACAATCGCTGGGCGAAAAAACGCTTCATGCCCGGCGTCGCCGGGCACAAGGCGGGTGTGGATGCCGTGCGGGCAGTGATCGAGGTCTGTGCCGAAGCCAAGGTCGAGGTGCTGACCCTGTTTGCCTTCTCCAGTGAAAACTGGCAGCGGCCGGCCGATGAGGTCAGTGCCTTGATGGACCTGTTCTTCAAGGCATTGCGTCGCGAGGCCAAACGCCTCAACGAAAACAACATCAGCCTGCGCATCATTGGTGATCGTTCGCGTTTCCATCCTGAGTTGCAGGCGGCAATGCGCGAGGCGGAGGCGATGACTGCGGGTAGTGACCGCTTCATTCTGCAGATCGCTGCCAACTATGGCGGTCAGTGGGATATCGCCCAGGCCGCTCAGCGCCTGGCGCGGGAAGTTCAGGCGGGGCACCTGCGTCCTGAGGACATTACCCCTGAGTTGTTGCAAACCTGCCTGGCGACTGGCGACCTGCCATTGCCGGACCTGTGCATTCGTACGGGTGGTGAGCACCGCATCAGCAATTTCCTGCTCTGGCAGCTGGCTTATGCCGAGCTGTACTTCTCCGACCTGTTCTGGCCGGACTTCAAACACGATGCCATGCGCGCTGCGCTGGCCGATTACGCTTCTCGCCAGCGCCGCTTCGGTAAAACGAGCGAGCAGGTCGAAGCTGGAGCCCGGGTTTAATGCTCAAACAACGAATCATTACTGCGCTGATCCTGCTGCCGATCGCCTTGTGCGGTTTTTTCCTGCTCGAAGGTTCCGCCTTCGCCCTGTTTATCGGGCTGGTGGTGACCCTCGGGGCTTGGGAATGGGCGCGCCTGGCGGGTTTCGAGGCTCAGTCGACCCGTATTGCCTATGCAGTAGTGGTCGCTGCGCTGTTGTTCCTGATGCAGCTGTTGCCAGGTATCGCGCCTTGGGTGCTGGGTGCTGCGGTGCTCTGGTGGGGGCTGGCGACTTTCCTGGTGCTCACCTATCCGCGTACCCGTGAGCATTGGGCCGGCGCCGCGGCCAAGCTGGTGATCGGTCTGCTGATTCTGCTGCCGGCCTGGCAAGGCCTGGTCTTCATCAAGCAGCAGCCTTTGGGTAACTGGTTGATCATGGCGGTGATGGTGCTGGTCTGGGGCGCTGATATCGGCGCCTACTTCTCCGGCAAGGCATTCGGCAAGCGCAAGCTGGCGCCGCAGGTCAGCCCGGGCAAGAGCTGGGAGGGCGTGTACGGCGGCTTGTTGCTGAGCCTGGTGATCACCGCGGTGGTCGGTCTGGTTGCGGGCTGGTCCGTTGGGCAGATCATCCTCGGCTTGCTCGGAGCGGCTATCGTGGTGTTCATCTCGGTGGTCGGCGACCTGACCGAAAGCATGTTCAAGCGCGAGGCCGGGATTAAGGACAGCAGTAACCTGCTGCCGGGGCATGGTGGCGTGCTCGATCGTATCGACAGCCTGACCGCGGCCATTCCGGTATTTGCCGTGTTGTTGTGGATGGCTGCATTGTGAGTCGCCCACAGCAGATTACGGTTCTCGGAGCCACCGGCTCTATCGGCCTCAGTACGCTGGATGTCATTGCCCGTCATCCCGAGCGTTATCAGGTCTTCGCCTTGAGCGGTTTCAGTCGTCTGGCTGAGTTGCTGGCGCTGTGCATCCGTCACGCTCCCCGTTTTGCCGTCGTCCCGCATATCGCTGCTGCGCGCAGCTTGCAGGAAGACTTGCGCAATGCCGGTTCGCGCACCCGTGTACTGGTGGGCGAGGAGGGGTTGTGTGAGGTGGCGTCCGACCCTGAAGTCGACGCGGTCATGGCGGCTATCGTCGGTGCTGCGGGCTTGCGTCCGACCCTGGCTGCCGTCGAGGCCGGCAAGAAAATTCTCCTGGCCAATAAAGAAGCACTGGTCATGTCCGGCGCGCTGTTTATGCAGGCGGTGGGCAAGAGTGGTTCGGTATTGCTGCCTATCGACAGTGAACACAACGCCATCTTCCAGTGCATGCCTGCGGACTTTTCCCGTGGGTTGAGCAACGTGGGGGTGCGGCGTATTTTGCTGACCGCATCCGGTGGCCCGTTCCGCCAAACTCCGCTAGCCGAACTGGAGCAGGTAACGCCCGAGCAGGCGTGTGCCCACCCTAACTGGTCCATGGGGCGCAAGATTTCCGTCGATTCGGCCAGCATGATGAACAAAGGCCTCGAGCTGATCGAGGCGTGCTGGTTGTTTGATGCCAAGCCCGCCCAGGTCGAGGTGGTGATTCATCCACAAAGCGTGATTCATTCGCTGGTCGACTACGTGGACGGTTCGGTGCTGGCCCAGTTGGGCAACCCGGATATGCGCACGCCGATCGCCAATGCCCTGGCTTGGCCGGAGCGGATCGACTCCGGCGTGCCGCCCCTGGATCTGTTCGCCGTGGCACGCCTGGACTTCCAGGCGCCTGATGAAGGGCGGTTCCCTTGCTTGCGTTTGGCGCGCCAGGCCGCGGAAGCTGGCAACAGCGCTCCGGCCATGTTGAACGCAGCCAACGAGGTGGCTGTTGCCGCGTTTCTCGAACGGCGCATCCGCTACCCCGAGATCGCGAGTATCATCGAAGAAGTTTTAAGCCTCGAACCGGTTGTTGCAGTCGATGAACTGAGCGCCGTGTTCGCGGCGGACGCCAAAGCCCGTGCCCTGGCTGAGCAGTGGCTGGGTCGCAACGGCCGGTAAGGATTGCGACAAGCCTGAGCGTATCGGCACTGGATAGGATTGCGGAGAAAGTAGATGAGCGCGCTCTATATGATTGTCGGCACCCTGATCGCCCTGGGTGTGCTGGTCACCTTCCATGAATTCGGTCACTTCTGGGTGGCGCGTCGTTGCGGCGTCAAGGTTCTGCGTTTCTCCGTGGGCTTCGGCATGCCGCTGCTGCGTTGGCATGACCGCCAGGGTACCGAGTTCGTGATTGCCGCCATTCCGCTGGGCGGCTACGTGAAGATGCTCGACGAGCGCGAAGGTGAAGTACCTGTCGATCAGCTTGATCAGTCGTTCAATCGCAAGTCGGTGCGCCAGCGTATCGCCATCGTTGCCGCCGGTCCTGTCGCCAACTTCCTGCTGGCGCTGGTGTTCTTTTGGGGGCTGGCGATGCTCGGTACCGAGCAGGTACGTCCGGTCATCGGCAGTGTCGAGGCTGGAAGCATTGCCGCGAAGGCAGGCCTGAGTTCCGGCCAGGAAATTGTTGCAATCGATGGCGAACCCACCGTGGGGTGGTCGGCGGTCAACCTGCAGCTGGTTCGGCGTCTGGGCGAAAGCGGCACCTTGCAGTTGTTGGTTCGCGAGCAGGGTTCGACTGCCGACTCGCCCCGCGAGCTGGTGCTCGACAATTGGCTCAAGGGGACCGATGAGCCGGATCCTATTCGTTCCCTGGGGATTCGCCCCTGGCGTCCGGAGCTCGCCCCCGTTCTGGCCGAGCTTGACCCGAAAGGCCCGGCCCAGGCGGCTGGCCTGAAAACCGGCGATCGTTTGCTGGCGCTGGATGGTCAGGCGCTGACCGATTGGCAGCAGGTCGTCGACTGGGTGCGTGTACGTCCTGATACCAAAATTGTGCTGCGCGTCGAGCGTGATGGTGCTCAAATCGACGTCCCGGTGACCTTGGCAGCGCGTGGTAAAGAGAAAGTTGCCAGTGGTTATCTGGGGGCTGGGGTGAAGGCAGTCGATTGGCCGCCGGAAATGCTTCGCGAGGTCAGTTATGGTCCGCTGGCTGCGATTGGTGAAGGTGCCCGGCGTACCTGGACCATGAGCGTGCTGACCCTCGACTCACTGAAGAAAATGTTGTTCGGCGAGCTCTCGGTAAAAAACTTGAGTGGACCGATAACCATTGCTAAAGTGGCGGGCGCTTCTGCCCAGTCGGGCGTTGCTGATTTCTTGAATTTCCTTGCTTATCTGAGTATTAGCCTAGGGGTTCTGAACTTGCTGCCCATTCCTGTACTGGATGGGGGGCATCTGTTGTTTTATCTGATCGAGTGGGCGCGTGGTCGTCCCTTGTCGGATCGGGTGCAAGGTTGGGGGATACAGATCGGTATCAGCTTGGTGGTCGGGGTGATGTTGCTTGCCTTGGTCAACGATCTGGGTCGTCTGTAACGCTTCGCTGAATTGCGAATCTGCCGCATTTTGCGGCAGTTTCTTTATTGCCAGTTGGAATAAGAAAGGACTTCATGAAACGTCTGCTGCTAACTGCGGTTCTCTCCGTATTGATGATCGCCGAAGTTCACGCCGAGTCCTTCACTATCTCCGATATCCGCGTCAACGGCCTCCAGCGGGTCTCCGCGGGTAGCGTCTTTGGGGCCTTGCCGCTGAACGTCGGTGAGCAGGCGGACGATCGTCGTCTGGTGGAATCCACTCGTGCGCTGTTCAAAACCGGCTTCTTTCAAGATATCCAGCTGGGCCGCGATGGCAATGTCCTGGTCATCACGGTAGTCGAGCGTCCATCCGTCGCCAGTATCGAAATCGAAGGCAACAAGGCGATTTCCACTGAAGACCTGATGAAAGGTCTCAAGCAATCTGGTCTCGCGGAAGGCGAAATCTTCCAGCGTGCGACCCTTGAGGGTGTGCGTAACGAACTGCAGCGCCAGTATGTTGCCCAGGGCCGCTACTCGGCCACCGTCGATACCGAAGTGGTTCCGCAGCCGCGCAACCGTGTGGCGTTGAAGGTCAATATCAACGAAGGCACCGTCGCTGCCATCCAGCACATCAACGTCGTGGGCAACACCGTATTCCCGGACGAAGACCTGGTCGAACTGTTCGAACTCAAAACCACCAACTGGCTGTCGTTCTTCAAGAACGACGACAAGTATGCGCGTGAGAAGCTGTCCGGTGACCTGGAGCGCCTGCGTTCCTATTACCTGGACCGTGGCTATATCAATATGGATATCGCTTCGACCCAGGTTTCGATCACCCCGGACAAGAAGCATGTCTACATCACTGTGAACGTCAACGAAGGCGAGAAGTACAGCGTTCGTGACGTGAAGCTCAGCGGTGACCTGAAAGTGCCTGAAGACCAGGTCAAGTCGCTGCTGCTGGTCGAGAAGGGCCAGGTGTTCTCGCGTAAATTGATGACCACCACTTCCGAGCTGATCACCCGCCGCCTGGGTAACGAGGGTTATACCTTCGCCAACGTCAACGGCGTTCCGCAGCCGCACGACGAAGACCACACGGTCGATATCACGTTCGTGGTTGATCCGGGCAAGCGTGCCTATGTGAACCGCATCAACTTCCGCGGCAACACCAAGTCCGAGGACGAAGTGCTGCGTCGCGAAATGCGTCAGATGGAAGGTGGCTGGGCTTCGACTTACCTGATCGACCAGTCCAAGACCCGTCTGGAGCGTCTGGGCTTCTTCAAGGAAGTCAACGTTGAAACCCCGGCTGTGCCAGGTGTCGACGACCAGGTAGACGTCAATTACGCAGTAGAAGAGCAGGCTTCCGGTTCGATTACCGCCAGCGTCGGTTTCGCCCAGAGTGCCGGTCTGATCCTTGGTGGTTCGATCACCCAGAACAACTTCCTGGGTACCGGTAACAAGGTCAGCATTGGCCTGACCCGCAGCGAATACCAGAGCCGTTACAACTTCGGTTATGTCGACCCCTACTGGACTGCCGATGGCGTGAGCCTGGGTTATAACGCGTTCTATCGCACCACTGACTACGACGACCTCGATGTCGACGTGGCGAGCTATGCGGTAGACAGCCTGGGTGCCGGCGTCAGCGTTGGTTACCCGATCAGCGAGACTTCGCGTCTGACCTTCGGCCTGACCGCGCAGCAAGACAAGATCAAGACCGGTCGTTATACCGTCGATGAAATCTTCGACTTCGTGAACCGCGAAGGCGACAACTACCTGAACTTCAAGGCTTCGGCCGGCTGGTCCGAGTCGACCCTGAACAAAGGTGTCCTGGCGACCCGTGGTCATTCCCAAAGCCTGGTGCTGGAAGCCACTACTCCAGGTAGCGACCTGTCGTTCTTCAAGCTCGACTACCGTGGCCAGTTGTTCCAGCCGCTGACCGATACCTACACCATGCGCCTGCACACCGAGCTGGGTTATGGCGACGGTTATGGTTCGACCGACGGCTTGCCGTTCTATGAAAACTACTATGCTGGTGGTTTCAATTCGGTTCGTGGTTTCAAGGACAGCACCTTGGGTCCTCGCAGTACTCCGAGTCGTGGTGTGGGTACGACAGGCAACGCCGGTACCTCGCTTGACCCGGACCAGGATGCCCTGCCATTCGGTGGCAACGTGCTGATCCAGGGGGGGGTCGAGGTGTTGTTCCCGATGCCGTTCGTCAAGGATCAGCGTTCGCTGCGGACTTCCGTGTTCTGGGATGTGGGTAACGTATTCGACTCCAAGTGCGAGAAGACCACCAACACCAACGGCACACCGTCCAATACACAGTGTAACGACATCAGCCTGAGCAATCTGGCCAGTTCCGTGGGTGTCGGCGTGACATGGGTAACCGCTCTGGGCCCGCTAAGCTTTGCTCTGGCGATGCCGATCAAGAAACCTGACGACGCTGAAACCCAGGTGTTCCAATTCTCCCTCGGTCAGACTTTCTAAGAGTCCGACCCAAGATAACGACAATGGATTTTGTAGGAGTGCATCGTGCGTAAGTTGACTCAATTGGTTCTCCTGGCGACTGTCCTGGTAGCAGGTCCGGCCTTCGCCGACATGAAAATCGCCGTGCTGAACTATCAGATGGCACTGCTGGAATCCGATGCTGCGAAGAAATACGCAGTGGACGCCGAGAAGAAGTTCGGCCCGCAGTTGAACAAGCTGAAAACCCTGGAAAGCAGCGCCAAGGGCATCCAGGATCGTCTGGTTGCCGGTGGCGACAAGATGCAGCAAGGCGAGCGTGAGCGCCTGGAACTCGAATTCAAGCAGAAAGCCCGTGACTTCCAGTTCCAGTCCAAGGAACTGAACGAAGCCAAGGCCGTTGCCGATCGTGAAATGCTCAAGCAACTGAAGCCGAAACTGGACAGCGCCGTGGAAGAAGTCATCAAGAAAGGTGGTTTTGACCTGGTGTTCGAGCGTGGCGCAGTGATTGATGTCAAACCTCAGTACGACATCACTCGCCAGGTTATCGAGCGCATGAATCAGCTGAAGTAACCCATGACAGCGACTATAAAGCTCGGCCAGCTGGCCGAGTTCCTCGGAGCTACCCTGCGTGGCTCCGCAGAGAAAGAAATCACTGGGCTAGCCACCTTGCAGGAGGCTGGCCCAGCTCAGTTGAGCTTTTTGGCAAATCCCCAATACCGTAAGTATCTGACTGATAGCCAGGCGGGTGCCGTGTTGCTGAAGGCGGCGGATGCCGAAGGTTATGCCGGTGATGCCCTGGTCGTGGCCGATCCCTACCTGTCGTACGCGCGGATTTCCCACCTGTTCGATCCCAAGCCCAAGGCGCCGGCCGGCATTCATCCGACTGCGGTCATTGCCGAGGATGCTGTGGTCGACGCAACGGCCAGTGTTGGCGCGTTTGCGGTCGTCGAGAGCGGCGCGCAAATCGCCGCGGGCGTCACGATCGGTGCTCATTGTTTTATCGGTGCTCGTTGCCAGATCGGCGAGGGCGGCTGGCTGGCTCCGCGCGTGACGCTTTATCACGATGTGCGTATCGGCAAGCGTGTGGTCATTCAGTCTGGTGCGGTACTGGGCGGCGAAGGTTTCGGTTTCGCCAACGAGAAGGGCATCTGGCAGAAGATCGCGCAGATTGGCGGTGTCACCATTGGCGATGATGTCGAGATCGGTGTGAATACCGCTATCGATCGCGGTGCGCTGGCCGATACCGTCATCGGCAATGGCGTGAAGCTGGATAACCAGATTCAGATCGCCCACAACGTCCAGGTCGGTGATCACACCGCCATGGCAGCCTGTGTCGGAATTTCCGGCAGCACCCGGATCGGCAAGCACTGCATGCTCGCCGGCGGTGTCGGGCTGGTTGGCCACATCGATATTTGCGACAACGTTTTCCTGACCGGGATGACCATGGTGACCCACTCGATTACTGAGCCGGGTGCCTACTCTTCCGGTACAGCCATGCAGCCTGCTGCCGAGTGGCGCAAAAGCGCGGCACGCATCCGTCAGCTCGATGATCTCGCGCGACGCCTGCGACAACTGGAAAAGCGCGTTGGGGAAGTGACCCCCGACGGTAAAGCTTCATCAGATGGCTGATACCATTTCCATATCAAGTGTGCACAGCCGTTAGACTACCTCCTTGATTTGCTAGAGGAGTGTGCGTTAGTCGCACGCTCCCAATCTTTACTACAGGCTTCCCCCCGAAATGATGGACATCAACGAGATTCGCGAATACCTGCCTCACCGTTACCCGTTCCTGTTGGTGGACCGGGTAGTGGACCTGGATGTTGAGGGCAAGTGCATTCGTGCCTACAAGAATGTCAGCATCAACGAACCTTTCTTCAATGGTCACTTCCCCGCGCATCCAATCATGCCGGGCGTGCTGATCATCGAAGCCATGGCTCAGGCTGCGGGCATTCTTGGTTTCAAGATGCTGGACGTGAAGCCGGCCGATGGCACCCTGTATTACTTCGTCGGTTCCGACAAGCTGCGCTTCCGCCAGCCGGTGCTGCCGGGTGACCAGTTGATCCTGGAAGCCAAGTTCATCAGCTGCAAGCGCCAGATCTGGAAATTCGAATGCCAGGCTTCGGTCGACGGCAAGCCAGTCTGCTCCGCTGAAATCATCTGTGCGGAACGCAAACTATGAGTTTGATTGACCCTCGCGCAATCATCGATCCGACGGCCATTCTGGCCGACGACGTTGAGGTTGGCCCGTGGTCGATCGTTGGCGCCGGTGTGGAAATCGGCGAGGGTACGGTGATCGGGCCTCATGTGGTTCTCAAAGGCCCGACCCGGATCGGTAAGCACAATCGTATCTACCAGTTCTCCTCGGTAGGCGAAGACACTCCCGATCTGAAGTACAAAGGCGAGGAAACCCGCCTGGTGATTGGTGACCACAACGTCATTCGTGAAGGCGTGACCATTCATCGCGGCACTGTCCAGGATCGTTCCGAGACTACTCTCGGCGATCACAATCTGGTCATGGCGTACGCCCATATCGGTCACGACAGCGTGATCGGCAACCATTGCATCCTGGTCAACAACACGGCGTTGGCCGGCCATGTGCATGTGGACGACTGGGCGATCCTGTCCGGTTTCACCCTGGTTCACCAGTACTGCCATATCGGCGCCCACAGCTTTTCCGGCATGGGTACGGCGATCGGCAAGGATGTTCCGGCCTTTGTCACAGTGTTTGGCAACCCGGCCGAGGCACGCAGCATGAACTTCGAGGGCATGCGTCGTCGTGGTTTCAGCGAAGACGCGATTCACGCCCTGCGTCGAGCCTATAAAGTGGTGTATCGCCAAGGCTTGACCGTCGATCAGGCGCTCGTCGAGTTGGCTGAAGCTGCTGCACAGTTTCCCGAAGTCGCAGTATTTCGCGACTCGATCCAGTCTTCGACCCGCGGCATCACCCGTTAATCATGAGCAAACTGCGTATTGCGCTGGTGGCTGGCGAAGCTTCCGGCGACATTCTTGGCGCCGGTTTGATGCGCGCGCTCAAGGTCCAGCATCCCGCCGTTGAGTTCATCGGTATCGGAGGCCCGCTGATGCAGGCCGAAGGGCTGACCTCTTACTTCCCGATGGAGCGCCTGGCGGTCATGGGGCTGGTGGAAGTCCTGGGACGCTTGCGCGAACTGCTGGCCCGGCGCAAGAAACTGGTTCAGACCCTGATCGCCGAGAAGCCGGACGTGTTTATCGGTATCGATGCCCCCGACTTCAACCTCAACATCGAACTCAAGTTGCGTCAGGCCGGTATCAAGACCGTGCACTACGTCAGCCCTTCGGTCTGGGCGTGGCGGCAAAAGCGCGTGCTGAAGATTCGCGAAGGTTGCGACCTGATGCTGACGCTGTTCCCGTTCGAAGCCAAATTCTATGAAGAGAAGGGTGTGCCGGTGCGGTTCGTCGGGCACTCCCTGGCTGATGCCATTCCATTGGAGGCCGATCGGGCCGCGGCTCGCAGTGAGCTGGGCCTGCCCGATGGCCCGCTGGTGGCCCTGATGCCGGGCAGCCGTGGCGGTGAAGTCGGGCGCCTGGGAGCATTGTTCCTCGACGCGGCACAGCGCCTGCGCGCCTTGCGTCCAGGGGTGCGTTTCGTCATGCCCTGCGCGAGCCCCGAGCGACGCACTCAGTTGGAGGAGCTGCTGGCCGGTCGCGACCTGCCGCTGACCCTGCTCAACGGTCAGTCGCATCAGGCGCTGGCAGCTTGCGACGCGGTATTGATCGCCTCCGGCACCGCGACCCTTGAGGCGCTGCTGTACAAGCGCCCGATGGTCGTTGCCTATCGCCTGGCGCCGCTGACCTTCTGGATTCTCAAGCGCATGGTCAAGAGCCCTTATATTTCCCTGCCGAACCTGCTGGCCCAACGCCTGCTGGTTCCCGAGCTGCTGCAGGACGATGCCACTGCAGAGGCCCTGGCCCAGACCCTGTCGCCCTTGATCGAAGACGGCCAGGAGCAGACCCGCGGGTTTGACGAGATCCATCGTACCCTGCGCCGGGATGCCTCCAACCAGGCGGCTGACGCGGTGTTGAACCTGATTGGCAAACCGGCATGAGTAACGAAAAGATGCAGATGGGACTGGATTTCTCGCTGGTAGCCGATGCTGAAGACCTGGTGGCCGGTGTCGACGAAGTAGGGCGCGGCCCCTTGTGCGGCGCGGTGGTCACGGCTGCGGTCATCCTTGATCCAAGCCGGCCGATTCTCGGCCTGAACGATTCTAAGAAGCTCACCGAGGCCCGTCGTGAAAAGCTCTACGACGAGATTTGTGAAAAAGCCCTGAGCTGGTGCATTGCCCGCGCCGAAGTCGAGGAAATCGACGAGTTGAATATCCTGCATGCCACCATGCTGGCCATGCAGCGCGCGGTAGAAGGGCTGAGCGTGACCCCGAAACTGGCGATGATCGACGGTAATCGTTGCCCGAAGCTGTCGATGCCTGCCGAAGCCGTGGTCCAGGGTGATGGCAAGGTGCCTGCGATCGCCGCGGCGTCGATTCTGGCCAAGGTCAGCCGGGATCGCGAGATGGCGGCGTTCGAGTTGATCTACCCCGGTTATGGCATCGGCGGACACAAGGGCTATCCGACGCCCGTTCATCTGGAAGCGCTGGCCCGCCTAGGGCCGACGCCGATTCACCGGCGCTCGTTCGCGCCGGTACGCCAAGCCTACGAAGCCCGTGAGAACGTGGGCGAGATTCAGTCCTGAGGCTGATGTTTTAGCGAAGGCCCGGTACAATCCGGCTGTTTTAGAGGGTGAAGAGCGAAGGTAAGACAAGGCGAACGGTGGCGATAAAGCGCAGTTGACGTTAGTCAATGAGCATTTTGAGCCGCTGTTCAACGCAGTATTACCGAGCTCGACCCCTTTAAATCGCCGGATTTCCGGGCCTTGTTGTTTTCGCGCTTTCTTACAGGATCACTATGCCGGCTTCATTCGTTCATCTACGCCTGCACACTGAATATTCCCTGGTTGACGGTCTGGTGCGGATCAAACCGCTGGTCAAGACGTTGGCCGGCATGGGCATGCCCGCCGTGGCGGTTACCGACCAGAACAACATGTGTTCCCTGGTCAAGTTCTACAAGGCGGCCATGGGCACCGGGATCAAGCCGATCTGTGGCGCCGACTTGTGGCTGTCGAACAAGGATCCCGAGAATCCACTGAGCCGCATCAGCCTGCTGGTGATGAATGCCGTGGGCTATCGCAACCTGACCGAGCTGATTTCCCGCGGCTTCATCGATGGCCAGCGTAATGGCCAGATCATCATCGAGCGCGAGTGGGTGGCCGAGGCCGCCGAAGGCCTGATCATGCTCTCGGCCGCGAAAGAGGGCGAGATCGGTATTGCCCTGCTCGCTGGCGACCTGCAAGAAGCGGAAACCCTGGCTCGCGAGTGGATGGCGGTGTTCCCGGACCGTTTCTATCTGGAAGTGCAGCGTACCAACCGTCCCAACGACGAAGAGCAATTGCACGCTGCGGTGGCCCTGGCGGACAAGATCGGCGCGCCGCTGGTGGCGACCAACGATGTGCGGTTCATCAAGCGCGAAGACTTCGAGGCCCATGAAACCCGGGTCTGCATCGGTGAGGGCCGCGCCCTCGACGACCCGCGTCGCTCGAAGAACTACAGCGACCAGCAGTACCTGAAAAGCGCCGAGGAAATGGCCGAGCTGTTCAGCGACCTGCCCGAGGCCCTGGAAAACACGGTCGAGATCGCCAAGCGCTGCAATATCGAAGTGAAGCTAGGCAAGCACTTCTTGCCTGACTATCCGATTCCCGATGGCATGACCATCGATGAGTATTTCCGCAAGGTGTCGTTCGACGGGCTGGAAGAGCGCCTCAGCGTGCTGCTGCCCAAGGACACCACCCAAGACTATGAAGCCAAGCGCCAGGTGTATGTCGACCGGCTGAATTTCGAGCTGGATATCATCATCCAGATGGGGTTCCCCGGTTACTTCCTGATCGTTATGGACTTTATCCAGTGGGCCAAGAGCAACGGTGTGCCGGTGGGGCCGGGCCGGGGGTCGGGTGCCGGCTCCCTGGTGGCCTACGTGCAGAAGATCACCGACCTTGACCCGCTGGCCTACGACCTGCTGTTCGAACGTTTCCTCAACCCGGAACGGGTCTCCATGCCCGACTTCGACGTCGACTTCTGCATGGACGGTCGTGACCGGGTCATCGACTACGTGGCCGAGAAGTATGGCCGTAACGCGGTAAGCCAGATCATCACCTTCGGTTCCATGGCCGCCAAGGCGGTGGTACGTGACGTGGCGCGGGTGCAGGGCAAGTCTTACGGCCTGGCTGACCGTTTGTCGAAGATGATTCCCTTCGAAGTTGGCATGACCCTGGAAAAAGCCTACGAGCAGGAAGAAATCCTGCGCGACTTCATCAAGGTCGATGAAGAAGCGGCGGAAATCTGGGAGATGGCGCGCAAGCTTGAGGGCGTGGTGCGTAACGTCGGCAAGCACGCCGGTGGCGTGGTTATCGCCCCGACCAAGCTGACCGACTTCTCGCCGATCTACTGCGACGAAGCCGGCGACGGCCTGGTGACCCAGTTCGACAAGGACGACGTCGAGGCCGCCGGCCTGGTGAAGTTCGACTTCCTCGGCCTGCGGACCCTGACCATCATCAAGTGGGCGATGGAGACCATCAACCGCGAGCAGGCGAAAAAGAACCTGCCCGACGTCAACATTGACTTCATCCCGCTGGACGACAAGAAGACTTACGAGCTGCTGCAGAAGGCCGAGACCACTGCGGTGTTCCAGCTCGAATCCCGAGGCATGAAAGAGCTGATCAAAAAGCTCAAGCCCGACTGTCTGGAAGACCTGATCGCACTGGTAGCGCTGTTCCGTCCTGGTCCGTTGCAATCGGGCATGGTGGACGACTTCATCAACCGTAAGCACGGTCGCGCCGAACTGGCCTATCCACATCCGGACTACCAGTACGAGGGCCTGCGGCCGGTACTGGCGCCGACCTACGGCATCATCCTGTATCAGGAACAGGTGATGCAGATTGCCCAGGTGATGGCTGGCTACACCCTTGGCGGGGCCGACATGCTGCGTCGTGCCATGGGTAAGAAGAAACCCGAGGAGATGGCCAAGCAACGCGGCGGCTTCATCGAAGGTTGCGCCAACAACGGTATCGATGCCGACCTGGCGGGCAACATCTTCGACCTGGTGGAAAAGTTCGCCGGCTACGGTTTCAACAAGTCCCACTCAGCCGCCTACGGCCTGGTGTCCTACCAGACTGCATGGCTCAAGACGCATCACCCGGCGCCTTTCATGGCCGCGGTACTGTCCGCGGATATGCACAACACCGACAAGGTGGTGGTGCTGATCGAAGAAGTGCGCAGCATGAAGCTGCGCCTCGATGCTCCGGATGTGAACAGTTCCGACTTCAAGTTCACCGTTAATAATGACGGCCGCATCGTCTATGGCCTGGGAGCGATCAAGGGCGTGGGCGAGGGGCCGGTGGAGGCGATCGTCGAGGCCCGTGCCGAAGGTGGCCCGTTCAAGGACCTGTTCGACTTCTGTAGCCGGGTCGACCTCAAGCGCATCAACAAACGTACCCTCGATGCATTGATCCGCAGCGGTGCCCTGGACCGCCTGGGACCCTACTTCCACGACGAAATCAAGGCCTACCAGGCCAACATCGACCGCAACCGCGCGGTGCTGTTGTCGGCCCTGGAGGAAGCGGTCAAGGCGGCCGAGCAGACAGCGCGAACCGCCGACAGTGGCCACGCCGACCTGTTCGGCGGGGTCTTCGTCGAAGAAGATGCGGATGTCTACGCCAATCATCGCAAGGCCAAGGAGCTGACCCTCAAGGAGCGCCTGAAAGGGGAGAAAGATACCCTCGGCCTGTACCTGACCGGGCACCCGATCGACGAATACGAAGGTGAGATCCGCCGTTTCGCCCGCCAGCGCATTGTCGACCTGAAGCCGGCGCGCGATACCCAGACCGTCGCGGGCATGATCATTGCCCTGCGAGTCATGAAGAACAAAAAGGGCGACAAGATGGGGTTCATTACCCTTGACGATCGTTCGGGGCGGATCGAGGCTTCGCTGTTCGCTGAGGCTTTCCATTCGGCCCAGTCCCTGCTGCAGACCGACGCAATGGTGGTGGTCGAGGGCGAAGTCAGCAACGACGACTTCTCCGGCGGCCTGCGCCTGCGGGTCAAGCGGGTGATGAGCATGGAAGATGCGCGCACCAATTTGGCGGAAAGCCTGCGCCTGAAGGTGCACACCGAAGCCCTCAAGGGCGATCAGCTACGCTGGCTGGGGGAGTTGTGCAAACGCCATCGCGGCGCTTGCCCGATCTCCATGGAGTACACCAAGGAGGACGCCAAGGCCTTGCTGCAGTTCGGCGAAGCCTGGCGGATCGATCCGGCGGATGCCTTGATTCAAGCCCTGCGTGACCAGTTCGGGCGAGACAACGTCTTCCTCCAATACCGTTGACGGTCTGGCGCCATAAAAGTGCGCCGATCTCGACCCGAACTTTTAATCTCGACCTGAACGCGCCTCTCCCTTAAGGTAGGGCGCGAATAGACAACCGGCCGGCCCAAGCTCTCTTGGACGTCGACCCAAGACGGACGCCTATGAACCCGAATTTTCTTGATTTCGAACAGCCGATCGCCGACCTGCAAGCCAAGATCGAAGAGTTGCGCTTGGTCGGTAATGACAATTCGCTGAATATCGGCGATGAGATCTCCCGCCTGCAAGACAAGAGCAGCACCCTGACCGAGGACATCTTCGGCAAGCTGACCAGCTGGCAGATCGCACGCCTGGCGCGTCATCCGCGTCGTCCGTATACCCTGGACTACATCGAGCACATCTTCACCGAGTTCGACGAACTGCATGGCGATCGTCACTTCTCCGACGACGCCGCGATCGTCGGCGGCGTTGCCCGCCTGGACGACCAGCCGGTCATGATCATCGGTCACCAGAAAGGCCGTGAAGTGCGCGAGAAGGTCCGCCGCAACTTCGGGATGCCGCGTCCTGAAGGCTATCGCAAGGCCTGCCGCCTGATGGAAATGGCCGAGCGCTTCAAGATGCCGATCCTGACCTTTATCGACACCCCGGGCGCCTACCCGGGCATCGACGCCGAAGAGCGTAACCAGAGCGAGGCTATTGCCTGGAACCTGCGGGTCATGGCGCGCCTGAAAACCCCGATCATCGCCACTGTGATCGGTGAAGGTGGTTCTGGCGGTGCGCTGGCCATTGGTGTCTGCGATCAGCTGAATATGCTGCAGTACTCCACTTACGCGGTAATTTCGCCGGAAGGCTGCGCCTCGATCCTGTGGAAAACCGCCGAGAAAGCCCCGGATGCCGCCGAAGCCATGGGCATCACTGCCGAGCGCCTGAAAGGCCTGGGCATTGTCGACAAGGTCATTGGCGAGCCACTGGGTGGCGCGCACCGTGACCCGGCCGCTGCTGCCGCGCTGATCCGCGCCGAGCTGACTTCCCAGCTGGCGATGCTCAAGAAGATGGATAACGACACCCTGTTGGCCCGTCGTTACGATCGCCTGATGAGCTACGGTCTCTGATAGATCGACGCTCCTTGTAGGGGCGGGCTTGCTCGCGAAATGGGCGCCTCGGCCATTCAGGTCGAGGCTTTTCAGGCACTGCGAGCACGCTCGGTCTCTACTCAGGATCCGCTCCATTCATGAGCCCATTCGATACAGCCCTCACGCAAAAACTGCTGCAACGCCTCCTGCCCTGGCTGGATCGATCGGCCTGGCGCATCGCATTCTCTGGTGGCCTCGATTCCACCGTCCTGCTGCACCTGCTGGCCCAACTCGGGCAACGACACAGGCTTCCCCCTTTGACCGCCATACACGTGCATCACGGCCTCCAGGCTGCGGCTGACGCCTGGCCGGAGCATTGCCGGGCCCAGTGCGAGGCTTTGGCTGTGCCGTTGCAGGTAGTGGCGGTGCAGGTGCAACCAGGAGCCAGTCTCGAGCGCGCGGCGCGAGAAGCGCGTTATGCCGTGTTCGAAGAGATAACCGGCAGCAATGAGTTGCTGCTGACGGCCCAGCACCGCGACGATCAGGCGGAAACCCTGCTGTTCCGTCTGCTGCGTGGAGCCGGAGTCAGGGGGCTGTCGGCCATGCCGGCATCGCGTGCGTTGGGGCAGGGGCATTTGCTGCGGCCTTTGCTCGACGTCTCCCGCGACGAACTGGAGCGCTACGCTCGGGATCACCAGTTGTACTGGATCGACGACCCCTCCAACCAGGACCGGCAGTTCTCCCGCAATTACCTGCGCCATCAGGTATTCCCGTTGCTGACCGCCCGCTGGCCACAAGCGGCCAGCAGCATGGCGCGCAGCGCGGCGCATTTGCGCGAGGCACGGGAGTTGCTGGATGAGCTGGCCTCCATTGACCTGCAAGAGGCGGTCAAGGGCGTTGAGTTCGAGTGGCTGGGGTTGCCGTCCCTGGCGCTGGCGCCTTTGCTCGGCTTGTCGCAGGCACGCCAGCGCAATGCCTTGAGTCACTGGCTGAGCCGCTTCACGCCGCTGCCGGACAGCGATCACTGGGCGGGCTGGCAGACGCTGCGCGATGCCACGGGCGACAGCCGTCCGGTGTGGCGGCTGGGGCAGGGCGAGTTGCAGCGGGCGGCAGGGCGCGTCTGGTGGTTGTCGGATAGCTGGCTGCAACCTCCGCTACCGGCGCCGAGTTGGGTCGATACCGCTGCGCCTCTGCCATTGCCGGGTAATGGTCAACTGCAACTCATCGGTGGTGCGCCGCAAGGGCCTTTGCAAGTGCGTTACCGTCAGGGGGGCGAGGTGATGCAACTGCCAGGACGCGGCCACCGCGACCTCAAGCGTCTGCTCAACGAGGCAGGTCTGCCAGCCTTCGTCCGTGGCAGATTGCCGCTGCTGTATCGAGGTGAAGAATTGCTCGCGGTGGCGAACCTGCCAGGTCTTGACGCAAATGCCCATGAAGGTTGGCAATTGCATTGGCAGCCGCCTTCGAGCGATCAAGGTTTGAGCTGAAAGTCCCTTTCCGGTAGACTACGCTCCCTTCTTGATACAACTTCTGTGGATTCGCCTGAATTGCAGGAGTTGCCGATTACCAAGCAGTCTTTGCTGGGCGATTCCAAAAAATGTGTAGCGAGCAACGTACCGGTGTTTTCTCTTCCGGTCTGTCCCAACGCGGCGGTTTTTTTGAAAGGTGCACTGTGATTAATGCAGGTGATCGGGGGCTTCGGCCTTCCTTCGCTTTCCCCGGCGGCTCGGACCGCTTTAACGCAGACTTCTAGGGTTTTTCATGACGCGCTACATATTCGTCACGGGCGGTGTTGTTTCTTCATTGGGGAAAGGCATTGCCTCGGCTTCATTGGCGGCCATCCTGGAGGCGCGGGGACTTAAGGTCACCATGCTCAAGCTGGACCCGTACATCAACGTTGACCCGGGCACCATGAGCCCGTTCCAGCACGGTGAAGTGTTCGTCACCCACGACGGCGCCGAGACCGACCTGGACCTGGGCCACTACGAGCGGTTCATCCGCACGACCATGACCCAGAACAACAACTTCACCACCGGTCGTGTCTACGAGCACGTGCTGCGCAAAGAGCGCCGTGGTGATTACCTGGGCGCCACCATCCAGGTGATTCCGCACATCACCGACGAAATCAAGCGCCGCATCATCAAGGGCGCCGGCGATGCTGACGTGGCCCTGGTAGAAATCGGCGGCACCGTGGGCGACATCGAGTCGCAACCGTTCCTCGAGGCCATCCGCCAGCTGCGTGTCGAAGTCGGTTCCAAGCGCGCGATGCTGATGCACCTGACCCTGGTTCCGTACATCGCTACCGCTGGCGAGACCAAGACCAAGCCAACCCAGCACTCGGTAAAAGAGCTGCGCTCCATCGGCCTGCAGCCTGACGTGCTGATCTGCCGCTCCGACCATCCGGTGGATGTGTCCTCGCGTCGCAAGATCGCGCTGTTCACCAACGTTGAAGAGCGCGCGGTGATCTCCCTGGAAGACGTCGACACTATCTACAAGATCCCGGCCGTGCTGCACGCGCAGGGTCTGGACGATTTCGTCGTCGAGCGTTTCGGCCTGCAATGCAACGGTGCCGATCTGTCCGAGTGGGAAAAGGTGGTCGATGCCAAGCTCAACCCCGAGCACGAAGTCACCATCGCCATGGTCGGCAAGTACATGGAGCTGCTGGACGCCTACAAGTCGCTGATCGAAGCGATGAGTCACGCCGGCATCACCAACCGTACCAAGGTCAACCTGCGTTATATCGATTCCGAAGACATCGAGAACCAGGGCACCGCGCTGCTCGAAGGCGTCGATGCGATCCTGGTTCCAGGCGGCTTCGGTCTGCGTGGCGTGGAAGGCAAGATCACCGCCGTCCAGTACGCTCGCGAAAACAAAGTGCCGTATCTGGGTATCTGCCTGGGCATGCAAGTGGCCGTGATCGAGTTCGCTCGTAACGTCATGGGCTGGAAAGACGCCAACTCCACCGAGTTCGATCGCGCCAGTGGTCACCCGGTCGTCGGCCTGATCACCGAGTGGGCAGATGCCACCGGCGCCGTCGAAACCCGTACCGAGGCCTCCGACCTGGGCGGCACCATGCGTCTCGGCGCTCAGGAATGCCTGCTCGAAGCTGGCTCCAAGGTGCACGATTGCTACGCCAAGGACGTGATCGTCGAGCGTCACCGTCATCGCTACGAAGTGAACAACAACCTGCTGCCGCAGCTGATCGACGCCGGTCTGAAGATTTCCGGTCGTTCCGGCGATGGCGCGCTGGTTGAAGTGGTCGAGGCGCAGGATCATCCATGGTTCGTCGCCTGCCAGTTCCACCCTGAGTTCACCTCGACCCCACGTGACGGCCATCCGCTGTTCAGTGGCTTCGTCAAGGCGGCTTTGGCTCAACACCAGAAGAAGGCGTAACCCCGATGGCACAGAAGATCATCCGCGTCGGCGACATCGAGATTGCCAACGACAAACCCATGGTGCTGTTCGGCGGCATGAACGTGCTGGAAAGCCGTGACATGGCCATGCAGGTCTGCGAAGAGTACGTGAAGGTCACCGAGAAGCTCGGTATCCCTTACGTGTTCAAGGCCAGTTTCGACAAGGCCAACCGGTCTTCTGTGACCTCCTATCGTGGTCCTGGCCTGGAAGAGGGCATGCGCATCTTCCAGGACATCAAGCAAGCCTTCGGCGTGCCGATCATCACCGACGTCCACGAGCCCTACCAGGCCGCGGTCGTCGCCGAGGTCTGCGACATCATTCAACTGCCGGCCTTCCTGTCGCGCCAGACCGACCTGGTGGTTGCAATGGCCAAGACCGGTGCGGTGATCAACATCAAGAAAGCCCAGTTCCTCGCGCCCCAGGAAATGAAACACATCCTGAGCAAATGCGAGGAAGCGGGTAACGATCAGTTGATCCTCTGCGAGCGTGGTTCGAGCTTCGGCTACAACAACCTGGTGGTCGACATGCTCGGCTTCGGCATCATGAAGCAGTTCGAATACCCGGTGTTCTTCGATGTGACCCACGCGCTGCAAATGCCCGGCGGTCGTGCCGATTCGGCTGGCGGTCGCCGTGCCCAGGTCACCGACCTGGCCAAGGCCGGCATGAGCCAGTCCCTGGCCGGCCTGTTCCTGGAAGCCCACCCGGACCCGGACAACGCCAAATGCGACGGTCCATGCGCCCTGCGCCTGGACAAGCTCGAACCTTTCCTGGCCCAGCTCAAGGCCCTGGACGAACTGGTTAAGAGTTTTCCGACGGTAGAGACCGCGTAAACCCGATTTCTCCGGTAAAGTACCGCACGATTAATCGCTCAGGCCCGCGGGCCTGAGCCTTATCGTCCGCAAGTCTGCCCCTGTTCCCTGCTTGCCGACGGTAAAGAGATTCCCTTCAGCTGCGTCGTTTTCGTCAACTTTGGAGTGTTTACAACAATGGCAAAAATCGTCGACATCAAAGGTCGTGAAGTTCTCGACTCCCGTGGCAACCCCACCGTCGAAGCGGACGTGCTTCTCGATAACGGCATCATCGGCAGCGCCTGCGCGCCGTCCGGTGCCTCCACCGGCTCGCGTGAAGCGCTGGAGCTGCGTGATGGCGACAAGAGCCGTTACCTGGGCAAGGGCGTACTGAAGGCCGTAGCCAACATCAATGGTCCGATCCGCGACTTGCTGCTGGGTAAAGACCCAAGCGACCAGAAAGCCCTCGACCAGGCGATGATCAAGCTGGACGGTACCGACAACAAGGCCACCCTGGGCGCCAACGCGATCCTCGCCGTTTCCCTGGCCGCGGCCAAGGCAGCAGCACAGGACCAGGACCTGCCGCTGTACGCGCACATCGCCAACCTGAACGGTACTCCAGGCGTGTACTCGATGCCGGTGCCGATGATGAACATCATCAACGGTGGCGAGCACGCCGATAACAACGTCGACATCCAGGAATTCATGGTGCAGCCGGTTGGCGCCAAGTCCTTCTCCGAAGGCCTGCGCATGGGCACCGAGATTTTCCATCACCTCAAAGCTGTGCTGAAAGCCCGTGGCCTGAGCACTGCCGTGGGTGACGAAGGTGGTTTTGCACCGAACCTGGCTTCCAACGAAGACGCCCTGAAAGTGATCTCCGAAGCGGTGGCCAACGCCGGTTACAAGCTGGGCACCGACGTGACCCTGGCTCTGGACTGCGCGGCCAGCGAGTTCTTCGAAGATGGCAAGTACAACCTGTCCGGCGAAGGCCAGGTGTTCACTGCTGAAGGTTTCGCCGACTACCTCAAGGGCCTGACCGAGCGTTACCCGATCATCTCCATCGAAGACGGTCTGGACGAGTCCGACTGGGCTGGCTGGAAGATCCTCACCGACAAGATCGGCGAGAAGACCCAGCTGGTGGGCGACGACCTGTTCGTGACCAACACCAAGATCCTGAAAGAAGGCATCGACAAGAAGATCGCCAACTCGATCCTGATCAAGTTCAACCAGATCGGCACCCTGACCGAAACCCTGGAAGCCATCCAGATGGCCAAGGCTGCCGGTTACACCGCAGTGATTTCGCACCGTTCCGGCGAAACCGAAGATTCGACCATTGCTGACTTGGCCGTGGGCACCTCGGCTGGCCAGATCAAGACCGGTTCGCTGTGCCGTTCCGACCGCGTGTCCAAGTACAACCAATTGCTGCGTATCGAAGAGCAATTGAATGGCAAAGCCAAGTACAACGGCCGCAGCGAGTTTCGCGGTTAAGCGGTAGATGGTACAAAGACACCGGATTGGGTCAGAAAAATCGCATCAACGAGATTTTTGCCACTAATCTGATGCCTTAAGAGCACAAGCCTGGTTCTTCCAGGCTTCGTGCTGTCAGTAGGTTCGAAGTTGTTGGCATGGCTGTCTTTTTTCACTGGATACCCGATATTCGATGCGCAGTCCCAATTGGTTGTTCCTCGTCTTGCTCTTGCTGCTGGCTGGCCTGCAGTACCGCCTTTGGGTGGGGAATGGCAGCTTGGCGCAGGTAACCGACCTGACTCAGCAAATTGCCGACCAGCGCGCTGAAAACGAGCGCCTGCTGGAGCGCAATCGCGTACTCGACGCGGAAGTCATGGAATTGAAGAAAGGCATGGAGACCGTGGAAGAGCGGGCTCGTCATGAACTGGGCATGGTCAAGGAGGGCGAAACCCTCTACCAGTTGGCCCAATGATCCAGTCGCTGCCGGCCTTCTGGGCCGTGATTCCTGCCGCGGGCGTCGGTGCCCGCATGGCCGCGGACCGTCCCAAGCAATACTTGCAACTGGGCGGGCGCACTATTCTCGAACACAGCCTCGGCTGTTTCCTCGACCATCCTTGCCTGAAGGGGCTGGTGGTCAGCCTGGCGCTGGACGATCCTTACTGGCCGACCCTGGCCTGTGCCCACGACCCAAGGATCCAGCGGGTCGAAGGCGGCGCGGAGCGTTCCGGATCGGTCCTCAATGCCTTGCTCTATCTGCATGCCCAGGGCGCTGCGGATGAAGACTGGGTGCTGGTTCACGATGCCGCACGGCCGAACCTGTCCCGTGATGACCTGGACAAGTTGCTGAGCGAACTGACGGATGACCCGGTGGGCGGCCTGCTCGCGGTGCCGGCCCGTGACACCCTGAAGCGGATCGACAAGCACGGACGGGTGCTGGAAACCGTGGACCGCAGCCTGATCTGGCAAGCCTATACGCCGCAGATGTTCCGTCTTGGCGCCTTGCATCGCGCCTTGGCCGACAGCCTGGTGGCGGATGTGGCGATTACCGATGAAGCGTCGGCGATGGAATGGGCCGGCCAGGCGCCACGCCTGATCGAAGGGCGTTCGGACAACCTCAAGGTGACCCGTCCGGAAGACCTGGAGTGGCTGCGCCAGCGTTGGGCCAATCGCCGCTGAGCGCAATCTGTTTCCTGTAGCTAGCCGCAGCGGCTACGGATCAATCCTTGTACTCCGGCCGTTTGGCCAACCCCTCCTTGAGATAGTCCACCAGCTTGCGCACCTTGGGCGACAGATGCCGTTGTTGCGGATACAGCGCCCATACCGCGGTATTCGGCGGCTGATGCGCCTCGAGCAGGGAAATCAGGGTGCCCTGATGCAAATGTTCCAGCACGTAATAATCCGGCAGCTGGCAGAGGCCAACCCCCTGTAGCGCTGCATCCAGCACGGCCTGCCCGCTGTTGCAGCGCCAGTTGCCTTGCACCCGCTGGGAGAACTCGCGGCCGTCCTGCTCCAGTTGCCAGATGTCCGAGCTGCCGATCAGGCAGTTGTGCCGACTCAACTCCGACAGGCTGTGGGGGCGGCCGTAGCGTTCCAGGTAGGACGGCGAGGCGCAGAGGTACATGCGGCGTGGCGCCAGGCGGGTCGCCACCAGTCGTGAGTCCTGCAGGCGACCGAGGCGGATGGCCAGGTCCAGGCCTTCGTGCACCAGATCCAGGGGCCGGTTGCTCAGTTCGATATCCACCCGCAGTTGCGGATAAAGGCCCATGAAACTGGTGACCAGCGGTATGATAAACCGCTCGCCGTAAGCCACTGCGCAGGTCATGCGCAGCATGCCCTTGGGCTCGCTGGTCAGGTCGCCGACGGCGCGCAACGCCTCTTCGCGCCCGTCCTGCAGACGCTGGCAATGCTGCAAGAAAGTTTGCCCGGCCTCGGTCAGGGTCACTCGGCGGGTACTGCGATACAGCAGGCGGGTCTGCAGCCGTTCTTCCAGGCGGACGATCTGCCGGCTGATATGGGAAGACGACACCCCGAGGCGCTCCGCGGCGGCAGTGAACTGGCTGCACTCGGCCACGGCGACGAATTCGTCGATGCCTTCCCAGCGGTTCTCGTTCATGATGATTATCCCTGTACAGCAATAATGTTTTGCTTTTGTCCGGATTATTCATCGTCAGGCGCTGTTTTACACTCCCTGTCTCGTTTTTATTCGCTGGAGACCCAGGATGATCAAGTCGCGCGCTGCCGTTGCCTTCGAGGCCAAGAAACCCCTTGAGATCGTTGAGGTCGATGTCGCCATGCCCAAGGCTGGCGAGGTGTTGTTGCGGGTCGTCGCTTCCGGCGTGTGCCACACCGACGCCTACACCCTGTCCGGGGCCGATCCGGAAGGTATCTTCCCGTCGATCCTCGGTCACGAAGGCGGCGCCGTGGTCGAGGCCATCGGCGAGGGCGTGACCTCGGTGGCCGTGGGCGATCACGTGATCCCGCTGTACACCCCGGAATGCGGCAAGTGCAAATTCTGCCTGTCGGGCAAGACCAACCTGTGCCAGGCGATCCGCGCCACCCAGGGCAAGGGCCTGATGCCGGACGGCACCACCCGTTTCTCCTATAAAGGCCAGCCGATTTTCCACTATATGGGCACCTCGACCTTTTCCGAGTACACCGTGTTGCCGGAAATCTCGGTGGCCAAGATCCCTAAAGAAGCGCCTCTGGAAAAGGTCTGCCTGCTGGGTTGCGGCGTCACCACCGGGATCGGCGCGGTGATCAATACCGCCAAGGTCAAGGCTGGCGACACCGTGGCGATCTTCGGCCTGGGCGGCATCGGCCTGTCGGCGGTGATCGGCGCCGTGAAAGCCAAGGCTGGCCGGATCATCGCCATCGACATCAACCCGGCCAAGTTCGAGATCGCCAAGCAGCTGGGCGCCACCGATTGCGTGAACCCGAAAGACTTCGACCGGCCGATCCAGGAGGTCATCGTCGATATGACCGACGGCGGCGTGGACTTCTCCTTCGAGTGCATCGGCAACGTGCAGCTGATGCGTGCCGCATTGGAATGCTGCCACAAGGGCTGGGGCGAGTCGGTGATCATCGGCGTGGCCGGTGCCGGCCAGGAAATCTCTACCCGTCCGTTCCAGCTGGTCACCGGACGCGTCTGGCGCGGTTCGGCGTTCGGTGGCGTGCGTGGCCGCTCCGAGTTGCCAAGCTATGTGGAAATGGCCCAGAGCGGCGAAATCCCGTTGGATACCTTCATCACCCACACCATGGGGCTGGAGGACATCAACAAGGCCTTCGACCTGATGCATGAAGGCAAGAGCATCCGTACCGTCATTCATTTCTAAGGAGCAGTGGCAAGCTGCAAGCCGGAAGCTGCAAGAGCGATCACCGCCAACTTGCAGCTTGAAGCTTGAAGCCTGCGGCTGAAATGCCCATGAGTCTGGAAAACCTGTCCTGCCAGAAAAGCTTCGGCGGCTGGCACAAACGCTACAAGCATCATTCCGAGGTGCTGGGCTGCGACATGGTGTTCGCCGTGTACCTGCCGCCGCAGGCGGAGCAGGGCGGCAAGCTGCCGGTGCTGTACTGGTTGTCCGGCCTGACCTGCACCGACGAGAACTTTATGCAAAAGGCCGGTGCCCAGCGTCTGGCCGCCGAGCTGGGGTTGATCATTGTCGCGCCGGATACCAGCCCGCGTGGCCCTGGCGTGCCGGGCGACCCGGATGGCGCCTGGGACTTCGGCCTGGGGGCCGGGTTCTATCTGAATGCCACCCAGCAGCCCTGGGCCGAGCATTACCGCATGCATGACTATGTAGTGCAGGAGCTGCCGGCATTGGTCGAGGCGCATTTCCCGGCCTCGGACAAGCGCGGCATCAGCGGGCACTCCATGGGCGGCCACGGTGCTCTGGTCTGCGCGTTGCGCAATCCGGGGCGCTACCAGTCGGTGTCGGCCTTCGCGCCGATCAGCAACCCGATGGATTGCCCATGGGGGCAGAAAGCCTTTTCCCGTTACCTGGGCGAAGAGCGCTCCCGTTGGCGCGAATGGGATGCCAGTGTGCTGATCCAGGAAGCCAGCGAAAAGCTGCCGTTGCTGGTGGACCAGGGCGATCGTGACGATTTCCTGGCCAATCAGCTCAAGCCCGAAGTGCTGCAACAAGCGGCGAAAGCCGCCGGTCATCCGCTGACGTTGCGCCTGCAACCCGGCTACGACCACAGCTATTTCTTCATCGCCAGCTTCATCGGCGACCACCTGCATCATCATGCGCGCGCTCTGAGCGGCTAATGTCCGCCAAAGCAGGTAGAATCACGCCCTGACTCAATCAGGGCGTTTTTTTATGCGTATTGGCCACGGCTACGATGTGCACCGTTTCGCTGAAGGCGATTTCATCACTCTGGGCGGCGTGCGTATTGCACACAGCTTCGGGCTGCTCGCCCACTCCGACGGCGACGTGCTGTTGCATGCTCTGAGCGATGCCCTGCTGGGTGCTGCCGCACTGGGCGACATCGGCAAACATTTCCCGGACACCGATCCGCAGTTCAAGGGCGCCGACAGCCGTGCGCTGTTGCGTCATGTCGTCGCACTGATCCATGCCAAGGGCTGGAAGGTCGGCAACGTCGATAACACCATCGTGGCCCAGGCGCCGAAGATGGCTCCCCACATTGAAACGATGCGCGCGCTGATTGCCGCGGATCTGCAAGTCGAGTTGGATCAAGTGAACGTCAAGGCCACCACCACCGAAAAGCTCGGCTTCGTCGGGCGCGAAGAAGGCATCGCCGTGCATTCCGTTGCCTTGTTGCTGCGCGCATGAACGAACTGCAACTGTTGGGCCCGCGGGCCTATGGCGAAGCCCTGGGTAGCGCGGTACTGAAGGCCACCGCCGAAGACTTTCAGGTCGACGAAGTCCTGGACATTCCCCTCACCGGCGAAGGCGAACACCTGTGGTTGTGGGTGGAAAAGCGCGGCTTGAACACCGAAGAGGCGGCACGGCGGATTGCCAAGGCCGCGGGTGTGCCGTTGCGCACCGTCAGCTATGCCGGCTTGAAGGATCGCCAGGCGCTGACCCGGCAGTGGTTCAGTGTGCAGTTGCCCGGCAAGGCGGATCCAGACCTGTCGGCGGCTGAAAACGACACGCTGAAGATCCTCAAGCTGACCCGCCACAAGCGCAAGCTGCAACGCGGCGCCCATGCGGCCAACGGCTTTACCCTGCGCCTGACCGAATTGAAGGCAGACAAGGCGGGGATTGAAGAGCGCCTGCAATCGATCGCCAAACACGGCATCCCCAATTATTTCGGCGCCCAGCGTTTTGGCCATAACGGCGGTAATCTGGTCGATGCCCGCGATTGGGCCGCCCGCAAGGCCTTGCCGGAGCAGCGCAATGTACGTTCGCGGCTGCTTTCCACCGCGCGCAGCTATCTGTTCAACCGGGTGCTGGCGGCGCGCGTGGCCGATGGCAGTTGGCAACGGGCACAGGTCGGCGACCTGCTGGCCTTCACCGACAGCCGCAGTTTTTTCCCGGCCGGCGAAGCCGAATGCAGCGATCCGCGCCTGGCCATCCTCGACTTGCACCCGACCGGCCCGCAGTGGGGAGAAGGCGAATCGCCTACCGCCGGGGCGACCCAACTGCTGGAGCAGCAGGTGGCCGCCGACGAAGCGGATCTGCGCGATTGGTTGATTAAAGCCGGAATGAGCCACGAACGTCGCATCCTGCGGCTGCCCATTGGCGGGTTGACGTGGCATTATCCCGAGCCTGACATTCTGCAACTGGAATTCGTCCTGCCGGCCGGATGCTTCGCCACCGTATTGGTGCGTGAACTCGTCGATCTGGTGCCGGTGGGGCAGACGGACAGCCCATGCGTATTCTGATTTCTAACGACGATGGTGTAACAGCACCCGGTCTCGCCGCGCTTCATGCTGCGCTGGCGGATTACGCCGAGTGCGTGGTGATCGCCCCGGACCAGGACAAAAGCGGCGCCAGCAGCTCGCTGACGCTGGACCGGCCGTTGCACCCGCACACCTTGAGTAACGGTTTCATCAGTATCAATGGCACCCCCACCGATTGCGTGCACCTGGGCCTCAACGGGCTGCTGGAACGCGATCCGGACATGGTCGTGTCCGGAATCAACCTCGGGGCGAACCTGGGTGACGACGTGCTGTATTCCGGCACCGTCGCCGCAGCCCTGGAAGGGCGTTTCCTGAACCTGCCGGCGTTTGCCTTTTCGTTCGTCTCGCGTCAGGTGGATAACCTGCCGACGGCTGCCTATTTCGCCCGCAAACTGGTCGAGGCCCACGGGCAGCTGGATCTGCCACCACGTACCGTGCTGAACGTGAACATTCCCAATCTGCCCATCGATCACATTCGTGGCATTCAGTTGACTCGCCTGGGCCATCGCGCCCGTGCGGCGGCGCCGATGAAGACGGTCGACCCGCGCGGCAAGGCCGGTTATTGGATCGCCGCGGCGGGGGACGCCGAGGACGGCGGACCGGGTACGGACTTCCACGCCATCATGCAGGGCTATGTGTCGATCACGCCGTTGCAGCTCGATCGCACCTTCAATGATGCTTTCAGAAGTCTTGATGGCTGGCTGGAGGGGCTGCGCTGATGGCTCGCGAGCAGGACGATTTGTTGCGTCGCGGTATCGGGATGACTTCCCAGCGTACCCGCGAACGCCTGATCCAGCGTCTTTACGATGAAGGCCTGTCCAACGCCCAGGTACTGGAAGTCATTCGGCGTACGCCGCGGCATCTGTTCGTCGACGAGGCCCTGGCGCATCGCGCCTATGAAGACACGGCCCTGCCGATCGGGCACAACCAGACGATCTCGCAGCCTTATATGGTGGCGCGCATGAGCGAGTTGTTGCTGGCGGCTGGCCCGTTGGACAAGGTGCTGGAGATCGGCACCGGGTCGGGTTACCAGACGGCGGTATTGTCGCAATTGGTGGAGCGGGTGTTCTCGGTCGAGCGCATCAAGGTGTTGCAGGATCGGGCCAAGGAGCGTCTGGTCGAGCTGAACCTGCGCAACGTGGTATTCCGCTGGGGCGACGGCTGGGAAGGCTGGCCGGCGTTGGCGCCGTACAACGGGATTATCGTGACGGCGGTCGCCACCGACATCCCCCAGGCCCTGCTGGACCAATTGGCGCCCGGTGGCCGGATGGTGATTCCAGTCGGTGCCGGCGAAGTGCAGCAACTGATGCTGGTCATTCGTGAGGAGCAGGGGTTTTCACGGCAGGTTCTCGGCTCGGTTCGCTTCGTTCCCTTGCTCAACGGGCCATTGGCCTGAGCATTTGTTTGGAACGGGTGAATTCTGTTTGATCGGCTTGGTCTTACAGCTTGATCAATCGGTTAAGTAACCTTGAACCCGGATCGATATGCTGATGCCTGCCGATTTCGCTTTGCCGGGAATAAAGCGTGGGCGGCCGGTTATACTTGCGACATTTCATGCCTGAGCCAGGCACTATTTATCTTCAACCACCACAAAGGGAGCGGCGGGTGAGTCTCACAGTCATTGCGCAGCGTATGGGTACAACAAGCTTTCAGCGACTGGTGATTGGCCTTGTCTTGAGTTCTCTGTTGGTCGGCTGTTCGAGCAATAAGTCGAGCAGCGCCCGGGTCGTCGATCGCACCAGCGCGGTACCGCAGCGTCCGACGGTGACCACGGGGCAATACACGGTTCGTCGCGGCGATACCCTGTTCTCCATCGCCTTCCGTTATGGCTGGGACTACAAGGCCCTGGCCGCGCGCAACAATATTGCCGAGCCGTACACCATTCACCCGGGGCAGACCATCCGCTTCGACGGCCGCTCGGGTTCGGCCCCGACAGCCGTGGTTACAAAGTCGGCTTCCAGTGCATCTTCTTCAAGTAAAACCACGGTAATTCGTCGTCCGGCAGGGGCCGCGCCAACGATTGCGAGCCAGCCCGCGCCGGCTCCATTACCGCCTGCAGGCCCCGCGCCAAAGGGCTGGGGCTGGCCTGCGAACGGTATTCTGATTGGAAAATTCTCTTCAAACGGTAGTTTGAATAAAGGCATTGATATCGCCGGGGATTTGGGACAGCCTGTTTTAGCTGCGTCTGATGGGACGGTGGTTTACGCCGGGAGTGGCTTAAGGGGCTACGGCGAACTCGTCATCATCAAACACAGCGATACCTACGTCAGTGCTTACGGCCACAGCCGTAGGCTGTTGGTTCGGGAGGGGCAGCAGGTCAAAGTCGGACAGACAATTGCCGAAATGGGATCAACTGGTACAGACCGGGTGAAACTGCACTTTGAGATTCGCCGACAAGGTAAACCTGTAGATCCGCTGCAATTCCTGCCACGTCGTTGATCCGTTACCAAGCCTGTTCCGTCACGTAGAGGGAACAGGTTCCAGCGTTGCCAAGGATAAAGGCGTCGCTTGAGCCTGAGGTCGAACTCACCAAAGGACTATAACAATGGCTCTCAGTAAAGAAGTGCCGGAGTTTGACATCGACGATGAAGTTCTCCTTATGGAGACGGATATCGCCACTGATTCGATGTCGAATGAGGGATCTGCTGTACCTTCAGTTCGTGCCAAATCCAAACACTCCGCTTCATTGAAACAACACAAGTACATTGATTACACGCGAGCGCTCGACGCGACGCAGCTGTATCTCAATGAAATCGGCTTTTCCCCATTGCTCTCTCCGGAAGAAGAAGTTCATTTTGCGCGTTTGTCGCAAAGTGGCGATCCGGCCGGGCGCAAGCGCATGATTGAAAGCAACCTGCGTCTGGTGGTGAAAATCGCCCGGCGTTATGTCAATCGTGGGCTTTCGCTGCTGGACCTGATCGAAGAGGGCAACCTCGGTCTGATCCGGGCGGTGGAGAAGTTCGATCCGGAGCGCGGTTTCCGCTTCTCGACCTATGCCACCTGGTGGATCCGTCAAACCATCGAACGGGCAATCATGAACCAGACCCGGACTATCCGGCTGCCGATTCATGTGGTCAAAGAGCTCAACGTCTACCTGCGGGCAGCACGGGAGCTGACACAGAAACTCGACCATGAACCCTCCCCTGAAGAAATCGCCAACCTGCTGGAGAAACCGGTAGGTGAGGTCAAGCGCATGCTGGGCTTGAACGAGCGGGTTTCTTCAGTCGACGTCTCGCTGGGTCCGGATTCGGATAAAACCCTGCTGGACACCCTCACCGACGATCGTCCTACCGATCCGTGCGAGCTGCTGCAGGATGACGACCTGTCGCAAAGCATCGATCAGTGGCTTTCCGAATTGACCGACAAGCAGCGTGAAGTGGTGGTTCGCCGCTTCGGCTTGCGCGGTCACGAGAGCAGCACCCTGGAAGATGTGGGCCTGGAGATCGGGCTTACCCGAGAGCGGGTACGCCAGATCCAGGTCGAAGGTCTCAAGCGTCTGCGTGAGATCCTCGAGAAGAACGGCCTCTCCAGCGAGTCGCTGTTCCAGTAACGGCACGAGCAATCCTGCCGTGAAAAGCCCCGACACGTTCGGGGCTTAATGAGATGGTCAGCCTGACCGAGAAGCCCTGCAGGTTTACGCTTGCAGGGCTTTTCTCGTTTTCGGCGGAGGATCTCTCATGAGCACGATGACGCTTCTCGGTATCGATATTGGCAAACACAGTTTCCACCTGCATGACCAGGATGCTCAAGGTCATCAGGTATTGCGCAAGAAAACCAACCGTGGCCAGTTGCTCAGCACATTGGCCCAGTTACCCGCCTGCACGGTGGTGATGGAGTCATGCGGTGGTGCCCACTGGCTGGCTCGACAGATCGGTGTTCAGGGCCACGACGTGAAGCTGATCGCCCCGCAGTACGTCAAGCCGTTCGTCAAAGGCAACAAAAACGACTTCATTGATGCCGAAGCGATTTGCGAGGCGGCGAGCCGCCCCGCGATGCGCTTCTGCTCGATCAAAACCGCAGAGCAGCAAACGCTTTCAGCTCTGCATCGTGTCCGCGAATCCTTGATTGGCCATCGCACCGCGGTGATCAATCAGATTCATGGCTTTCTGCTGGAGTTCGGGATCAGCCTGCCTACTGGTGCCGCTGCGCTGCACCGTGTGCCGACGTTGCTCGACGACCCGCAACACCCGGTTCCATTGAGCTTCAAGCATTTGCTGATGCGTCTCTATCGCCAGATTCAACAACTGGATCAGGAGATCAAGGAC
>NZ_OBDX01000013.1:0-178779 GCF_900215185.1 Pseudomonas sp. LAMO17WK12:I10 | reverse complement strand
CGCCTTCGGCCAGCATGCGCTTGATCGGCGGGGTCTGTTCGGCGGCCTTGGCGCCGTAGCGATCGACGAAGTATTCGCCCTGGAACGCCATGCGGTCCTGGATCGCGATGCCGCCACCCAGCGCCCTCACCCGCTCGATGTTTTTCGGCGTGATGGTTTCGGCGTGGTCGAAGAACCACGGCAGGCCATTGAATGGAATGTCGCGGTTGACCTTCTCGAACACGTCGAGCATGCGCGAGATCGATTCGTCGTAGGTGGCGTGCAGGCGGAACGGCCAGCGCTGTTCCACCAGATGCCGTACCACCGGCTCCAGCTCCTGTTCCATGGTCTGTGGCAGGTCCGGGCGCGGTTCGAGGAAGTCCTCGAAGTCGGCGGCGGAGAACACCAGCATTTCCCCGGCGCCGTTATGGCGCAGGAAGTCGTCGCCCTGGTGCAGCTTGACGCTGCCGGTCCAGTTCTTGAAGTCGGTGAGTTCTTCCTTGGGCTTCTGGGTGAACAGGTTGTAGGCAATGCGCACCGTCAACTGCTGCTCCCGGGCCAGTTGCTCGATCACCGCGTAGTCGTCCGGGTAGTTCTGGAAACCGCCGCCGGCGTCGATGGCGCTGGTCAGGCCCAGGCGATTGAGTTCGCGCATGAACTGGCGGGTCGAGTTGACCTGGTATTCCAGCGGCAGCTTCGGCCCCTTGGCCAGGGTCGAATAAAGGATCATCGCGTTGGGCCGGGCCACCAGCATGCCGGTGGGCTCGCCGTTGCTGTCGCGCACGATCTCGCCGCCCGGCGGGTTCGGCGTGTTGCGGGTGTAGCCGGCAACGCGCAGGGCCGCGCGGTTGAGCAAGGCGCGGTCGTACAGGTGCAGGACGAACACCGGGGTGTCCGGCGCCGCCTGGTTGAGTTCTTCCAGGGTCGGCATGCGTTTTTCGGCGAACTGGAATTCGTTCCAGCCGCCCACCACCCGCACCCACTGCGGGGTTGGCGTGCGGTCGGCCTGGTCCTTGAGCATGCGCAGGGCGTCGGCCAGCGACGGCACGCCTTCCCAGCGCAGCTCCAGGTTGTAGTTCAGGCCGCCGCGGATCAGGTGCAGGTGCGAGTCGTTGAGGCCGGGGATCACCGTGCGGCCCTTGAGGTCGATGACCTGGGTGGCGCTGCCGCGCAGGGCCATGGCCTCGGCATCGGTGCCCACGGCGACGAAGCGCCCCTGGCTGATGGCAACCGCGCTGGCGCGGGGCTTCTCGCGGTCGACGGTGTGGAATTGACCATTGAACAGAATCAGATCGGCGTTCATCGGATGTCCTTCTGAATGGGAAGAGGCAAGGGACAGGCGCGGCCAGAAAGCCGCCGCGGCGCTGAGCAAGGACCCGGCTGCGAGCAAGTGACGGCGCAGCGGATCGGTCGGGTCATCGTTATTGGCCATGGCCAGGCTCCAGGTGTCGGTCGGCGACAGAGGCTTGCAACCAGGGGGCGAACAGCCGGGTCGCCAAGGGCATGAACAGATAGACCACCGACAGCACGATGGTCAGGGTGATCAGAAAAGTCGCGACCACATAGTTGCCAAGCCAAGTGTTGAGTTGCAGCACAGGCCCCCAGATCAGCGGCACCAGCAGGGTGTGCGGCAGAATTACCAGCATAGTCAACAGCGCCTGCTTCCACCGTGGCGGTGGCGAAGCGGTGTCGGTCTGGGTGGAAAACCAGAATTCATGGACCGGATGGACTTCGGTCTGGTCACCGTCGGCCAGCATCGGCGCGGCTTCGTCCACCAGCGTCCGGCGTTGCGGCGAGTCGAGCCAGCGCTGCATCGCCTCGGTGGAGCAAAAGCGCAGCACGCAGGTGAACAGGTCGAGGCCGCCGCTCTTGCCGCGAATCACGTCCACGCCCAGGTGCCCCTCGTACTGCCCGGCAACCCCGACAATGCGCCGCAACCAGGCTTCATAGGGCGCTTCCAGGCCAGCCTTGACCCGGTGCTTGACGATCAGCGTCACGACCTCATCGGAGTCCGGCCGCGCAGTGGCTTCGAGGCGATTGGAATCAGACATAACGCAAGGCTCCGGCGAAACGATCATTGAGCGCCAGCCGTCCCGGGCCGGCGATAAGAATGCTGCTGAACAGGATCAACAGCAGCCAGGCGAACTGGCCTTCGGCCAGGCTCCATTGCGGGTGCACCACCAGCAGTGCCACCAGCAGTACCGCGAGGATCGGCAGGCACGCCAGGCGTACCGCCACCCCGGCGACAATCAGCAACGGGCACAGCACCTCGGCGAAGATCGCCAGCATCAGCGTCAGGTTGGCGCCCAGCCGGAACGGGTCTTCGATACGTTGCAGTTCCGCGCTGTAGTCGAGCAGTTTCGGCAGGCCGTGCACCCACAGCAGAAACAACCCGGCGCTGACCCGCAAAAACAACAGCCCGAGATCCCGGGCTCGTTCATCCCATGGTGAAGCGTTCATTGGCGCACTCGCACAATTTGAAAGATCCCCGGCATCGCCGCCGAGATTGCATGGTGCCGCTGCGCGGTCGGGAAAAATTGAATGTATGTGCTCTCTTGCCGCAGGGTCCGGATCGACCGCCCGCGCCTAGGCCGCGTGGATCTTCAAGGGCTCGGACATGAACTGGGCGATCCGCGAGCGCAACCAGCGCTCGGCCGGATCGTTGTCATGCACCCCGCTCCAGGCCATGGACAGCTGCGCCGCCTCGATGGCGAACGGCGGGTCCTCGGCGCGCAGGGCGCAGCCTTCGACCAGGGCACAGGCCGCGTAGTCGGGCACGGTGGCGATCATCTCGGTGCCGGCGAGCAAGGCCCGCAGACCACTGAACTGCGGCACGCCCAGGACCACGCGGCGGGTGCGCCCGACCTTGGCCAGGTCGAGGTCGATATTGCCGCTCAGGTCGCCAGAGAACGACACCATGGCGTGGGGCCGCCGGCAGTATTCATCGAGGGTCAAGGGTTCGGGCCGGTTGTCGCCGCGCAGCACCTTGCAACCGATGTCCCGCAGCTTCTTGCGCTTGGCATTGGCCGGCAATTCGGTGGTGTAGCTGACCCCGACCGAGATCTCCCCGGAGGCCAGCAAGGCCGGCATCAACAGGTAGTTGGCCCGGCGCACCACCACGACTATGCCCGGGGCCTCCTCGCGTAACTGGCTCAACAGCGGCGGAAACAGACCGAACTCGGCATCGTCCGAGAGGCCGATGCGAAACAGGTCGCAGCTGGTCGCCGGGTCGAACTCCTTGGCCCGGCTGACCGCGCCCGAGATCGCGTCCATCGCCGGTTGCAGCTCCTTGAGGATCACCAGCGCCCGGGCCGTCGGCTCCATGCCGCGACCGTTGCGCAACAGCAGCGGATCGTCGAACAGGTCGCGCAGGCGGCCCAGCGCGGCACTCACCGCGGGCTGGCCCATGAACAGTTTTTCGGCGACCCGGGTCAGGTTCTTTTCGAACATCAGGGCTTCGAAAATCACCAGCAGGTTCATGTCGATGCGGCGCAGATCGTTACGGTTCATCGGTACGGTCCCCTTGTGTGTTCAGCCAGCGCACGTCACTCGATCATCGGCACCCTGGCCGCCCGCTGGTAGGGCCCGTACTCGGCCGGCACCCACTGGAAATGCCCGTCCACCGCGGCGATATGGCCCACGCCCGGGAATGGCAGGTGCGCCGCGGTCACCCAGGTCTTGTCGCTGGCCGCCTCGCTGAAGACCCTGGCCCGGGCCTTGATCGCCTGCTGGTTGTCGACATCGAAACGGATCGACACTTCCGGATGCTCGAACTGCACCGCCAGGTTATGCACCAGGTCGCCCATGAACAGGATGCTCTGGCCCTGGGAGGTAAAGCGGTAGGTGGTGCTGCCCGGGGTATGCCCGGCCTCCAGCCGGGCCTCGACGCCCGGCACCGGCGACTGGCCGCTGGCGAAGGTCTTGAAGCGTCCGGCGGCGCGGTACGGGGCGGTGGAGTCCTGGGCGATCTTGAAGAACTCCCGGGCACCGGCGGGCGCCTTGGCCAGCGCCTGCGGATCGAGCCAGTAATCGGCTTCGGCCTGGGCGGCGTAGACCGTGGCGTTGGCGAACAGCGGTTGCTGCTGGCCATCCACCAGCCCGCACACATGGTCCAGGTGCAGGTGGGTGAGCAGGATGGCGTCGACCTGCTCCGGGCGATAACCGGCGGCCTGCATATTCGCCGTGAGCATGCCGGCGGTGGCACCGATGCACTGGCCGGCGCCGGTGTCCACCAGGATCAGTTGCTTGCCGGTATTGACCAAAAAGGCGTTGAAGGCGGTCTGTACCCCCGGGGTCTCGATCGAGCGACGGGCCAGCAAGGCGCGGATCTGGCCCTGGGTCATGCCCTGGAGCAGCTTCGGCGACAGGTCGTTGTAGCCATCGAACAGCGCCGTCACCTCGTAATCGCCCACCGCCAGGCGGTAGTAACCGGGTACCTGGGTGCCCTGGACCGGCGCCTGCGCCTGGGCGCCAAGCGATGTCAGGGCCAATGCCAGGGCTGCTCCGCGTAGCGTGCACAGCAGAGAATGCGTCATGCCTTCACCTTTTCGATCGAGTCAGAAAAACGGCCACTCCCGAGCCAGCCGCACCCGGTCGATCATGCACCGCCAGCGCACCGCGAAAATTGCAGCCATGTGCTCAGTTGCCGCGGATACGCAACCTGCGGCTGAGCGGAATTAACAACGTTTAACTCGCAAGCCCCCCGCCCTGCCACCAAGAATGGAGCCCTCTGCGCAGACCTGTTTTCTAAATCGGGAAGCGCCCGACTCACCCTACGGTGCGCCGGCGCATGCCCACCGACACGGAATTTCGTCATGGCCCACGCTCAGCACAACGCCGTCAGGGCGTCCGTCCCGCAACCTCGAAAAACCACCCCTGGCGGCCTTTCTCCCTGGCGCGAAAGCCTGGTCAAGCAAATGATCCTCGACGGCCTGAGCGACACCCTGGAAGTCACCGAACTCGCCCGCGCCTGCGCCCTGTCCCGCAGCCATTTCTCCCGCGCCTTCAAGTGCAGCACCGGCCTGTCGCCCCAGGAGTGGATTCGCTGCCAGCGCATCGCCCGGGCCAAGCAACTGATCCGCAACACCGACCTGACCCTGACGCAGATCAGCCTGGAATGCGGCTTCTGCGACCAGGCACACTTCTGCCACATCTTCACCCACAGCGAAGGCATCAATCCGTTTGCCTGGCGGTGTCGGGTCCTGGGCGCCCGCCCCTGCCTCGACCAGGCGAGCGCATAAGGCCGCGGTTCGAACCTTGTCGTATCACGGGCTTGAATCTGGCAAGCCGCACGGAGATAGCCAAGGCTGCTGCGGTTCATTGAGCGCGAGACCGGCAGGAGGGCAATTGGGAAGCCCCCCTTGTTGCTCCGTTCTACCCTATCGCATCGATGTCCAGATTGAAGGTGGTGCCCGGGACGTGGCCGCCGACCAAAGCAGCAATCGCACGATCGTTGCTGTCGGCATCTGGCGGCGCCATCGCGAGTTGTTCCTGCGTGCGATTGAAGGGGTGCGCTAGCCAGCGGTCCAGACTCATCGCCAATACCTCGGGTTGCTCTGCAACCCGTCCGTATACCTTCGCCTTGGTGACACGTTCTTCGCTCAGGTCTTTCAGTCGCGCGGCGGTCTCTTGCAACCTGCCGATTTCAGCGCGCAGCGGACCTACGATCTGGCGTTCCCTGACAGAACCGCGTGCCGCCGCCTCCTTTTCTCTCAATTGAGTCTCGAAGTCCTGTAGCGCTTCATGGACCCGATCATACTCAGTCGAAGTCACCAGGGTGCGCCCCTCCTGCAGAGCCTCTTGCGCACGGCGCAAGGAGGCCCAGCAATGCGGGATGTAGCTGACGACCATCTTGTGGTGGGCGTTATCCATCATTTGTTGCAGCAGCCCCCCTCGCTTTGGCAAACCATTCTTGGCATCCAGCGCCTTGGCGCAGACCGCCGCACCACCCCGCTCGGTAATCGTTTTACACCCGGGCGTCCAAAGGATTGCGGACTTGTGGCCATCGGCGAACGACACTGGCATGAAATGGCGCAATGTGCCGTGGTGCGTATAGGGTTCGCCGGCAATGTTGACGGGACTGAGGAGCAGGACCGCCCCTCCGATGGCGGGATTGAAGAACGTAAGCACAGCGCCCATCCCCGACATACGCCAGGACGTGTTCATCCAGGTCGCCGGGACACTGGGCACCGGGTCGTTCTGGTTGACTATGCGGTGGTGCACCAAAGCCTTGGCGTTTTCCACGAAGGTCTTGTCGCCTACGCGTGGGCTGCCGTAGGTGTTGAGCACAATATTTGCAGCATATTTTTGGTTGCTCCGCAGCATTTCAGCGACCAACAGGGCCACCGCACCGCCCAGGCTGTGGCCGGTGATCACCAGCTTTTGCCCACTGTAGAATTTGTCCAAGTAAGTGGTGACGAATTCATGGACCACTTTGGCAGAGCCATAAAAGCCGTTGTGCACCTTGCCGTTGGTCTTCTCGAAGGGCACTTGTGCAGCATCCAAATCGCGCAGCACATCAGCGCCGCCGGCTGTACCCCGTACCGCTAGTAAAATCAGTTCATCGTTATGGGTGATGAACGCCTGAGAATCGGTGCGATTGTCTTTTTTCGCATCGTCAAAGTAGTGAAGCCTGTCGGGATGCTCCTGTCTCACCCCCAGGTCGGGGCTGTTCACATCCGGGTACAACTCTGGGTCGAAAGGTACGATCTCTAGACGTTTGGAATACGCTACATCGGCATACAAGGGGTAATAGGTCTTCCCGCCCGCCTGTTGCGCGTCCACTTGCCAAATCTCATCAGACTTGGCCAAGGCATCGCCAAACCAGTTCCCGACGCTAGGTTGCGTCGGGAAGCTCACGCTATCGCTCACCACCGGCTGTGTAGCAGGGACCTGACCAAACGGGCTGTAGCTCAGGGTTGCCATCAGTGCCAACTGGTACAGGTTGAGTGAGCAGAATTCTTCGCCCGTGGACAGGACCGGACTCAGTGCCCGCAGCGGACGCACCTCCAGCACATGGTGTTTGTTCGGTAATAGCGCAATGCCCTGCACCTTAGGAGGCGTGGGGCCAAATCCCAATTCCGCCATGGCGGCCGCTTCTGAGGGCCGGCGCATCAGCGAGTGCACATGGTGCTGGGGCGGAAAATTGCGCGGTGCCAGCGGCGGTAGGTGGGCACGATGCGCCACCAATTCGCTCACCTCGACCTGGCAGAAGAAACCGGCTTGGCCTTGCGCGGGGTTGGAGTGAGTGCGGGCGCCGCTTGGGTTCAAGAAACGGGTCTTTTCGGCACGGACTTGCAGTTCGGTGATAGGTAGCGGGTAGTGCTCTCTTCCGACTTTACGTACATATGTCTTATCACTTCCCTGATAGGCTTGATCAACCTTGAGCACCACCGGCCCACAATAGTGTCGATTGACCTTTCCTGATCCTGTTTCGTCCAGGATCCCCAAGTAGATGGCGCCTTCATAGTCGGTGGCCTCATACGCCAAACCGGCATAGGGTGTACCGTCGCCCGTTTCATCCACCAACTGAAAACTGGTTGAGTGTGTCTGCATCGGACAAGCATGCATACGCGTATCGAAGAAAGGCCGCTCCCATTCTTCCATCGGCTCAAGGCTCATGGGGTCACCTCCTTGTCTTCGGTGCAGCCCGGATAGATGGTGCAGATGCGGCCGCCGGGCATTCTGAAGGTACTGAAATCCTTGTAGTTGCCAAAGCAAAACGCATCTTGATCTTCGAAACTTTCGCCCATGCAGCGTTTCCAGCCACCGGGCACCTTGACCCAGGTGTCCTTCATGTACGGCCTCTCCTCGTCGGCCAGCTTGATCTTCATCTTCACGGTTTTACCCGGCAGTTCGTCGAGGGTATAGGCCGCAAAGGGGCGGCTCTTCAATCGCTCGCCGGATGCATCCGTTTTTTTGCAGTCGAGAATCTTGGTGATATAGCGATTGGGGCCAATCGTGCGGAATAGCCACTGGCACTGACCGGAAAACTCACTTTCCCCAGCGGCGTTGAACGTACCTTTAACCGCTTCTGGCAGTTCTGTGCGCACCGAAACCTGGGCATACTCACGCCCAAAGTCACTCCGGTCCGGCCCATAGGTCGCATTGATTTCCAGCTCGACGTAATCGATCACCAGTTCGCAACCCTTGCGAGTTCGACGTATCTCGATTTGCGCATCCGGCTTGTATTCGGTGCGCCACTCACGGTTGAACTGCGGCGCCAGATTATCTGCCGTCGGCACGGTGCAGGTTTGCCCTTTGGCGGGCACGTAATACACCGACGCGACATAGGCGAAGTCTGGAGGCAGGTCGGCCGTAAAGGTGAAGCTGTTGGACTTGGCGGCGCAGCCCTGCGTCAGTGCCAGACAACTGCCAAGCACCAGACTTTGCAGGGTTCGTTTCACAGCCTCCTGAAAACTGCTCGAATGTGTCTGCATCGGACAAGCATGCATGCGCGTATCGAAGAAAGGCCGCTCCCATTCTTCCATCGGCTCAAGGCTCATGGAGTCACCTCCTTGTCTTCGGTGCAGCCGGGGTAAATCGTGCAGCTACGGCCATCTGGCATTCTGAAGGTACTGAAGTCTTTGTAGTTGCCGTAGCAGAATGCATATTGGTCTTCGAATCCTTTGCCCATGCAACGCTTCCAACCACCGGGCACCTTGACCCAGGTGTCCTTCATATACGGCCTCTCCTCATCGGCCAGCTTGACTTTCATCTTCACGGTTTTACCCGGCAGCTCGTCGAGGGTATAGGCTGCGAAAGGTCGGGTTTTCAGCAGTTCGCCGGATGCATCGGTCTTTTTGCAGTCGAGGATTTTCACGAGACGGCGCAGTCCTCCAGACGTACGAAACAGCCATTGACACTGACCGGAAAACTCACTTTCCCCGGCGGCGTCGAACGTACCTTTAAACGCTTCCGGCAATTCTTCGCGCACCGAAACCCGGGCATACTCGCGCCCCAAGTCGCCCCAGTCCTTACCATAGGTTGCGTTGATTTCCAGCTCGACGTGATCGACCACCAGCTCGCACCCCTTGCGAGTCCGACGTATCTCGATTTGCGCATCCGGCTTGTATTCGGTGCGCCACTCGCGGTTGAACTGCGGCACCCGATTGTCTGCCGTCGGCACGGTGCAGGTTTGCCCTTTGGCGGGCACGTAATACACCGACGCGACATAGGCGAAGTCCGGTGGCAAGTCAGCCGTGAGGGTGAAGCTGCTGGACTTGCCCAGGGCGGCGCAGCCCTGTACCAGCGCCAGGCTGCTGACAAGAATCAGGCGTTGAAGGGTTCGGTTCATACGGCGGCATCTCCTTGCCAAAACTGCACTTGCTGATACACACGCTGAAAATGCGTCAGGGGTGTTTCGTCGAGTTGAGGTAACCAGGACTTAGGCACTGCTTCCCGCGGTGCTTGCAAACGTTGAACGAGCAGGAACCGGACTTGCTCAGGCGCCTGCCAGCCCCACGCGCGGGCCAACTCTAACTGAGCCTGTAGCCAGGTGTCCGCATCCTGTTGCCTGGCAAGTTCGGCCAGCCGCTCCATCTGCTCAACCATCAGGTAGCGCCGGGCGTTATCGATTCGTATGCCTGCCGTCGTGTCCGCGGTCGGCGGGACAGCGAGCCACGCCGGGGCGGGTGGTACCGGGTATTCGCCCGGGGCGGGATTGTAGGCGGCCGCCCATTGCCCATCCTGCCAGTAACACACGCTGGCTATCGGCCCGAGGAATTCGCTGCGTTGTTCGGGGCGCAGGTGTGCCAAGGCTCGCCCCAGGACACGATTGTCATGAAAACGATAGAGGGCCTGGTTCGGCCGCTCCCCCGTTACCAGGCGGGCGCGCCAATGGCGGGCCAGTTGATCCAGATCGCCGCTTGCGCTGCTGGCCAGCCAGCCCCAATGACGCTCCGGCGTTTTGAGCAAGACCTGGATCGCTGGATGATCCAGCGTATCGAGCTGAAAAAGGTATGGGCCTATTGCTGCCAGCGCGCTGGCGGGCGTACCGCTGTACAGATTGCTGTACTGGTCGTCGTCCCTCTCGTTGAGCAGCGCATTGCGCTCATCCAGCTGACCAACGGAATCCAGTATCAGGTAGAGGCGCTGGCCGAGCTCACCCTGGACGCGCATCCATTGTTCGGGCGTACTCATGCAACCTCTCCAATAGCGCACTGTCCGTCGCGGCAGGCTTCGCAGAGTGGGCAGAGGTCCGCAGCGCGTTGCCTGGCGGCGGCAACGAACGCCAACGAATTGGCAACGCTGGTCTGCGGCTCCTCGGCCAGTGCCTGTAGGGTCTGTTGCGGCGCAATCCCTGCCACCGGGGCTCCGCCCTGAACGATCGGCACGCTGCTGAAGATCCCCCCAGGGGTAATGACGATGTGCTGGCCGCCTGCTTTAAGCGTCAGGCTTGTACTCGCATCAACCACCACATGGGTGGCGGTGACGCGGGCCTGGGGCCCCGCTTGCACGACCCAGGTTCCGCCTATGGTGATGCTGCCATTGCCCGAGATGGAGAGCAGTTCATTGCCGCCGATCTGCGTGTTCCGTACGCCTTGGGTAGTGTGCAGTTCGTCACCCTTGACCAGGCTGGAGCTGTTGCTGTCCACCTGATCAAAGCGGTCGTTGCCGATCAGGCTATGGCTGTCCCGGGTGATCTGTTCGCGCCGGTCGTTGCCGATTTGGGTGTCGCTGTCGTTGAGGATCAGCTGCTCGATATCACGTTGCGCGCGCAGGTAGTTTTTTTCCTGCCCGGCACGGTCCTCGATCGACAGTTCGTTGTAGCCGCCACTGTCCGGCGTGCTGCGACTGCGTAACACGGTCTTGCTTTTGTTCGCCGGTAACGCGTAAGGCACGGGTGTGGTCTTGTTCGACACAACGCCCGTAATTAAAGGATTGTCCGGGTTGCCTTCGAGGAAGCTCACCACCACTTCCATGCCGATTCGCGGGATAGTCACTGCACCAAAGTTCTCCCCCGCCCAACTTGAAGAAACCCGCAACCAGCAGCTGCTTTTGTCGCTGCCCAGCTCCCGTCGGTCCCAATGGAGTTCGACCTTCACCCTGCCAAACTCATCGCAGAAGATTTCCTCGCCGGTCGGGCCGGTGACCCAGGCGGTCTGGCAGCCCAGCAAGGGCCGGCGGGTCAGCAGCGGCGGACGGAAGAACACGTCCCACGGAATCGCGGTGAAGCTGTTGCGATAGCCCTGGGTGAAGCCGTCTTCGGGCTGGGTGTCGCTGGTGACGGACTCTTCGAGTGACTGCGGTTGTCGGCCGCAATGCGTGACGCTCAGCAACAACCACAAGTCGTTGCAGCTGTTGCGCGGGTGTTCGGTCAGGTTGAAAAAGTGTCCGCTGCGCAGCGTCGGCTGATCGCTTTGGCCTTCGGCCAACTGGTAATCGACACGGTGCCGCTCCAGGGCCTGCCTGGCCAACACTCTGCCGCGCTCCAGCGTGGTGATAGGTACAGGGTAACTGTAGTCCTCAAGCACCGGCTGGAAGTCCGCGGTGAACTGGCTTTCGAGCAGCAGACTCGGACGTTTCAGATCGTAATCGCGACGCGTCACGGTGCTGGTACGAGTGCTGAAGCGCTGGGAGAACCGGCTGACCACCGGATGGTCCGCTACCGTGCCGGTGTCCTGCTGATAGGGTGTATCCCCCAACAGGGGGAAACAGGTCTGGTCATCGGTGAACACCAGCCGATGGCCCTCCGCCGAGTGCTGGTGGTGCCAGGCGATGCCGTCCTCGGCGCACAGCCTCTGGACAAAATCGAAATCGCTTTCCCCGTACTGGGTGCAGTATTCGCGCTCCGGACTGGTGCTGACATTGAAGGTGTAGACGTCGGCCTGGATGCCGTGGCCACCCAGCACCTGGGCGATGATTTGCGGCACTGTCAGGTGCTGGAAGATCCGCTGGTTGCAGCTGAATTGCAGGTAGTGCAGCACCGGCACCAGGGTCAGGTGATAGCGCGTCAGGCGCTTGCCTGCCTCGCCCACGTACAGGTCTTCGATATGCCCATGAAGGCCTTCGCCGTTCAGCCCGAACCGAAGGAAGGCCGGCTGATTGAGCAGGCTCTCCAGGTCGACGTCAGGGTTCTCGCTGACCAGCTCGACGCGGATCCCATAGAGAGCGCTGAGGGCTTCGGTGCCGTCGAAAGCCAGTACCTTGAAGTCATGGCGGACGGCTGGGATCGACAGCGTGAAGTGCGCGGTGTTGGCGGGCGCAAACATTTAGCTTTTCCTTAAGCGAGACAGCGGGCCTTTCAATGACCCGGAGCAAATGGCTGGCAGGACATTAGCAATGTCGCCCCCCAACGTCTGCGGGACTTTACTTAAAGTCGATGGGGATTTTGAGAGGATTCCAAGGGCCGGATAGGCGTCAGGCGGTCGGCAGTCAGGTCAGGTTTCGCAAAGCACCGGCATAGGTTGAACTCGTCCAAGCAATTGACAAACCTGCTGTATCAGACTGCGGCGTAGTCCAGCAAACTTCGGTACTGGAATCATCGTGAAAATAAAAAACGCCGGGGGGCAAAACCTCCCGGCGTTTTTTTATGGATCAGGCGCAGGTCGCCGAACCACTCAGGCCTCGATGAACGCCAGCAGGTCGGCGTTGAGCTGATCCTTGTGGGTGTCGGTCAGGCCATGGGGCGCGCCTGGGTAGACCAGCAGCTTCGCGCCCTTGACCAGCTTGGCCGAGGCGATGCCGGCGGCTTCGATCGGCACGATCTGGTCGGCGTCGCCGTGCACCACCAGGGTCGGCACGTCGAACTTCTTCAGGTCTTCGGTGAAGTCGGTTTCGGAGAAGGCCTTGATGCAGTCATAGGCGTTCTTGTGGCCCGCCGTCATGCCCTGCATCCAGAACCAGTCGATCATGCCCTGGGACGGCTTGGCGCCAGGCTGGTTGAAGCCGAAGAACGGCCCGCTGGCGACGTCCTTGTACAGCTGCGAACGGTCGGCCAGGGACGCTTCGCGCAGGCCGTCGAAGACCTCGATCGGCAGGCCGCCGGGGTTGGCCGCGGTCCTGAGCATTAGTGGCGGCACCGCGGAAATCAGCCCGGCCTTGGCGACCCGCGCCGTGCCGTGGCGACCGATGTAGCGCGCCACTTCGCCACCGCCGGTGGAGAAGCCGAACAGCACCGCGTCTTGCAGGTCCAGGTGTTCGATCAACTGTGCCAGGTCGTCGGCGTAGGTGTCCATCTCGTTGCCCGACCAAGGCTGGCTGGAACGGCCATGCCCGCGACGGTCATGGGCGATGACCCGGTAGCCCCTGGATGCCAGGAAGATCATCTGCGACTCCCAGCTGTCGGCATTCAGCGGCCAGCCATGGCTGAAGACGACGGGTTGGCCGCTGCCCCAGTCCTTGTAATAGATCTCGGTACCGTCGCGGGTGGTGAATGTACTCATGGCGTTTTTGCTCCTTCAGGGGGTGGGGTGACTCAAATCGATGAATGGCCCAGGCGCTCGGCCAGGCGCGCCACCCGCTCGCCCAGGTGCGCGGCGGTGCGGCGGTCTTCCAGGGGCGGCGCGTGTTCGGGGGACTGTTCGACATTCGACTGGGCCATGGCGCCCAGGGAACTGCCGAGGCGATTCAACTGGCCATCGAACACCCCGCGGCTGGAACGCGCCGGCAGCAGGTCGAGGCCGACCCAGATCATCGAGTGCTGGGCCGCGAAGACCGCCATCTGCACCAGGGTGTTGAGCTTGTCGCCACACAGGCAACCGGAATTGGTGAAGCCGGCGGCGAGCTTGTCGCGCCAGGGCTGGGCCAGGTAGAACGCCGCGCTGGCCTCCATGAACCCCTTGAAGGGCGCCGAGGCGCTGCCCATGTAGGTCGGGGCGCCGAAGATGATGGCATCGGCCTGGTGCAGGCACTCCCACTGGTCGTGCACCTCCTCCACCGGAATCAGCCGGCAGGCGCTGCCCAAGTGGCTCTCCACCCCCTGGGCCACGGCTTCGGCCATGACCCGGGTATGGCCATAGCCACTGTGATAGACCACCACCACCTTGCTCATTCCGGCATCCTCCAGAGGTGTTCATCCCTTTTTTCCTGCGCGCGGCACGCCCGGCCGTCCCTGCGGTTGGCGACCGTGAAGGTCTGGAGTTTTGGCCGTAGGGCGGACCCAGGGCGAGTTAAACGTTGTTAATTTTCAAGGGCCCAGGCACCACCCCTGCCCGCTCGTCGCCAAGGCCACGACCAATAAATACGGGACCCATCGCTGGCAAGAAGATTGCTGCGGCTAGCGCACTCGAGGCACGCCCGTCCGCGTTGCGTTGCGTTGTTCAGGAAACCTGAGGAACATGCTCGAAAACCGCGGGATAGAAGGCCGTGCCCTTCGTCCGCCCGCCCCGCGCAGGTGCCACGGGGAGGATAAAAAAACAGCAACAGGAGTGAGCCGTTGACCCTACCCCCCGAACAGGTTGTGCATTTCGGCCCCTACCGGATCTACCCGGGGCAACGCCTGATACTGGAAGCCGAGCGGCCCTTGCGCCTGGGCCGCCGCTCCATGGACATCCTGCTGATCCTGCTGGAGCACGCCGGCGAGGTGGTCAGCAAGCAGCAACTGATCGCCCGGGTCTGGCCAAGGAGCGTGGTCGAAGACACCAACCTGCGGGTGCACATGGCGGCGCTGCGCAAGGCCCTGGGCGACGGCCAGGCCGGCCAGCGCTACATCGTCACCGTGGCCCAGCGCGGCTACAGCTTCGTCGCGCCCTTCTCCCTGGAACCCTTCGCCCCCGAGCGCTTCGAGCAAGGCCCCAAGGACCCTTCGGCCGAGCCGGGCGGGCATAACCTGCCGGTGCGCCGCACCCGCCTGATCGGGCGCCAGGCCCTGGTGGACAATGTGATGACGCAACTGGCGCGCCAGCGCTTCATCACCCTGGTCGGCCCCGGCGGCATCGGCAAGACCACCGTGGCCCTGCGGGTCGCCGAACAGCTGATCGGCCAGTACCGGGACGGCATCCGCCTGCTGGACCTGGCCCCGCTCAACGACCCGCGGATGATCACCAGCCACCTGGCGACCCTGCTCGACCTGGCGCTGCACGACGACGAACCGCTGGCCAGCCTGGCGAACTTCCTGCGCGAGCGGCAGATGCTGCTGGTGATCGACAACTGCGAGCACCTGCTCGATGCCATTGCACCGCTCTGCGAAAGCATCCTGCGCGCGGCGCCGCAGGTGCATGTCCTGGCCACCAGCCGCGAGAGCCTGCGCGCCGAGGGCGAATTCGTGCAACGCCTGGAATCCCTGGATTGCCCACCGCCCATCGCGGTGCTGGACCGCGACCAGGCCCTGACCTTCTCGGCCCTGCAATTGTTCGTCGAGCGGGCGATGGCCAGCCACGACAGCTTCGAACTGAGCCAGGACGAACTGCCCCTGGCGATCGAGATCTGCCGGCGCCTGGACGGCATTCCCCTGGCCATCGAGCTGGCCGCCGCCCAGGTCGGCAACCTGGGGCTCGCGGGCCTGCTCAGCCAGTTGCACGGCAGTTTTCGCCTGCTGACCCAGGGCTGCCAGGTCACCCCGGGCCGTCATCAGACCCTGCGCGCCACCCTGGACTGGAGCTTCGAACTGCTCAGCACCTGCGAGCAGACCTGCCTGCGCCGGCTGGGCGTGTTCAGGGGCGGCTTCACCCTGCCATCGGCCGCAGCGGTGATCGTCGACGCGCACATCGAAGCCAGCGTGGTTTTTACCGCGATCACTCAGTTGGTGGCCAAGTCCCTGCTGAACGTGGAGGTCGGCGACGAGGAAGTGTTCTATCGCCTGCTGGACACCACCCGCAGCTATGCCCTGGAAAAACTCGAGCAGGCCGCCGAACTGCCGGCTACCCGCAGGCGGCACGCCGAACGTTGCCTGGCCTTGATGCATCAGGCCCGGGACGACTGGGAGCAGACGCCCTCGACGCTCTGGATCGAGCGTCACGCCCGCAGCCTGGAAGACATCCGGGTGGCTCTCGACTGGGGCTTGAATGCCCAGGGTCCGCAACAGCTGGCGATCCACCTGGCCGCGGCCTCCGCACCGCTGTGGCAGGAGCTGTCGCTGCTCAAGGAACACGGCGGCTATGTGCGCCAGGCCCTGGCCCTGCTGCACGCGGCGGGCGAGGCCTGCCCGCGCCTGACCCAGGCCCTCAAGCTGGCCCTCGGCAGCGCCTGCTACCACACCCAGGGCAACAGCACCGAGGCCATCGAGGCCTTCGTCGCGGCCAGGGCCCTGGCCGAAAGCACCGACGACGTGGCCGCCCAGCTCAAGGCGGTGTCCGGGCACATGGCGGTCAACCTCAGTTGCGGTCACTACCAACTGGCCCTGGAGCAAAGCCGGCAGTTCGACCACCTGGCGCTGCGCGATGCCGGCCCTGCCGCGATGTCCCTCAGCACCCAGCGCCTGCAGGTGCTGGCCCTGCACTTTGCCGGCGATCAGCCGCAGGCCCGGGACAAGGCCGAGCAAGTCATCCAGCTGATGGCCCAGAGCGGGCATATGAACCGCTTCACCCGCGGCTTCGGCGTGCAGTACGACCAGAGCGTCGCCGCCCTGACGATCCTGGCGCGGATCCTCTGGCTGCAAGGCCACCCGGAAAAAGCCTGGCGCACCGCGCGCCAGGCCCTGGACATCGCCCTGCAGATCAACCACGGCACGTCCATCTGCTACACCCTGGCCCTGGCCGGCTGCCTGATCGCCCACTACAACGGTGACGCCGCGACTGCCCGCGAACTCCTGCGCCTGCTGCTGGAGCAGGCGCAGAAGCATTCGGTGCTGCTGTTCTACACCTGGGGCCGGCACTACGCGCAGGTCATCGAAGGCGCCCCGGAGTTCTCGCCGCCGCAATCCGGCACCGGGCTGATCGGGGAAATCATGGTGACCCTGGACGGCGCTTTCATCGACAACGCCTTGCTGCAACGGGCCGAAAGCGGCACGGCCGGCTGGAGCACGGCGGAGATCCTGCGCGCCAGGGCCGAGGCGCTGCTGACCGACAATGCGCCTGACGCCGCCGAAGCGGTGCTGCACCAGGCGTTGGCTGTGGCCAGGGCCCAGGGCGCGCTGACCTGGGAGTTGCGCAGCGCCACCTCGCTGGCCCGGCTCTGGCAGCGCCAGGGCCAGGCCCGGCGCGCCCATGAGCTGCTCGAACCGCTCTATGCCCGCTTCACCGAGGGTTTTGCCACGCCGGACCTAACCCGCGTCCGGGAACTGCTCGATGAGCTGCAACGACAGGTGCCGGACTGACAGCCAGCGGGCCTTGCCGATGGCGTGGGCATGCCGCCTTTCGAACACCCGCAACTGCCCGCTGTGTTCCAGCTTTTGCAGCGCGTAGGCGCGGGTGGTGTCGAGAAAGCGGTAATGCGCCGTGCCCTGGCCCTGCTCCACCGCCAGCAGCGATTTGCGCGCCAGCTGCGCCATCACCTCGGCCACGCACTCGGGCCGCAGCACCGCACAGCTGATGACGTCGGTGGCGGCCCGCACGGTGAAGGCCGTGTCGAACACCGCCAGGCGCTGCAACAGGGTCTGCTCCAGCGGGCTCAGCCGTTGATAGCTCCAGTCCAGGGCGGACTTGAGCGTCTGATGCCGGGCCACGGCCGTGCGCCGGCCCTGGGTCAACAGTTGAAAGCAGTTGTCCAGCTGCGCTTGCAGCCCCACCAGCGCCAACGCGTCGATCTGCGCCGCCGCCAGTTCGATGGCCAATGGCAAGCCATCGAGCCGGCGGCAGATCTCGCGCACCGCCCTCAGGTCCTGTTCCCGCAAGGCAAAGCCTTGCTGGCGCGCCCGGGCACAGCTGACGAACAGCTGCACCGCCGAATGGCTCATGACCTCGGCCACGCTGTGCAACGACGAGGCCGGCGGCACCGACAAGGCCGCCAGGCCATGCACGGTCTCCCCCGCAGCCTGTAGCGGCTCGCGGCTGGTGGCCAGGATCGACAGCCGTGGCGCCGAGGCCAGTAACTGCTCCACCACGCCCTGGCAGCGTTCGAGCAGGTGCTCGCAATTGTCCAGCACCAGCAAGGCATGCCGGGTTGCCAGCGCCTCCAGGCCGGCGTCCAGTTCGAGGCTGTGCCTGACGTGCTCGACCAGTTGCGCCGGGTCGTCGATGCTCGCCAGATCGACGAACCACACGCCGTCGCGGTAGTGCTGCAACAGCAGCTCGGCGACCCGCAGCGCGACCGTGGTCTTGCCGATCCCCGCCGGACCGACCAGGGTCATGAACCGGCGCACCGGCAGTTGTCGGACCAGGCTGCCGACCACCGGGTCGCGACCGATGACCGGGGTCAGCCGTGCCGGTAGGTTGTGCTGGGGCCTCTGCAGGTTCGCGAGCGCGAGCGGCTCTGCTTGCGACTCGCGCAGCACCGGGGCGCTGAAGCAATAACCGCGCTGTGGAATGTTGACGATGTAGCGCTGCCCGTCCTGGCCGTCGCCGAGGGCGCGGCGCAGGGCGGCGATGTGCACGCGCAGGTTGATGTCCTCGACCACCGAGTCCGGCCAGACGCAGGCGATCAATTCGTCCTTGCCCACCACCTGGCCGGCGCGCTCGACCAGCACCCGCAGGATGTCCAGGGCACGCCCGCCCATGCGTAACGGCCGGTCGCCGTCGAGGACCAGCCGCTGCCGCAGGTGGAAGGCGTAGGGGCCGAACCGCAGCAGCCCATCGCTGTTCAAATCTCTGATGCTGTTCATGCCCATCCACGTGCTGGAAACCCGGCCCGGCGCCAGGCTCCCGCACCTCCATTTCCGAGAGTTCCCCGGTATCTTGGCAGGCACCGATGACGGTACAACCGCCCTGGAGGGAGCGTCACGGCCATCGCGGTGCGCCAGACGGACAAGCCGGCGCTAGCTGAACTGTTCGCGGTACTGGGTGGGGGTCAGGCCGAGCTTTTCGCCGAACAGGAAGCGCATGTGCCGCACGCTGCCGAAGCCGCTTTTGTAGGCCACGGTCTTGAGCGGCAGGTCGCTGGTCTCCAGCAGGTTCCGGGCGCGGTCGATGCGCGCGCTTTGCAGGAACTCCATGGGCGTCATGTTCACTTCCCGGGCAAACACCCGGGCGAAATGCCGCGTACTCATGTTCGCCAGGCTGGCCATGCGCTCGATGCTGAAGGCTTCGTCCAGGTGTTCGAGCACATGGTTCTGCACCCGGGTCACCGGCGTCTCCTGCGGCGCCACCGTGGCCATCAACGGGCTGAACTGCGCCTGCCCGCCCTGGCGCTTCATCACCACCAGCAACACCTTGGCCACGTCCTGGGCAACTTTCTTGCCGTGGTCCCGGGCGACCACCGCCAGCGCCAGATCGATGCCGGCGGTGACCCCGCCCGAGGTGATCAGGTTGCGGTCCTCGACGAAGATCTGGTCGGTCTCCACCGTCGCCTCGGGGAAGGCCCGGATCAGGCGTTCCGTGTAGTGCCAGTGGGTCGTCACCCGATAACCGTCGAGCAACCCGGCATGCCCGAGGATGAAGGCCCCGGTACAGATCGAGCCATAGACCGCCGAGCGGCGCACGGCCGCCGCCAGCCAGTCGAGCAAGGGGCGGTGCTTTTCGTTGTAGGCCCCCGGCCCCCCGGGCACCAGCAGCAGGTCATAGCTGCCGCGCGCCTGGTCGATATGCAGATCGGCCTGCACCTTGACGCCGTTGGAGGCGCGCAACGGACCGTGCTCGGTGCCGATCGTCGAGAGCTGGTAATGGTCCTTCGGCTCCAGATAACGGTTGGCGATGGAAAACACCTCCATGGGCCCGGCCATGTCGAGCAGGAGAAAGTCCGGAAACAACACCATTGCCACGGTCTTCATGGGTAAATATCACTGATATCAAAGGGTTGGAAGCATAACGCCGACCTTGGACATTATGCCCGGACGGCGCGCGCTCATCGGACAAGAATACGTGATTCATCGCACAAAATTGTCAACCTGAACGGGACAGTATTTCAGTTTCCATCTACTTATTGCGCCGCAGGGTAAACATTAGCCTTCTCCTCAACCGGACGAATTCCCGTTCCGACAGGAGATTCCCTCATGCTGACCCTTCGCAAAGCCTCTGATCGCGGCGCCGCCAACCACGGTTGGTTGAAGTCGTTCCATACCTTTTCCTTCGCCAACTATCGCAACCCACGGGAACAGGGTTTTTCCGACCTGCTGGTGATCAACGACGATCGGGTCGCCGCCGGCAAAGGCTTCGGCCAACACCCGCACCGAGACATGGAGATTTTCTCCTACGTGCTCGAAGGCGCCCTGGAACACAAGGACACCCTGGGCACCGGTTCGGTGATCCGCCCTGGCGACGTGCAACTGATGAGCGCCGGCAGCGGCGTGGCGCACAGCGAGTACAACCACTCGGCCACCCAGCCGGTGCACTTCCTGCAGATCTGGATCGTGCCGAACGTCAGCGGCGCCAAGCCGCGTTACCAGCAAGAGCATTTCAGCCCGCAGCAAAAACGCGGCCGCCTGCAACTGATCATCTCCCCCGAGGGGGCCGACGGCTCGCTGCAGGTGCGCCAGGATGCGCGGGTGTATGCCGGGCTGATCGACGGCCAGGAAAGCGCCACCCTCAAGCTTGACGCCAACCGCTACGCCTATGTGCATGTGGCCCGCGGCTCGGTCGACCTCAACGGCCTGCTCTTGCAGGAAGGCGATGGCGTGCGGGTGCGCCAGGAGCAGGCGCTGACCTTGAGCAACGGCGTGGATGCCGAAGTGCTGGTGTTCGATCTGCGGGCGCAGGAACTGCCGGAAATGCCGTGACCGGCACCGGCCCGGGGGCTTGCGTCCCCGGGCCTTTTTTCGACATTGACAGGCGGCCAGGGGCCGGTGAAAGCCCTCGACCGCAGCGGCTGACAGCCGCTAGCGCCTATTCGTTCGCGTCAACCAGCCTGACCAAGTTGCACAGGGGGGGGTCGCCTTTTTCCCCTGCCCCTCTGCGGCCGTTCGGCCGGCACGCGATGCGCTCCCGCCTCAAAACGTCTGCGCTGCTCCCTGGCTTCGCGCCCCATCCAGCAACGCATCCACCACCGCCCGCGCCATCTCCACTGAGTGGATCATCGACCAGATCAAGCCTCGCTCGATGCCGCTGGCACTGGTGATCTCATCCGCCGTCTCCTCGGCGCACTTGAGCAACAACGACACATGCAACAACGCCTCCTCGGCGCTGACGCCAGGGCGAACGGCGAATAGCGGACGGCCGTTGCCGTCGCGACAGCCGAAAGAGCTGCTGCCGGTTTCCCGCAAGGCACGGTGCAAAGGCTCACCCTCGACGCGACTTTCCAGTGCCTGGCGAAGGGTTTGATTGGGAATTTCCAGCTGAACTATTTGTTCTCGGCTGGGCGAAAGAATGGGCGGATCGGGGACGATCTTTTTCATGACGCGGCTCCTTCTTTGATGAAGACCGCCAGCATCACTTGCAGATGATGGGTGGCGGCTACGTGCAGGTCTGCAAGACCGGGAAGAAGAAGCAAACCCGGCAGACCCGAAAGTCTCCCGCACGCAGCCACCATAAATCGCGATGAGATCTCAACGATCCTGGGTGTGCGTCCAGCGCTTCTTGCTTGTTCGGGCTTGCAGTCCCGGCCGCTGATTTTGCAGCGACCGGGGCAGCCTAGCCCCGAACATTCAACAGGCACAAGACGCCAAAACCGCAGAAATGTAACCCGGCGATTCTCTCGGAAATGCCCTACAAATCAAAGAGAAAAACCGCTCAAACCGTGAGCTTTTTTCACGAGCAATCGAGCGTCGACCGGCTGCTCCTACAAAGGCCAAATGCACAACCTGAGAACGCCCCAATCCCTGTAGCCGCTGCCGCAGGCTGCGATAGGACCGAAGGTCCTCCAGCGATCTCAAGACCCAGCGCCCGCTACGCGGTCGAATGCACAACCTGAGAACGCCCAATCCCTGTAACCGCTGCCGCAGGCTGCGATAGGACCGAAGGTCCTCCAGCGGTCTCAAGACCCAGCGCCCGCTACGTCGGAATGCCGCCCAGATCGATCGCAGCCTGCGGCAGCGGCTACAGGTACGTGAAAGCCCGCATCCGACCACCAGATGCCCCTTCAGCCCTGCCCCTTGAGCAAATGACGGATCCGGATCTTCACCCCGTCGCTCTGGAAGCGGCGGGCGGCGGCCTCGATCTTCAGCTCGGCGCGGGTCACCCGCTCGTGGTGGCGCAGGTGGCCGACCCAGGATTCGTCGAAGAACATCTCGCACCACAGGCGCGGGTTTTCGCTGTCCTGCAGCAGGCACCAGGAAAACGAACCGTTGCGCTGGCGCATGCGCCGCACCGGGTTCATCGCCTGCTGGAAGGCTTGGGCGTGTTCGGGGGCGATGTCGTATTCCAGGCTGATCATCACCGGCCCGCGTTCCAGGTCCTGGTCGTCACTGAGCAGCGGTTGCGGCCAGTGCAGCGACGGCGCCAGGTCTTCGGCGCTGCGCTGGGGCAAGCCGACCCGCCAGGTCAGCCCGACCCCGGCCAGCAGCACCGCTGCCGCCAGGCTCAGGGCAACGCTCATGGACAACAGGCTGGCCACCCAGCCCCAGAGCAACCCGCCCAAGGCCATGCTGCCGAAGAACATCAGGATATACACCGCCAGCGCTCGTGCCCGCACCCAGGCCGGCACCGAGGTCTGGGCCGCCACCTGGAAACTCGAGAGCACGGCGATCCAGGCGCCGCCGCTGATCAGCATCACCGGGATCAACAGATAGAAGTCGCGCAGCCAGGCCAGGGCGAACAGCACCAGGGCGTAGGTCACGCTGGCCAGCGCCACCAGGCGATCCACCGCCAGGCGCTGGCGCAGCTTTGGCAACAGCATTGCCCCCAGCACGGCGCCGAGGCCGACGCTGCCGAGCAACACGCCGAACTGGGTCGCGCTGCCCTGCAACTCGCCGCGCACGATCAACGGCAGCAAGGACATGCCGGCGCTGGCGCCGAAGAAGAACCCCAGGGTACGAATCAGCACCCGTTGCAGAGGGTGGGAACTGCGGGCGTAGCGCCAGCCCACGCGGATCGCACTGAACAGCCGCTCCGCCGGCAACACCGCGACCTTCGGCTCGCGCCGCCAGCAGGCGAGCACGGCGATCACCGCAAAGAACGACAGCGCATTCACCGCGAAGGTCGCCCAGGGACCGGCCATACTCACCAGGACACCGGCGATGGCCGGGCCGACGGCGCGCGCCACGTTGGTCCCGACGCTGCTCAAGGCGATGGCCGCGGGCAATTCGCCGGCGGGCACCAGTTCCGGGGTCAGGGCCGACCAGGCCGGCATCATCAGGGCCGTGCCGATGCCCATGGCCAGGGTCAACAGCAGCAACAAGGGCACCGTCATCAGGCCGCTGAGGGTCAGGAACGCCAGGAGCATGGCGACGCTGGCCATCCAGCCCTGCACCAACAACAGGTAGCAGCGCTTGTCGACGATATCGGCCAGCGCCCCCGCCGGCAGCGCGAGGAAAAACATCGGCGCCGCGGCGGCCACCTGCACCAGCGCCACCGTCATCGGGCTGGCCGACAGCGAGGTCATCAGCCAGCCGGCGCCCACCTCGTGCATCCAGGTACCGATGTTCGAGGCGATGCTGGCCAGCCACAGCCCGCGAAACAGGCCATGCTTGAGCGGGCTCCAGGGCGAAAGGGAGGCCGCGCTACGGGAGGAATCGAGGGTCTGTTTCATGACGGTCCTTGAGTCGTGGGAAGGGTTTGCAGTCCGGGCGTTTTTGCGCGCCAACGACCTCCGGCCGACGCAAGCGGGTTGCGTCGACCGGAGGTCATTCGCGGCAGGCTTACTTGACCTGACGCTGCGGTGCCTTGTGCACCATGGTGTAGGCATAGTCCACGCCCATGCCGTAGGCACCGCTGTGTTCGCGCACCAGATCCATCACCGCGTCGTAGGTTTCCTTGTGCGCCCAGTCGCGCTGGAACTCGAGCAGTACTTGCTGCCAGGTCACCGGCACCGCGCCGGCCTGGATCATGCGCTGCACCGACATGTCGTGGGCTTCCTGGCTGGTGCCGCCGGAAGCGTCGGTGACGATGTACACCTCATAACCTTCGGCCAGGGCTTCCAGGGCCGGGAAGTTCAGGCAGACCTCGGTCCACAGCGCGGCCATGATCAGTTTCTTGCGCCCGGTGGCCTTGACTGCTTCCACCAGTTTCTTGTCTTCCCAGGAGTTCATCGAGGTGCGCTCGATCGGCTGGTGGTCGGGGAACACGCTGAGCAGCTCCGGCCAGATGTAGCCGCTGAAGCTCTCGGTTTCCACCGAGGTAAAGATGGTCGGCACGTTGAAGATCTTCGCCGCCTTGGCCAGGCCCACGGTGTTGTTCTTCAGGGTCTGGCGGTCGATCGACTGCACGCCGAAGGACATCTGCGGCTGGTGGTCGATCAGGATCAGGGCGGAGTTGCTTGGGTTGAGCAGTTCACGGATAGACATGGCGCGTTCCTTTTGCTGTCGAGTAGGTTCAAGCGTTGAGTGGCACAATTCGGGGGCTCGGCGCGGGTTCCGCTGGGGAGGCTTTGCTGCCGGCTTGGTGGCTAATTTAGGGGCTGGAATAAAAAGCAACAATTCCCTAAAATCGAGAATCATTGATTCCAAAAAAGGGACAGTCATGGATCGCATCGAATGCATGCGCGCGTTTGTCGTCACGGTGGATGCCAACGGCTTCGCCGCCGCGGCCCGGGCCATGGACGTGCCGCGCTCGAAAGTCAGCAAACAGATCCAGGCGCTGGAGGAAGCCATCGGCGTGCAGCTGCTGCACCGCACCACCCGCAGCCTGCACCTGACCGAAGCCGGCGCCGAGTACTACGAGTCGGCGCGGGAAGTCCTGGCCGCCGTGGACGAGGCCGAACAACGGGCGCGGGACGGCATCGGCGAATTGCGCGGGGTGCTGCGGGTCAACGCGCCGATGTCCTTCGGCCTGCGCCGCCTCGGGCCACTGGTGCCGCTATTCCATGAACAGCACCCGAACATCGAATTGCAGCTGGTGCTCAGCGACCAGCAAGTGGACCCGGTGCGCGGCGGCTTCGATGTGACCATTCGCATCGCCAGCCTGGCCGACTCGTCGATGGTCGCCAAGCTGCTGGCCCCGGCGCCGCGGATCATGGTGGCCTCGCCGGATTACCTGAAGCGCGCCGGCACCCCGCAGACGCCCCGCGACCTGACCGCCCACCAGTGCCTGAACTATGGCTACCTGCAAAGCGGGGTCAGCCTGCAGTTGAGCAACGGCAAGGACACCCAGCGCGTCCACGTCACCGGCCCGCTGCACGCCAACAACGGCGACCTGCTGGCCCAGGCCGCCGAGGCCGGCATGGGCATCGCCCTGTTGCCCGACTTCATCGTCGCCGACGCCCTGGCCGCCGGCCGCCTGGTGCCGGTGCTGTGCGAATGGCAGGCGCCGCCGATCAGCATCCACGCGGTGTACCCGTCCGCCCGGCGCGTGCCGCAGAAGACCCGGGCCTTTATCGAGTTCCTGGTCGCCCAACTGGCCGACAAAGCGCCCGTGCTGCCGTAGGTACGCGATCCAGGCGACGCCGTGCGGCAGGTACACCGCTTCGCGAGCACGCTCGCTCCTACCAGGACCGGGCGGCGCGGGATGTGGCGGCGATGGACCTACACTGAAGGCATACACCTCGGCATTCGTGAGGGGCCATCATGCGTAACTCTCCCCAACTCGCGGCGCTCAGCCTGATCGCGACCCTCGCCTACCTCGGCCTGGCCATCCTCGGCATGGGCGGACCGGTGGCGTTTTTCTCCCACCCGGCATTGTGGGTCATTACCCTGTCCCTGCTGGCCATGGCCTTTGTTGCCCAGTTCAGCGAAGGCAACCTGAGCCCCGGCAAACAGGAAGACCGGGAAAACCGCTGGGTCCTCGTCGCCTTCGGCCTCCTCGGGCTGTTGCTCGCCTTTCTCCCCGCCTATACCGACCGCCTGCATTTCTGGACCTTTGGCAGTGCCGACATACGCTGGCTGGGCGTGGTGTTCTTTATCGGCGGCGGCATCTTGCGGCTGTGGCCGGTGTTCGTGCTGGGCAAGCGCTTCAGTGGCCTGGTGGCGATCCAGCCCGGCCACAAGTTGGTGACCACCGGCATCTACGGCACCCTGCGCAACCCGAGCTACCTGGGGCTGCTGATCAATTGCGTGGGCTGGGCCCTGGCCTTTCGCTCCGGGGTCGGCCTGCTGCTGACCGCCTTGATGCTGATCCCGCTGATCGCCCGCATCCACGCCGAAGAAGCCTTGCTGCGCAAAGAGTTCGGCAAGCAATACGACCTTTACTGCGCCTACACCTGGCGCCTGCTGCCCTGGATCTACTGAGGACTTTTTCCGTCGCGTTGCCGGGGGCGGTGTTAAATATTTTGTGACGCGCCCCTTGGCAGCGAGGACCAGTCCCGGTAAAACGGTGAACCTCACTTGCACGAAATGTCCGTGAATTCTTGACGAGATCCGCCGGCCGATGAACGCCTTGTGTTGCCGCCCGCCCTGCCAGCCCCGCGCTGCTGCCCCGTGCAGCCGCCTCGGCATCGGCATTGGAACGGCAACAACGCAACGCACCCACGGCGATCTCCACGACACCCCCGGGGACCTGCGATGAAACTGCTGGTCAACCTGCCCATGGCCCTGTGCCGCTCCCGCCTGCGTCATTCCTCGCGCCCTCCGGACCTCTCGCTTTCGCTCTGAACGCGTCCCTCTGCGCGTCGAGCCTTGCCGCCTTGCTATCTGCCATTGCAACCGGGCCCTGCCGGCGCCGCTGCATGAACCGAACCTGCGCGCCGCCATGGCGCAAGCGAGAGAACCATGAAATTTGCAGCCCTTGACGAGGCCCGTAGCTTCCTGGCCGCCAACCCCGATATCGACATGATCGAGCTGTTCATCCTCGACGCCAACGGCGTGCCGCGCGGCAAGCTGTTGCACCGCGAGGAACTGCTGGCGGTCTATGAAAGCGGCCGGCCGCTGCCCAGCACCATCCTCGGCCTGACCCTGCAGGGCGACGACGTGGAAAACTCCGGGCTGGTCTGGGACGTCGGCGATATCGACTGCCGCGCCTACCCCCTGGCCGGCAGCCTGGTGCGCCTGCCGTGGCGGCAGATCCCCACCGCCGCGGTGCAGGTCAGCATGCACCCGCAGGAAGGCCTGCCCGCCAGCATCGCCGACCCGCGCCACCTGCTGATCAAGGTCATCGACCAACTCAAGGCCGAGGGTTATCACCCGGTGATGGCCTGCGAGCTGGAGTTCTACCTGCTGGACGCCAAGCGCGACAGCAACGGCCGCCCGCAACCGGCGCTGGACGCCGACGGCGGCCGGCCACGGCACACCCAGGTCTATGGCTTGCGCGAGCTGGAGCAGATCGAACCCTTCCTCGCCGACCTCTACGCCGCCTGCAAACTGCAAGGCATCCCGGCGCGCACGGCGATCTCCGAATACGCCCCGGGCCAGGTGGAAATCACCCTGGAACACGGCGACGCCCTGGAGGCCATGGACCAGGCGGTGCGCTACAAACGCCTGGTCAAGGCGGTGGCCCACCGGCACGGAATGCAGGCGACCTTTATGGCCAAGCCCTTCGATGACCTGGCGGGCACCGGCATGCACATGCATGTGAGCATCGCCGACGCCGAGGGCCACAACCTGTTCGCCGCCGAAGACCCGGCCGGCACCCCGCTGCTGCGCCAGGCGGTGGGCGGCATGCTCGCGTCGCTGCTCGACTCGCTGCTGCTGTTTTGCCCCAACGCCAACTCCTACCGCCGCTTCCAGGCCAACAGCTACGCGCCGCTGGCGCCGACCTGGGGCGTCGACAACCGCACCGTAAGCCTGCGGGTGCCGGGTGGCCCGGCCAACAGCCGACATATCGAGCACCGCATCTGCGGCGCCGACGCCAACCCCTACCTGGCCGCCGCGGCGATCCTCGCCGGGGTCCATCGCGGCCTGCGCGAACAGCTCGATCCGGGCGATCCGGTGCAAGGCAACGGCTATGCCCAGGCCAGCGAACTGCTGCCCACCGACTGGCTGACCTCGCTGACCGCCCTGGAGAACTCCACCTGGGCCCGCGACGCCCTGGGCAGCGAATTCCTCGGCGTCTACCTGGCGGTCAAGCGCGCCGAATACCGCCAGTTCATGGCCGAAGTCGGCGAGCAGGACTGGCGCTGGTACCTGACCCAGGCGTGACGCGCTGGCCGGCGTCACGGCGCCGGCCCGGCCCCAATAAAAATTCGAGAACAGCCCATGACAGCCGCACTCAATCTGGTCACACCGGCAGCCGAACGCAGCCCTTCGTATTACAGCGCCACCCTGAATCAGGAAACCCATTACCCGACCCTGCAAGGCACTCATCAGGTCGACGTGGTGATCATCGGCGGCGGTTTCACCGGCGTCGCCAGCGCCGTGGAACTGGCGGAAAAAGGCCTGAAAGTGGCCATCGTCGAGAGCCACAAAATCGGCTGGGGCGCCACCGGGCGCAATGGCGGCCAGGTCACCGGCAGCCTGTCCGGCGACGAGGCCATGCGCAAGCAGATGCGCCGCACCCTGGGCGACGAAGTCGACGATTTCATCTGGCAGTTGCGTTGGCGCGGGCACCGGATCATCCGCCAGCGCGTGGACAACTACGCCATCGCCTGCGACCTCAAGCACGGCCACCTGCACGCTGCCTACAAGCCCAGCCACCTCGCCGGCCTGCGCGCCGACTACGAAGAAGCGGTACGCCGCGGCATGGGCGACGAGGTCAGCCTGCTGGACCAGCAACAGCTGCGCGAGGTGCTGGACAGCCCGCTGTACCACGGCGCGATCAAGAACACCCGCAACCTGCACCTGCATCCGCTGAACCTGTGCATCGGTGAAGCCCGCGCCGCCGAGAGCCTCGGCGCGCTGATCTTCGAGCACAGCGAAGTGCTGCAGATTGTCCACGGCGAGCGCCCGGCGGTGATCACCGCCCAGGGCCGCATCGACGCCAAACAGGTGCTGCTGGCCGGCGACGTCTACCACAAGCTGGAGCCGAAACAACTCAAGGGCAAGATCTTCCCGGCCATGGGCGGCATCGTCACCACCGCGCCCCTGGGCGACCTGGCCAAGCGCCTCAACCCCCAGGACCTGGCGGTCTACGACTGCCGCTTTGTGCTCGACTATTACCGCATGACCGCCGATGGCCGCCTGCTGTTCGGCGGCGGCGCCAACTACAGCGGCAAGGATTCGCGGGACATCGCCGGCGAACTGCGTCCCTGCATCGAACGCACCTTCCCGGCGCTCAAGGGCGTGGCCATCGACTTCCAGTGGAGCTGCGCCATGGGCATCGTGATCAACCGCATCCCGCAGCTGGGCAAGCTCTCGGACAACGTCTGGTATTGCCAGGGCTACTCCGGGCACGGCATCGCCACCAGCCACATCATGGGCGAGATCATGGCCCAGGCCATCACCGGGCACCTCGAGCACTACGACACCTTCGCCGCCTGCCAGCACATCCGCGTGCCCTTCGGCGACCAGCTGGGCAACCCGATGCTGGCGGCGGGCATGTGGTACTACCAGATGCTCGAACGGTTGCGCTAAGGCCCCGTACTCCTCGCTTCTGTAGGAGCGAAGCTTGCTCGCGATGGCCTCCTTGAGATCGCCATCGCCGGCAAGCCAAGGCGGGTCAGGCGGGGGTGCGCGGCAAGGCGCGTTTGTGGGCGGTGCGGTGGTAGGCGGTTTCGATCAGATGGCGCACGGCATCGGACACCGGCTCGCCCATCAGGTAGGCGTCGATCTCGGCGTAGCTGCAGCCATAAGCCGTTTCGTCCAGCTTGCCCGGCGCCAGTTCTTCAAGGTCCGCCGTGGGGGCCTTGTGCACCAGATGCCCGGGGGCGCCAAGCGCCTCGGCCAGCGCGCGCACCTGGGTCTTGGTCAGGCCCGACAGCGGAGCCAGGTCGCAGGCACCGTCGCCGTATTTGGTGAAAAACCCCATCAGGGCCTCGGCACCATGGTCGGTCCCCACCACCAGGCCGTTGCTGAAGTTGGCGACCGCATACTGCGCCAGCATCCGCGCCCGCGCCTTGACGTTGCTCTTGGCGAAGTCGGTCAGTTCGGCCGACGGCCGCAAGCCATCGATCCGCACCTGGCTCATCAGACCGTCGACGCTGTCGGCAATGTTGCAGGTGCTGACCGAGTCCGGGCGGATAAAGTCCAGGGAGGCCTGGGCATCGCTTTCGTCAGCCTGGCTTTTATAGGGCAGGCGCATGGCGATAAAACGGGTGTCGTGCCCTGCCCCGCGCATCTGCTCCACCGCCAGCTGGCACAGGCGGCCAGCGGTCAGGGAATCGACGCCACCGCTGATGCCCAACACCAGGGCCTGGCCGCCGGACTCGCGCAACACCTGCTGGATGAAGTCCACGCGCCGGATGATTTCCGCGGCTTCGTCTCCGCGCGCCAGTTGCCGATCGATGCCCAGCTCCCGGGCAATTCGTTCTTGGGTTTGGCTGCTCATATCAGGCCTCCAGGGGCGAGTTGCTGAGGTTGACGTTGAACACCTGCGCCGCGTACCTGAGGAACGACGGGTCTTCGCAGACGTTCTTGATCGGGTCATCGGAGAACTTCACCACCGGTTCGCCATGCACTCGCACCAGCTTCATCACAATGCTCAGCGGCTCGACGTCTTCGACGTCGCAGGCCAGGCTGGTGCCCATGCCGAAACCGAACCGGGCCTGGCCACGCACATGGCGCAGGATCGGCAGGCATTTCTCGAAGTTCAGGCCGTCGGAGAACATCAGGTCCTTGCTCCGTGGATCGATGCTCAGTTCCCGGTAGCGGGCCAGGACCTTGTCGGCCCAGGCAATCGGGTCCCCGGAATCCTGGCGCAGGCCGTCGTAGAGCTTGGCGAAGTACAGGTCGAAGTCCTTGAGAAAGAAGTCCGTACTGATGCAGTCGGTCAGGGCAATGCCCAGGCGTCCGCGGTATTCGCGCACCCAGTTTTCCAGCGCCGTGTTCTGACTCTCCCGCAGCCGTCCCAGTTGCTGGTGCACCATCAACCACTGGTGGGCCATGGTGCCGATCAGCGGCAGGTCGAACTCGTAGGCCAGGTGGGCGTTGCTGGTGCCGACGAAGACCCCGGGGAAGTCGCTGCGCATGATCTTCACCACCTCGCGCTGGGCCTTGAACGACAGACGCCGACGCGTAGAGAAGTCCGAGACCCGCAGCTCGGCGAGTTCTTCGCGGCTGGAGTTTTTCTCCAGCCATTCGAATTTCTGATAGAGCCGGCGGGTGACGTCCGCAAGCTCCACCTCCGGATACCTGTCGCGGTTGCGCAACTCACTGACCATGGCCAGCACCGGCTGCTCGAACATGATGCAGTGCAACATCGGGCCGCGGACGCGAATGCTCAGTTGGCCATCGACCGCCGCCACGTGGATGTAGCGCAGGTTGAAACGGAACAGGCCGAGAAACTGCTCGAAGTCCGGGGTCAGGTACTCGCGAAAACGCTTGTTGAACAGAAAGCGCTGTTCACCTTCGCGCATCTGCAGGCTGGCGAGCTTTTCCAGTTCCTGGCGGATCTGCGGGATCAGATGCACCAGGGACTCTCTGGAGCGGACGATGAACTGGTATTCCACATCGACATTGGGGTGCTGGTGCAGCACCGCCTGCATCATGGTGAAGGTGTAGTAGTCGGTGTCCAGCAGGCTCTGGATCACGCCATTGTTACGGTCAAATGCACTTTCCATGGTGACTCCTCAGGCACTGGCCAATCTGGCGGTTTCTTCGCGGGTCGCGGCCACCGCGATACCCGCTTGTTGCATCTCGTCGATCGCCTGGGTGGCGCCCTCTGCGCTGATGGCGCGGCATGCCGGCAGATGGATGATCACCTTGAAGCCGGCGGCGGCCAGTTGCAGGGCGGTGGTCTTGACGCAGAAATCCAGGGCCAGGCCGCCGACGATGACCCGTTGCACACCCTGGCTGTCGAGGTATTCGATGACCCCGGTGGACAGCTTGCCGTGCAGGTCGTGGTAGCAGGCGCCGTAGGGGTGCAGGTCCGGCTCCACGCCCTTCCACACGAAGTAGTCGTAGTCATAGGGCGTCGGCAATTCGTCCAGCAGGGCGAACCCTTCGGTGCCCGGTACGCAGTGGCTGACCCAGGTCAGGTCGGCATGCTCCAGGCCGGTGGGCTGGAGCATCTGCCCGGGCTCGGCCACCACCCAGGGGGCCTGGGGGCTGTGGGCGTCCTTGCTGCCGATGCGCAGGCTGGCCAGGGTCGCCATGAAATTCAGCTCGCCACCGATGCGGTCGCCCTCGGCCACGGGCAGTTCGTCCGGGCACAGCGGGGTGAAGCTCTTTTGTGCATCGACATCGAAGGAAGCGGTCTTCATCGTTTGGCTGCTCATGCTGGTTTCTCCTTTGCATGGAGCCAAAAGTACATGTCATGTACTTTAAAGACAACCCCCTTTGACTCCGTTTTTTATTTCATCGATCCGAATCAAACAATATAAATAGCGCAAGACATGCCGATTCCCCGCGCACACAAGCAATGATAAGGTACACGTCATGTACCAATAAGGAGATGCAGATGTTTGAACTGGCCCTCTATGGCGGTGCCTTCAACCCGCCCCACGCCGGTCACGCCCGGGTCATGCTTGAAGCCGCCCGCCACGCCCGGCGCGTGCTGGTGGTCCCCAGCTTTCGCCATCCGGACGGCAAGCGCATGGCCGACTTCGAGCAACGGGTGAACTGGTTGCAGGCCGTCACCCGGCACCTGCAACCCGAGTGCCCCGCCGAACTGGCAGTGAGCCGCCTGGAACAGCGACTGGGCCTGGCCGATCCCGCCCCGGTCTACAGCTACACCCTGCTGCAACGGCTGGCGGACGACCTGGCTCTGGACGGCAAGCGCATTGCCTTGGTGGTGGGTGAGGACGTGGCGCGCCAGTTGCCCGGGTTCCATCGCGGCGAAGAGTTGCGGCAGCGCTTTTCCATCCTGCGGATCGAAGAACAACCGGGGGTGCGCAGCAGCGTGTTGCGCCAATGCCTGGCCCGCGGCGAAACACCGCCAAGCCAATGGCTGGCACCGGGCATGAATCCGCTAAACTACGGCCTCTACGCCGTCCACGGAAGTTGATATGCCCGACCGCCCCCTCTCCCCCAGCGCCTACCTGCACACCATCGACCTGTGCCTGCTGCGCTATAACCGCGAACGCTCCGAGCTGGAAATCCTCCTCCATCAACGCGACGGCGAGCCCTTCGCCGGGCACTGGGCCCTGCCGGGCATCGTGGTCAACGGCGATGTCGAGGACCGCAGCCTGAATGATGCGGTGCAGCGGCTGCGGCGCTCCAGCAAGGTGGACATGCCCCTGGCCTGGCTGGAGCAGGTGGGCACGGTCGGCGACGCCTTTCGCGACCCGCGCTGCTGGTCGTCCTCGACCTTCTACCTGGGGATCGTCAGCGAGCCGGTGGAGCCCGGCCCGCAGCAGGGTTTCTTTACCCTCGGCGACGTGGCCAGCGGCAGCTTCAAGCTGCCCTTCGACCACAACAGCCTGGTGGCCCAGGTGCACGAGCGGCTGTTTTCCAAATCCCTGTACAGCAGCCTGCCGTTGATGTTTCTCGGCAGCGAATTCAGCGCCCCCGAAGCGGTGAGCATCTTCTCCCTGGTGCTGCAACGGCCAGTGCTCAAGACCAGCATCCGCCAGCGCCTGTTGAAGATGAGCGAAGCCGGTTACCTGCGCGAAACCGGACGCAAGAAAAGCGGCGACGGCGGCCGGCCGCAAGCCACAGTGGAAAATCTCAAGCCCGCCGAGCTGTACCTGTTCGATCGCTGTTTTCTGGAGTGATACCCCCCATGAGTTCCATCGCCGACAACCAGTGCCTGCTGGAAACCCCGTATTTCAAGGTGGTCCGTGAGCAGGGCTACTTCATCATCAAGGAACCCCGGGCGGTGAACGGCGTGGTGGCCGTGCCGACCCTGGCCGATGGCCGGCTGATGCTGGTCAACCTCAAGCGGCGGGCCATCGGCGGCCAGTCCATCGAGTTTCCCCGCGGCGCCATCGATGCCGGGGAAAGTGCTGTTGACGCCGCGGCCCGCGAATTGCTGGAGGAAACCGGCTGGCAGGCGTCGCACGTTCGCGAACTGGGCCTGCTGCACAGCAACACGTCGCTGATCGCCAGCGCGGTGGCGGTGTGCCAGGTGCAGATTGCCGAGCAACAGGCCGCCGCCACCGATGGTGAAGTGGACCATCTGCTGTGGGTCAGTCGCCAGGAATTGATGACGCTGATTGCCACCGGCCGGATCACCGACGGCCACACCCTGTCGGCGGCGATGATGCTGCTGGCCAGCGAGTCGGCCTAACGCCAGCCAGCCCTGCTGCGGGTCCTCCGGCACCAGGGCATCGGACATTAAGTCCTCCTCTCACGCTCTTGCGCTGCCGCCCCGCGCGGGCACAACCCCCGCCCGACCCTATGCATCCCGGAATCTGTTCTAGGCTTGGACCTCTGGCGACTATTGATATAGAGCCATCGAGCAAGTGGAAACACATGGAAATGACTTTCAAGGAGAAACCCCATGTCTGCGATTCCTTCCAGAACCAACCGCTCTCCCCTGCGCATGAACAAGGACGTCACCGCGCTGATTCCGGACTTCCCCTTTCACTACGCCGACTTTCTGCAGAAAGCGCAGGGCAGCCCCCTGGGCCATGTCGCCCCGGAGAACTACGGGAAACAGGTGCTGATCGTCGGTGCCGGCGTCGCCGGCCTGGTCGCCGCCTATGAGGCCATGCGCATGGGCCTGCACCCGGTGGTGGTCGAAGCCTCCGAGCGCATCGGCGGGCGGCTCTACTCCAAGGTCCAGGGCGACCCCGAAAACCCAGGCGACCAGGTGCTCTGTGAACTGGGCGCGATGCGTTTTCCGGTGTCCGGCAAGGCGCTGTTCCACTACTTCCGAAAAGTCGGCATGACCGAAAACTCGGCGGACTTTCCCAACCCGGGCACCGCCGCGGCGTTCAGCACCGTGGTCGATTACCGCGGGGAAAAAGTCTATTACGAAGTGGACGGCCACCCGGATTTTAAAAAACCAGAGAAATACACTGAACTGGAAAACCAGTTCTTCGATAACTTCCTGGAAACCTACGATTTCACCGCCATGGAAGAGGCCATGACCGAAAACCACATCGATCAGCCGAAGATCAAGGAGCTGTGGAACGCCATCGTCAACCCCGCGACCGGCACCAGCGGCGACGATGTCAGCTTCTACGCCGCGCTCCTGGAAAACTCCGGCTGGGACAAGGCCGATATCGACCTGTTCGGCCAGATCGGCTTCGGCACCGGCGGCTGGAACACCGACTACCCGAACAGCATCCTCGAGTTGCTGCGCGTGCTGTACACCGGCCTGGACGCCGACCACCAACTGATGTTCGACGGCTCCTCCAGCCTGCCGCAACGGCTCTGGTCGAAGACCCCGCAAGAGCTGGGCGACATGATGAAGCATTGGCCCGCGGAAACCACAGTCGAAACCCTGGCCCGCGAGGTATTCCCTGACCCGTTCCACCAGGAGGTGCGACACATCGAACGCCAGCGGGACGGCTCCTTCCTCGTTTCCATTACCGACACCCGCAACCAAAAAACCCAGCAACGCTACTTCCCCAGCGTCATCTACACCCCGCATGTGCGGATCCTCGACAAACTGCGCTACTCGGGAAACCCACGAAGCCTTCCCGCCATGAACGGCCTGCTACCCATCGATACCTGGGAAGCCATCATGTACACCCACTACATGCAGTCGGCGAAGATTTTCGCCGCCACCCGGCGCCCGTTCTGGAACGACCCGGTGGCAGAGGGCGAGCAACGCAAGATGAGCATCACCCTGTCCGACCGGCTGACCCGCGGCACCTACCTGGTGGACTACTCGGCCAGCAAGGGCGACTACAAAGGCAGCGGGATCTTCCTGTCCTACACCTGGAACGACGATGCCCTGAAGTTCCTCGGCGACCGCCCCGCGCCGCTGCCACAGCATGTCGATCTGTGTACCAACCTGCTGGACAACCTCTACCCACAGATCAACCTCAACGAGCAATACAGCACGGTCGATGCCTTCGTGGAGCACAACTGGGAGGACCAGCCGCTGTACCTGGGCGCCTTCAAGATGAACCTGCCGGGGCAGTACGAGTATCAGCGGCGGATCTTTTCCCAGTTCATGAGCGACGTCGGCACGGACAATCCCGACCGCTTCATCCTGGCCGGCGATGACGTGTCCTGGACCGCTGGCTGGGCCGAAGGCGCGGTCACCACCGCGATCAACGCGGTGAACAAGCTGGCGGTGTGTTTTGGCAGCGGCAGCCTGCCGGGCAACCCGGGGCCGGTGGAATCCTGGGACAAACTGAAGCCTGTCGAAAGGGCTTGACCGAACCTGCATGAACCCGACCCCGTCGCTGCCAGACCGGCACGACGGGGTCTTTGCTTGATGGCCCGACGCCGATCAGCGCCCCCACTTCTCCAACGCGAATTCGACGAAGCTGCGCAGCTTGGGCAGGCGGTAACGGTCCTGGGCGTACAGCAGGTGCATCGCCCGCAAGGGCAATTGATAGTCCTGCAACACAGGCACCAGCCGCCCCTGTTGCAGGTCCTCCTCCACCAGGGCATCGGGCATCATCACCACCCCCAGGCCACCCCGCGCCGCGCGGTGCAGGCCGGACGAAGTATTGGTCAGCAGCGAACCGGACACCGGGATCAGTACGTCCCCCTCGGGTCCGCGCAGCGGCCACTGGGTGGCGGTGGAGCTCCACTCGTCACCGGCCGGATAGGCGAACGCCAGGCAGTTGTGGTGCTGCAGGTCCTCCGGGACTTGCGGCGTGCCGCAGCGCTCCAGGTAATCCGGCGCGGCGCAGATGGTCAGGGTGTAGTCCTCCAGGGGCCGGGCGATCAGCGATGTGGTGTCCAGGTTGCCCAGGCGAAAAGCCACGTCGAAGGCGCCATCGATCAAATCGAAGCGCTGGTTGGCCAGGGTCAGTTCCACCTTGACCTGCGGGCAGCGCTGCTGGAATTCGCTCAGCGCCGGTGCCAGGCGTTCGGTGCCGAAGGTCAGCGGCGCGGTGATGCGCAAGGTGCCGGACGGCTCGCCCTGGACCTGTTCCGCCATGCGCTCGGAGTCCGCCACCAGCCCCAGCACCGCCAGGCAACGCTGGTAATACTCGGCGCCGAACTCGGTCAGGCGCTGGCGCCTTGTGGTGCGGCTGAGCAGGCTGACCCCGAGGCGCTGCTCCAACGCCCGCAGGTGATTGCCGACCATGGTGGTGGACAGGCCGCACTCGCGGGCGGCGGCGGTCATGTTCCCCGCCTCCACCACCTTCACGTATACCGTCATCGCCTGGAACAGATCCATTATCAACCCTGACTTGAAGATGATTAAAGAATTGACGAGTTTATCTAGCCAGGGTGGCTAACGATACTGCCAGCACACCCCACTCGATGGAGCTACCCGTCATGACCGCCACCTGCCTGATGAGCACCTATCAACCCCTGCCCCTGAGCTTCACCCACGGCCTGGGCACCCGCCTCTGGGACCAGGCCGGCCGCGAATACCTGGACGCGGTGGCCGGCGTGGCGGTGACGGGCATCGGCCATTCCCACCCCAAGCTGGTCAGCGTCATCCGCGAACAGGCCGGCCTGCTGCTGCACACCTCCAACCTGTACAGCATCGATTGGCAACAGCGGCTGGCGCAGCGGCTGACCCAGCCGGCCGGCATGGACCGGGCGTTCTTCAACAACTCCGGCGCCGAAGCCAACGAAACCGCGCTGAAGCTGGCACGGCTGCACGGCTGGCACAAAGGCATCGAGCGGCCGCTGGTCATCGTCATGGAGAACGCCTTCCACGGCCGCACCCTGGGCACCCTGGCGGCCAGCGACGGACCGGCGGTGCGCCTGGGCCTGAACTCGCTGCCCGGGGATTTCCTCAAGCTGCCCTTCGGCGACCTGGCCGCCCTGGAGCGAGCCGCGCAAGCCCACGGCCCGCGTATCGCCGCGGTGCTGATGGAGCCGATCCAGGGCGAAAGCGGTATCCGCCTGGCCCCGCACGGCTACCTGAAGGCCGTGCGCGAGCTGTGCAGCCGGCGCAACTGGCTGCTGATGCTCGACGAGATCCAGACCGGCATCGGCCGCACCGGCCAGTGGTTCGCCTGCCAGCACGAGGGTGTGGTCCCGGATGTGATGACCCTGGCCAAGGGCCTGGGCAACGGCATCCCCATCGGCGCCTGCCTGGCCCGGGGCAAGGCCGCGCAGCTGTTCACCCCCGGCAGCCACGGCAGCACCTTCGGCGGCAACCCGCTGGCCTGTCGGGTGGCCTGCACCGTGCTGGAGATCATCGAGGAACAAGGCCTGCTGGCCAACGCCAGGCGCCAGGGCGAGCACCTGTTGCAACGCTTGCGGGTGGAGCTGGCGGATCACCCGCAGGTCCTGCAGGTGCGCGGCCTGGGGCTGATGATCGGCATCGAGCTCAAAGCCCCGCGGCGCGAGCTGGCGCTACGGGCGGCGCAGGATCACGGACTGCTGATCAACGTGACCCGCGGTACCACCATCCGCCTGCTGCCAGCGCTGATCATCGATGAACGGGAAGTCGAGATGATCGTGCGCGGGGTCAGCCGGACACTGCAAAACACTGAAGGTGATGGCGGTGCAGCAAAAGAGGCAGAAATGCTGGCAGTGTCGTGACCGATGCCTGATGGTCGGCTGAACTCAGGCGCGGTGAGTTAGAACGCCATCGCGAGCAAGCTCGCGCCTACAGAAGCCCGTATGTTTCTGCAGGAGCGAGCTTGCTCGCGATGCGCTATCAGGAAACGGTGATGGCCAGACTCAGTCGTCCAGCGGCTTGGGTGGTGCCGCAGGCTTGCCCGATTTGGCGGCCTTGCCGGCGTGGGCCGCCTTGACTTCCGAGACCGGTGCCAACGTCGGCGCAACGGCTTCCTTTTCCGCCGCCGGCAGTTGGTCGATGGTGCTGAAGACTTCCTTGAGTTCGATGGCCCCGGAATGCTCGAGCTTCTTCTCGCCGTCCTTGCCCACCAGGATCACCTTGGTCTGCGCCCCGGCGCCGAGCTTCAGGCTGCGGATCAACGCCATGGTCGATTGCGGGTCCAGGTCCTTGCCGTCGCGCTGGCCGATGGTGTTGATCACCGTGTAGAGCACCATGTTGCGTTCGCTGAAGGCCTGGCGGTTGGCCGGCTCCTCAAGGGACTTCTTCAGCGCCACCAGGGTCGGGTCCACGGTGCTGGGAGCGATGACGATCAGTGGGCGCGCCTTGCCCTGATCCTGGGCCAGAGGGCCTTCGTTGTCGGCCGCCATTGCGGGGCCGACGACAGCGAGCAGCGTTGCGAGGGTCAATGACCGAATGAACATGCGTCTCTCCTTTGGGTATCCACGTCCTAATGATTGCGCATCAGGGGAAAAGGTCCAGACCCGGACTCAAATTCTGACATTTTATTGAGCCTTTCCCCTGGTTCGAGGCGTAGCAACGAGCGCTGCGTACTCTCGTCCTCGCCACTACAGATCGACACTCCCATAAACGCCAGTGATAACCGAACCCTCTTGTTCGGCATGATCGACCCGCCTTGGCGCCCATGACAACCGGCATGGCCTATGCCGTTCTGGCATGGGCCCATACGAATTCGTCATCATTTTCGCCGCGGCGGCGTGATAGCCTTCATCCCGGCCATAACAAGAGCGCCCGCCTGGCTTTTTCCATCCGGTGCGGCGTCACCCGCCGTTTCACACCTGCTTGCTTCGTCTTCATCTGCCCAGGTTTTCGCAGCGCCCCTTCTACACAGGCGCGCTGGACGACCGATTGCATTTTTGACTCGACGCTATCGTCGGCATCTCTTTTACCTCCTTCCGGGAGTTCGTATGTCCAGGCTGTCTCATCAAGATTTACGCCGTAGTTTTCGCGAGTTGATCGCTTCAGACTCCTGCTTTCACACCGCCTCCGTATTTGACCCGATGTCGGCGCGGATCGCCGCCGACCTGGGTTTCGAAGTGGGCATTCTCGGCGGCTCCGTCGCCTCGCTGCAGGTGCTGGCCGCGCCTGACTTCGCCCTGATCACCCTGAGCGAATTCGCCGAGCAGGCCACCCGCATCGGCCGCGTCGCCCAGCTGCCGGTGATCGCCGACGCCGACCATGGCTACGGCAACGCCCTTAACGTGATGCGTACCGTGGTCGAACTGGAGCGCGCCGGCGTCGCCGCCCTGACCATCGAAGACACCCTGCTGCCGGCCCAGTTCGGGCGCAAGTCCACCGACCTGATCTCGGTCGCCGAAGGCGTGGGCAAGATCCGCGCGGCCCTGGAAGCGCGGGTCGACCCGGAACTGGCGATCATCGCCCGGACCAACGCGGCGATCCTGCCGATCCAGGAAATCATCAGCCGCACCCAGCAATACGAGCGTGCCGGCGCCGACGGTATCTGCATGGTCGGGATCAAGGATTTCGAGCAGCTGGAGCAGATCTCCGAGCACCTGTCGGTCCCCTTGATGCTGGTGACCTACGGCAACCCGGCGCTGCGCGACGATGCGCGCCTGGCGCAACTGGGCGCGAAGATCATCGTCGACGGCCACGCGGCGTACTTCGCGGCGATCAAGGCCACCTACGACTGCCTGCGCGAACAGCGGCAGATCTTCACCCAGGCCTCGGACCTCAGCGCCACCGAGCTGGCCCACACCTACACCCAGCCCGAGGAGTACATCGTCTGGGCCAAAGAGTTCATGAGCGTCAAAGAGTGAGCCGCTAGCTCACCCGCCCTTGCGATCACCGAGGACCCGAGGTCCTGGGTGGTCGAAAGCCGCTTCGCTCCTCATCTCGCCAGCGCCCCGCCCAGTTACCTATTCCCCGCCTTGTTCAACGCCTGGTCGACACTGTCGAGGATCTGCCCGATGGTCCAGGGTTTGCGGATGAACGACACCGGATAGCGGATGCCGGAACTCTGCGGCGTCTCATAACCGGACATCACCAGCACCGGCATTTCCGGCCAGCACTCGCGCACCCGATTGGCCAGGCCCGCGCCGTTCAAGGTGCCCGGCATATTGATATCGGTCAGCAGCAGACGCACCTGGTCCGGGTGGCTTTCCAGGAACTGCAGCGCCTCATCCGCGCGGAGCATGGCCTGGGTGGCGAAGCCCTCGTCCTGCAGAATCTCACAGAGAAACTCCAGGATCATCGGCTCGTCCTCGACCACTAACAGCAGGCGACAAGGCTGGCCTGGATTGACAGATGAAACCGGGCTCATGTGGATGCCGCTCCCTGACTGCGTACACAACCCTGGCGCGATTACGCCATTTAGAGTTATGAGCAGCGCCTGGCCGATAAATTCACTCGGCCTGCCGAGGTGCTGGGCAAGACCGTGCAGGCACCGTCGGTTGCGCCGGCGGCAGCGGGATCGCCGCCAGGGGCGCCTCGCTCCCACACCTGCCCCAAAGCCGCTCTGCGCACCCGCCAAGAGCCCCGCTAGCCACCCTCGGTGACATCGATCACCCTGACGTCCATCTTCCCTGAGTTGTTCCGGTAGAAGCCGAGCACGTCGTTGGCGCAGAACTGCAGGCGCCCCGGTGGCAGGTCCGACCAGACGCCGTCGCCGCGCCCGAGCAGGCGCCAGCGCGACTTGCCCTTCGGGCCCCTGGTCCGCACCAGCAGCGCCATCCAGGCCGCCTCGGGCAAGCGCTTGGCCCAGCCGAAGCCCTCGCGGATGCCGCCCGGGTGCGCCACGCCCTCGGGCCCGGTCGGCGGGTCCGTGGCATCGGCCCACTGGCCTTCCACCAGGAAACGGTAGCGATGCCCGACTTCGATTTCGAACTCACTGGTGATACAGGACTGGTTGGCCGGTACCTCGATGGGGCGGATCGGCGAAGGAATGCTCATGATTGCCTCCGGCCAATGCTGCTGGCCAGGTCCAGCTGGCGCCGCCGTTGCGCCCGCTCGGCGATGGGTTGCGACAACACCAGGGCTTGCCGCGCTCCGCCTTGCCCGAGGATCCGCGCCAGGGTCGCGCGAACCGTGGTTTCGTCGTTGTCGAAATCGCCGTGGTGACGGGCCCCGGAGGCATTCTGACTGCCCATCGGCAAGTCGTTGGGCGCGCGTACCCAATCGGCGTTCGGGGCATTGGAGAACAGCTGCGCCAGATCGCTTTCGCCGGTGACGAACCGCTCCATGCCGAGGATTGGCTCACCGTCGGGTCGAATCAGCGGTATGCGTACCTTGTCCTCGAAGGCATCGGAGACCAGGTACAGCAAGGACTTGTTGTAGATATGCGCGCAATGGTCGTCACGTTCGGCCAGGTCGGTCAGGGTGAACAGACCGAACTTCTGGATGCGCTTGTCGCGAATCGGCGCCAAATAAGTCTCGCGAAACAGCTTGACGGTGCAGGCCGGCGCCCACAGGTGGCAACTGGCGATCTTCACCCCCAGCCCCTTCAACTGGCTGCGCGCCATCGGCCCGCCGTTCATCTCACCCTTGGATACCAGGTACTGCACCATCGGCGCCAGCAGGATGCTGCCCGCGCTGTGCCCGACGATATGGATCTCCACCCCCTGGGTAGCCAGGCGCGCCAGGGCCCTGGCCACCACCCGCGCCCCGCCGTTGGCATTGACCATGGCACGCAGGCCGTTTTCCTTCATCTCGTCCCACTCGGCCTTGCCGGTCAGCAGCCGGGCAATGGGCTCCAGCGCATCGTCCAGGCGGTCGAGCATGAAGTCCTTGGTCGCGTCCAGCACCCCTTCGGAGCGCCGGCGCCGGGCGGCATCGGCCAGCATGTTGCCCAGGGTGCTCCAGTAATCGGTCTTCCAGATGAACGCCAGCGGATAACACTCGGCCTGCAACATCGCCGCGCGGTAGCCGGCCACGGTTTCGATGGCCCCGGCCTGCGCCACCAGGCCGCCGTGGGCATACACCACGATGCGTTTTTTCGCCCAGCCGGCGGTGATGCGCGGGAAGTCCACGGCGAATATCTCCTCGACGCTGGCCGCGGTGGTCGCCAGGTCGCCACGCGGGTCGAAGGCGCCGTCGTTGCCCAGGCTGATGACATGCGGGCGAATCTCCCGCAGGGTCTCGCTGGACGAAGCCGCCGCCACCGCCTTGGCCTGCGATGCCGCCTGCAGCGACACGCGCAGGGTGATCGGCGCGCCGAGCCGAGCGACCCAGGCATCCGCGCCGTTGGCCAGCCAGTCGTCGTAGCGCAGGTGGGCAAACCCCTCGTACCCCCACGTCTCGCCCCAGGAATTCTGAATCCAGAAACCGTCCTGGTCATAGGCGACGATCGCGAAGGCATGGCCGCCGAGAATGTTCGCCGAGGGCTGGATATGGCCATCCCCACCGACTGCATGCCAGCCCTCGTGCACGCTGGCGCTGGCGTACAGCACACCGACTTCGGCAATCGCCGCGTGCATGGCGACGATGTCGGTATGGTTGACCCGGAAGTACGCCCCCAGCGGACGCAGCGCCGCCTCCTCGGCCAGCACCTGGGTCAGGGTCGTGGCCTGGTTGTTGGCCTGCCACTGCGGTGCCGGGCACACCCCGTGCTTGTACCAGCCCTTCATCGCCCCGCGACAACTGGAACCTTCGTCCACCTCGCCGGCCCATTCGTCATAACGACGGGCCAGGTCGTACAACATGTGCGGGCTGACGAGCGTGGCGTCGGACTGATAGCGACGGGTGCGCAGCAGGTAATGCGCCACCGTCGCCAGGCCATAACCGGTACAGGCGTTTTCCTGGCCCTGGTCGAGTACCGGCACCCTGGTCTTGCGGTAGTCGCTGAGTTCGCGGCGTACCGGGACTTCCACCAGGGTCGGGATATACATGGTGTCGCGAAAATCCAGGCCGTCCGGTCGCACGTTCAGGACCCGCACAGGGGCCGTGGCGGCCTTGCGGCGGGCGATCTTCTTGCCAGCCCTGGCAGCCGTTGCGGCGGTTTTTTTCGTGGTTTTTTTCTCGGTTTTTTTGGCTGTAGCCACAGCCTTGCCCTTTTTGACCGCGGACCGGTCGGATGCAGATGCCATGCTCACGCGCTCCCGATGTCGTGACGAGACTGGCACTGCCGGCGCCTGGTTGCGCTCCCCAGCCCTATGGGTGACTGGGCTGAGCATAGCCAAGGGCGATGCACGCCGCTTTCGCTTCGGACCACCAGCTGTGAGAAAGTAGCGTGGCGGACGCGCCGCACGTTCCGGTGGCCCGTTTGCCTTCGCGTGGTGAAGCCCGGGAGAATGTTTTCCCGGCGTCCCGCCCGCCGCTCACTATTCTTAAGCCATGGGCCCGCATGGGCCGGTGGTCTCGCTTTCAAGGAATCCAGAATGCATTCAAGACACGTCATCAACGCTTCGGTCAGCCCCAAAGGCAGCCTGGAGACTTTGTCCCAACGTGAAGTGCAACAACTCAGCGAAGCCGGTTCCGGCAGCATCTACGCCCTGTTCCGCCAGTGCGCCCTGGCCATCCTCAACACCGGCGCCCACGTCGATAACGCCAAGACTATCCTCGACGCCTACAAGGATTTCGAAGTCCGCATCCACCAGCAGGACCGCGGCGTGCGCCTGGAACTGCTGAACGCCCCGGCCGATGCCTTCGTCGATGGCGAGATGATCGCCAGCACCCGGGAAATGCTGTTCAGCGCCCTGCGCGACATCGTCTACACCGAAAGCGAGCTGGCCAGCCAGCGCATCGACCTGGAAAGCTCCCAGGGCATCACCGACTACGTCTTCCACCTGCTGCGCAATGCCCGCACCCTGCGCCCGGGCGTGGAACCGAAGATGGTGGTCTGCTGGGGCGGCCACTCGATCAGCACCGAGGAATACCAGTACACCAAGAAGGTCGGCCATGAGCTGGGCCTGCGCAAACTGGACGTCTGCACCGGCTGTGGCCCGGGCGTGATGAAAGGCCCGATGAAGGGCGCGACCATCGCCCATGCCAAGCAGCGCATGAGCGGCAGCCGTTACCTGGGGCTCACCGAGCCAGGCATCATCGCCGCCGAGGCGCCGAACCCGATCGTCAACGAGCTGGTGATCCTGCCGGACATCGAGAAGCGCCTGGAAGCCTTCGTCCGCGTCGGCCACGGCATCATCATCTTCCCGGGCGGCGCCGGTACCGCCGAGGAGTTCCTGTACCTGCTGGGTATCCTCATGCACCCGGACAACCGCGAGCTGCCGTTCCCAGTGATCCTCACCGGGCCGAAAAGCGCCGCGCCGTACCTGGAGCAACTGCACGCCTTCGTCGGCGCAACCCTGGGCGATGCGGCCCACAGCCTGTACCAGATCATCATCGACGACCCGGCCGAGGTCGCCCGGCAGATGACCGAGGGGCTCAAGGAGGTCAAGCAGTTCCGCCGCGAACGCAACGACGCCTTCCACTTCAACTGGCTGCTGAAAATCGACGAAGGCTTCCAGCGTCCGTTCGACCCGACCCACGCCAACATGGCCAGCCTGCAACTGGACCGCGCACTGCCGTCCCACGAGCTGGCGGCCAACCTGCGTCGCGCGTTCTCCGGCATCGTCGCCGGCAACGTCAAGGACAAGGGCATCCGCCTGATCGAAAAGCACGGCCCGTACGAAATCCACGGCGACACGGCGATCATGCAGCCGCTGGATCACCTGCTCAAATCCTTCGTCCAGCAGCACCGGATGAAACTGCCGGGCGGCGCGGCCTATGTGCCGTGCTACCGGGTCGTGAGCTGACAACCCGTTGACCACAGCCCCCGGTGCAATGCCGGGGGCTGCTGGCTGCCCCACAGAAAACGCCCGGCCAGCGGCCACCGCGAGCGTTCAGGGAACTCCGGGGCTGCGTCGCGCATCCTAGATTGTGTAGTACTTCCTTTTCGCTTCACGCTGTCGGAGGACGCCCCCATGCGCCGCCTATTACTCGTTTCTTCGTTGTTGCTCTGTCTGCCCGCAGGTTCAGCCATGGCCCGTGTCGATGCGGGTGATGTCGCCACCTCCGCAGGGGTTTCCGCCTCGCTGTACTCGACCTTCAAGGACGACAAGATGGTGATTCCCGCCCGTGACGACGCCTCCAGCTTCGTCGCCAGCGGCGGCGCCATCCGTGGCGTCTACCTGGAGTCGGTGCTGCAGAAAATCCGTCAGGAAAACCCAGGCCTCAACGCCAGCGATGAAGAACTGGCCAGGGCGATCCTCACTCAACAGGCGCAGCCCGCCGGGCACTGACGGCCGATGCCGTCCTGCGCTCCGCGACCGGGACGTCGCGGAGCCTTATCCCCTCATCCCGCCTGGACCGCCGCGGCGGCGCTGGCGCGGCTGAACAGATCACGACCGATGGCCCGGGCCGTGCGCAGATGCAGCGCCGGATCCTGGCTTTCCGATTCCAGCAGCAGCTCCGAGGTCAGCACCCGCGCCCCGCAGTAGTCGAAGATCCCGTGGTCGATCTGGGTCTTCATCGCCGTCTCGTAGCCGTGGCGCCCGTAAGTGCCGGCATCGGCCCCACCGACGCCAAGCAGATGCACCCGCAGGTGTCCGAGTTTCTTCTCAAACCTATTGGCTTCGAGGTTGAAATCAAACGCCCAGCCGTTGGCGAACACCCGGTCGATCCAGCCCTTGAGCAGCGCCGGCATCGACCACCAGTACACCGGATAGACCAGCACCAGCGCATCGGCGCGGTCGATGCGCGCCTGCTCGGCCAGCACGTCGGCCGGGGGCTGTTCCTGCCGGCGATGGACCGCGTGGTCGGCGACGTTGAAGCGTGGGTCGAACGCCTCGGCGAACAGGTCGGCGATCTCGAACGAGTGGGACGGCCCAAGCCCCTCGGCGACCTGGGCCGCCAGGCTGTGGCTGAGGGAGCGGGGATCATGGTGGGCGACAACGATAAGCGCATGCATGGCGAAGACTCCTGCCGATGGAGGCAAATTGGATTGAGGGCGGTAACCAGGCCCTATATACTTTTGGTAAGTTACGAACAGTAAGTTACTTTTGGTATATAAGCATGTCAAGCATCCCCTCCGAGGCTTCACCCCCCCGTCGCCGCCTGTCCCGCGAAGAGCGCCTGCAACAGTTGCTGGAAGTGGCCTGGCAATTGATCGGCGCGGAAGGCACCGAAGCCCTGACCCTGGGCCGCCTCGCCGAACAGGCCGGGGTGACCAAGCCGGTGGTCTATGACCATTTCGTCACCCGCGCAGGATTGCTGGCGGCGCTGTACCAGGACTTCGATGCGCGGCAGACATTGCTGATGGACGCCGCCCTGGACCGCAGCGAAGCGACCCTGGCCAGCCGCGCAGCGGTCATCGCTGGCTCTTATGTCGACTGCGTCCTGACCCAGGGCCGCGAGATCCCGGGGGTAATCGCCGCGCTGGCCAGCTCGCCGGAACTGGCGCGGATCAAGGAGGAGTACGAGCTGATCTTCCTGGAAAAATGCCGCGCCGCCCTCGCCCCCTTCGCGGCGCCCGGGACCATAGCCACGGCTGGCCTGCGGGCGATGCTCGGGGCGGCCGAGGCGCTGTCCCATGCCGCGGCCACCGGAGAAATCAGCCGCGAGCAGGCCCGCGACGAGCTGTTCGACAGCATCGTCGCCATGGTCGAGCGCAGTGCGCGGCGTGGCGCCGGCCCGGTCTAACCGGCTTCGCCTGCCACCGCCACGGCAGGTTTCATCGAGCCGAACCACCAGGTGACCAGAGCGCACAGGGCCATGACGCCGCAGGTGCCGACAAACACCGTGCGCATGCCGAAGTGCCCGCCGAGAAAGCCCCCGGCCAGGGGGCCGAGCACCTGCCCGACGTACTGGCTGGAGGTCGAGTAGCCGAGCATCCGCCCGGCGATGTTTTCCGGCACCGAATGGCGAATGATGCTGGAGATGCAAGGCAACAGCCCGCCCAACGCCAACCCCATGAGAAAGCGCAGCAGCACCAGTTGCCAGGGCGCGCTGACCAGCGCCTGGGGAATCAGCAGCAGGGCCGCGGCGGCCAGGCACACAGTGAGCACCCGCCAGTGGCCGATACGGTCGGCCAGCTTGCCCAGCTGCGACGCGGAAATAATGCTGCCCAGGGCCGTGGCGGACATCACCAGCCCCGCCATCAGGGTGACCTTTTCCGCCCGCAGTTCCTGCAGGTACACGGTGATGATCGGCTCGATGGACATGGTCGCGAACATCAGCAGGCAGGCCACCGCGAACATGCTCAATACCGTTTTTTTGTCCGCTACGGACGCCCAGGAGTTGTCCGGCGCCTGGCCCTTTTGCGTGGCCGGGCGCGGCTCGCGCGGAGCCTCCTTCAGCAGAAAGGTGGTGGCCAGGAAGGTCACGAAGATCACCGCGCCGGCGATGAAGAAGGTGTTGCGGATGCCGATCAGCGGCGACAGCAGACCACCCACCAATGGCCCGGCCAGGCTGCCGGCCATGATCCCCGAAGACAGCACGCCCAGGGCCCAGCCGGAGCGCGCCTTGGGGGTTTGCGTGGCGACCAGGATGGTCGCCCCCGAGGCATAGCCACCCAGCAAGCCCGCCAGCAGGCGCAGCAACACCAACTGCCAGACATTCTCCGCCAGACCGATCAGCGACATGGCCACGGCCATGCCGAGGCTGGCGCGGATCAGCATCAGCTTGCGCCCATAGCGGTCACCCAGGCGGCCCCACAAGGGCGCGGTGATCGCCGCCGACAGGAAGGTCGCGCCAAACGCCACGCCGGACCACTGGACGATGGCCGCCGGGTCGCTGACCCCCAGTTGCTCGACGTACAACGGCAGGAACGGCAACAGCAGGGTCATCGCGACAATGGTGGTGAACGCCCCCAGGGCGCACACCGCGAGGTTGCGCTGCCAGTAGCGTTCGGCAGGAGACAGTGGCTGCGGGGTGGACATCGGGGCGCTCCATCGGTCAGGGACGGGGCCACGCTACAGGCTCGATTGCGATAAATAAAATTCATGTTTTTTATGCAGTGGATTCCTTTAAGGAATCCGCACAACGCCTGCGCTGATGTCGCGAGCCTGATGGATTCAGTCGCGCTTCCAGCGCTTGCGCGCATGCAGGTACGCCGCGAGGTCACCGTAACCCAGCTGGGCCGCCACCTGGGCGCGGCTCTCGCCGAGAAACTCCAGCTGCTGTTCCAGTTCGGCGCGGACCTGATCGAGCAACTGGCGAAAGGTCATGCCCTGCTCCTCCAGGCGCCGGCGCAAGGTGCGCGGGCTCTGGTACAGCGCCTCGGCCTGGTTCTCCAGGCTCGGCACCACGCCACGGGCCAGGCTGTCGCGCATGCTGGCCGCGACCTTGCCGGTCCAGCCGGCCAGTTGCAGGCGCTGGGCCAGGCGGCGGTCCAGTTCGCTGCGCAACAACGCCTGCATGCCGGCGTGGCGCGTCAGCAGCGGCAGGCGCAAGGTGGCCTGGTCGTAGTACAGGCAGTTGTGCGGGCAGTCGAATTTGAGGTTGTCACCGAACCACTGGCGATATTCCTCGTGGTAAGCCGGGCGCGGATGGCTGAAGCAGGCGCGTACCGGTCGCACGGGTTGCCCGGTGCCGTGGCGGATCTGGGTCAGGGCCATGACGCAGTAATGTTCGACCACGTAGCGGGTCAACCTGGCGGGTGCGTCGATGCACAGTTCGACGCCGAGCAGCTCGCCGTCGCTGACCAGCTTCAGGCTGTCCATGTCCGAGGCCAGCGCGGCGTAGTCGGCCCAGCATTGCATGGCGCCGCGCACGTCCGGGCAGTACAGGCAGATGTAGGCCAGTACGTGCAGGTCCTGGGGGGTGAATTCGCCGAACAGATGCAGGCCGATGGCCGGGTCGCGCTCCGCCGCCAGGCGCCACAACTGTTCCAGTTCCAGCAGGTTGTAATCCTGGCGGTCGCCGCGGGTCTGGCGTTGCAGGACCCGTTCCAGCACCCGGCCGAGCTGGCCCCGGTGAAAACGGCGGACCGGTTGATTGGCCTCTTCGCCAGTGTTTTTGTCCAGTTCGCGCATAGGGTCCGGGCGGCTCTTGGTTTCTTATTGTTCGGGCAATGCCCATGTCGGGCCTGACTCGAGATTGCCATGAATACAACAATGCTCGCCAACAATCCAATCCTGGTCGTGGCCGGGATTTTCCTCGGTTTCATCCTCCTGGAAATCGCCTGTACTTGCTTTCGCCAACCCAAGGGTCAGCGCCGCGATGTGCTGATCGAGATCATCGGTTCTTCGCTGTTGCTGGGCCTCACCTTCCCCCTGGTGATGTTCCTCAGCACCCTGCTGCTCGACACCTTCGCGCCGTCCCTGAAGAACAGCCTGGGCGACTTGCACTGGGTGGCGGGCGCGGCGCTGTTCCTGCTGCTCGATGACATGACCCAGTACTGGTGGCATCGCCTGACCCACCGTCTGCCATTCCTCTACGCGCTGCACCGCGCGCACCATTCGGCGCCGTACATGAGCATCCGCATCGTCTACCGCAACAACAGCTTCTATTACCTGCTGATGCCGGGCATCTGGCTCTCCGGCGTGCTCATCTACCTGGGCCTGGCGCCGGTCTACTACGGCTACCTGATCGTCAAGATGACGGTGATCTTCGCCGCCCACAGCAGCGTCGCCTGGGACGACAGGCTCTATCGCATCCCGGCCCTGCGCCCGCTGATGTGGCTGCTGGAGCGGACTATCTCGACCCCTTCCACCCACTCCGCCCACCACGGCCTGAACGCCCATGACGGGGTGACCCACTACAAGGGCAATTTCGGCAATCTGCTGTTCTTCTGGGATGTGCTGTTCGGCACCGCGAAAATCACCCGCCGCCGCCCCACCGCCTATGGCATCGAGGACCTGCGCCCCATCAGCTGGCAGCAGGAACTGTTCTGGCCGCTGGTGCGTTCGCCCAAACCCGCGGCGCGTCCCGAAGCCAAGCAGGAGGTGGCGCAATGAGCCTGCATATCGCGCTGCTCGCCGGCTCCAGCCAGCTCGCTAGCCAGTCGGCCAAGGTCGCCCATTACCTGAGCCAACGCCTGCGCCAACTGAAACTCTGCGAGCAGGTCACGCTGCTCGACCTCGGGCGCTTGCCCTTGCCGCTCTGGCCAAGCCCCGACTCGAACGGCGCCTGGAGCCAGTACTCGGCCAGCTTGCTCCAGGCCGACGCGCTGGTGGTGGTGACGCCGGAGTGGAACGGCATGGCCTGCCCGGCCATCAAGAACTTCTTCGTGTATGCCGGCCACACCGAGCTGGGGCACAAACCGGCATTGCTGGTCGGGGTCTCGGCCGGCCTGGGCGGCGCCTACCCGCTCGCCGAGCTGCGGGCCTCCAGTTACAAGAACTGCCGGATCTGCTACCTGCCGGAACAGCTGATCGTGCGTCAGGTGGAAGGCGTATTCAATGCGCATTCCGAGCCCACGCCTGAAGAACGCCACCTGCGCGCCCGCGCCGACTGGAGCCTGGAAGTCCTGGCCGAATACGCCGGCGCGCTGAAGCACCTGCGCTCGCGCATCGATATCCGCGCCGCGCCCTTCGCCAACGGAATGTAGCCACGCAACACAGGAAGTGACCGCTCCGGCGAGGCGCCCTGCCTCCCCGGCGCCGTGAAGAAATTCGCTTTCGCCAGGGCCCTTCCCCGCCAAACTGTGGCTACAGTCTTAGGAGCCGTCACGGGCTTGGGCGCCCTGCTGCACGCGGGCAAGTCCACGCGCGGCCTGACAAAGACACGGGCAAGGGTGAACCTTATCGCCGCCTGCCCGGTCGATAGATGCAATCTGGCCAGGTTTGGCGATAAGCCCCCGTTTCTTCCAATGGGGCGTCGTACGGCTGGTTTCATTTCCTGGAGAACGCCCGTGATAACGACCCGACACATCGCCAGTCTCAAAGCCTGGGGCGCCCATGGTTTCACCGCGACCGGCGTGGTCACGGCCTTTCTCGCCACCCTGGCGCTGTTCGACAACCAGCCCAAGGCCTGCCTGCTGTGGCTGGGCGTGGCGCTGATCGTCGATGGGGTCGACGGCTCGCTGGCGCGCAAGGTCAATGTGCAGTCGGTGCTGCCGCATTTCGACGGCTCGGTGCTGGACCTGGTAATCGACTACCTGACCTATGTGTTCATCCCGGCGCTGTTCATCTATCGCTACATCCCGCTGCCGGACTACAGCGCGCTGCTGGCGACCTCGGTGATCCTGGTGTCGTCGCTGTTCTGCTTCTGCAACGTCAACATGAAGAGCAAGGACAACTATTTCGTCGGCTTTCCCGCGGCCTGGAACGTGGTGGCGCTGGCGCTATACATCCTTGCCCCGACACCCTGGCTGAGCCTGTCGAGCATCGTGGTCCTGGCGCTGCTGACCCTGACCCGGATGAAATTCCTGCACCCCTTCCGCGTGCGCCGCTTCATGCCGGTGAACATCGCGGTGACCGCCATCTGGCTGCTGTGCAGCCTATCGCTGGTGATCAACCATCCCTACAATGGCCCCTGGGTGATGGGCTTGTGGCTGGCGATGTCGGCGTACTTCCTGGGCATCTGCATCTGGCGCACCGCGCTGGGCTGGTTCGACCACGCGCGAACCTGAACCACTGCTGTATCCCTGACCGCAACGAGACTCGACATGCTCTATCGCTTCGCCGCTGACGCCCTGGTATCGCTGCACCTAACCTTTATCCTGTTCGTACTCTTCGGCGGCCTGCTGGTGCTCAAGTGGCCGCGCCTGGCCTGGCTGCACCTGCCCGCCGCGACCTGGGGCGTAGCGGTCGAAGTCTTCCACCTGCCCTGCCCGCTGACCGAGTGGGAAAACCGCCTGCGCCACGGCGCCGGCCAGCAGGGGTATGGCGACGGTTTCATCGAACACTACCTGATCCCGCTGATCTACCCGGCCGGGCTGACGCCGCAGATCCAGCTGGGCCTCGGCGCGCTGGTGCTGCTGATCAACGCCCTGGTCTACGGGCGGCTGTTGTGGCGGCGCCGGCAGCCTTGAAAAAACCGACGGCATGGCTGGCGAATCCTGCGCCACAGCCTGCCCCGTCTGTGTATATTTCCAGGCAACCCCATGGGCAACGGCGATCCGCGATCGCTTCGAGTGGAGTCCATAGATGCCCGATTTCCAGATCCGCCAGCCCTGCCCCCCCGGCGCCTGCGATTGCGAGCGCGAGCGCCTGCTGCAAACCCCTGGCACCGACCTGCGCATCCTCGGCCTGACCCGCCAGGAGGAAAAGCGCCTGCTCGAGCGGCTGGAAAACCTGCAAAGCCTGAGCGACCTCGAACACATGCAGCGGCGGATGTACGAACTGCTGGGCATCCGCGTACAGATCGCCCCCAGCTTCAACGAAGTGCGCAGCATGCGCGGCATCGCCATCCAGCTCGACGAGCTGCCGGGCCTGTGCCGCAAGACCCGCCAGTCGATCCCCGCCGCGATCCGCCGCGGCCTGGAGAAGAACCCGGAAATCGCCTACCGCCTGCTCGACGCCCACGACCTGTTGCGCGATGCCTGAACTGGAATGCTCCCTATGAAACCCGCCGTCACGGCCAGCCCCTTGATCGTCATCAGCGACACCATCGACAGCACCTTCGAAACCCTGCTCGGCCAAGGCCTCGCCGCCTTCAACGAGCAGATGACCGGCTACAACGATCGCCAGCCCCTGGCCGTGGAACTCAAGGACCCGGAGACCGGCCAGGTCCTGGGCGGCATCAGCGGCCGCACCTCCCTGGGCCTGCTGTTCATCGACCTGTTCTACCTGCCCGACAGCCTGCGCGGCGCGGGCCTCGGCGCCCGACTGCTGCAGGCTTGCGAAGACGAAGGCCGGTGCCGCGGCTGTCGCTCGGCCGTGCTCTACACCCTGAGCTTCCAGGCGCCGTCGTTCTACGAAAAACACGGCTGGCAACGCTTCGGCGAGATCCCCTGCGAGCCCGCGGGCAGCAGCCGGGTCTTCATGAGCAAGGTTTTGTAAGCGGCCAGGGCTTCCCAGGCCCGCGATGGCCACGCCGCCGAACGCCTGCGTTAGCGTTCTTCGTGCGCCAACTGCGCTCCTACAGAAGCAGAGGTTTGCGCAAGCTTCGGCACTCGCCTGCGAATCAACTCGCACCGGCCTGGAACTTCTTGCGATACGCCGCCGGCAGCAGGCCGACCCGTTGCTGGAACAGCCGGCGAAACGAGTTGCTGTCTTCGTAGCCCACCTTGTAGGTGATGCTGTCCAGGGTCATGCGCGTGGATTCCAGCAGCTCCTTGGCCTTTTCCAGGCGCAGGGTCTGCAGATAGGCCAGGGGCGTGTAGCCGGTGGCCTCCTTGAAGCGGCGCTTGAAGTTCCGCACGCCAAAGCCGAAGCGCCGGGCCGTGTCGTCGATCAGCAGCGGCTGGTCGAAGTGTTCCTCCAGCCAGTCCTGCACCCGCAGGATCTCGCCATCGCCATGGCTCTTGGGCAACGACCACATGACATAGACCGACTGCTCGCTGCGCACCTTGTCGATCAGCAGGTACTTGCCGCATTTCTGCGCCAGTTCCAGGGAGGCGAAACGCCGCACCAAATGCAGCAGCAGGTCCATGGCCGCGCTCGCGCCGCCGCTGGTGATCAGGCGATCGTCCTCGCAGAGGAGCTGCCCCTCGTCCAGCTCGACCCCGGCATAACGCCGCCGGAACAGCTCGGCGAAGGCCCAGTGGGTGGTGGCGCGGGCGCCCTTCAATAGGCCGGCTTCGGCCAGCAGGAAGGTGGCGGTGCACATCGAGGCCAGCACCGCGCCTTGGGCATGCTGTTGCCGCAACCAGGGCCCATGCCTGGCAAATGCCGGCAAGGCTTCCTTCAAGGTGAAGAGAAAACCGGGGATCAGCACCAGATCGGTCTGGACGATCTCGGCCACCGAACGCTGCACCCGCAGCGCCTGCCCGCCCCAGGCGCTGACATCGGCGCCATCGAGCGAAGCGACCACCACCTCGAACGGCGCGCTGGCGCTGTCGGCGAACAGGTTGGCGGCGCTCAGCACTTCCAGGGCCAGGGTGGCGCTGGCGGCGGAACAGTGATCGGCCAGGAGCAAGGTGACGTGCATAGTGGATTCCGTTGCGCTTTTCGCATGAAAAATGTCATTTGCGCACCTAGCTTAGCCGATCCCCCTTGCCTAAAGTGCGGCCATCCTTTCAATCATCGGTGTACTCATGAATCTCTGGTTCCGCATGCTGCTCATGCTGTTTCGTCGTCCGTGGCGCAAGCCGGTCGAAGGCCTGGCCACCACCGTCGTGCGCATGCGCGTCTGGCCGCTCGACCTCGACCTCAACCGCCACGTCACCAATGGCCGCTACTTCACCCTGGCCGACCTCGGGCGCATGGATTTTGTCCTGCGCAGCGGCGCCTATCGCGTGGCCCTGCGCCACAGGGCCGTGCCGATCGTTGGCGATGTGTGGGGCAAGTTCCGCCGTGAACTGAAGCTGTTCGAAGCCTTCGAGATCCACAGCCGGATCCTCGGCTGGGACGAGAAATGGAGCTTTATGGAACACCGCTTCGTGAGCAAAGGCCGGGTGATCGGCGTGGTGGTGATGCGCGGGCTGTTCCGCTCGGCCAAAGGCACCATCGCCCCCGGCGAGTTCGTCCACGAACTGGGCGTGGACATCTCGCCCGAGTTGCCACAGTGGCTGCAAGACTGGTCGCAAAGCTGCGACGACATGAGCGTTCAGTTGCGCGCCGAGGAAGATCCAGCGCGTTAAGGCGGTTCGCTGAAACAACAACGCCATTGCCGACCCAGGTCGACAATGGCGCTGATGCGCGACAGCCAGCGCTTGAGCGAGCGCGACGCCGTAATGGCACCGCGCCCGCCCGTCACTCAGTGCGGGGCGCGGGGGATGGTCTTGAGCAGGTCTTCGGGGCTGATGTGGCCGACCACGCTGCCCGGTTGCGGCATGTTGAGGATGTGGCCTTTCATCTTGCCGATGATGTGCATCTCGCACGGCTTGCAGTCGAACTTCAGGGTCAGTACTTCGTCACCGTGAATCAGCTGCATCGGCGCCACCTTGGTGCGCACGCCGGTGACCCCCTTGGCCTGTTTCGGGCACAGGTTGAAGGAGAAACGCAGGCAGTGCTTGGTGATCATCACCGGCACTTCGCCGGCCTCTTCGTGGGCCTCGTAGGCCGCATCGATCAGCTTCACCCCATGGCGGTGATAGAAGTCGCGGGCCTTCTGGTTGTAGACGTTGGCCAGGAACGACAGATGCGATTCCGGGTACACCGGTGGCGGCGTGGTCTCGGCCTTGCGGCTGCCACGCGGGTGAGCGGCAACCCGCGCGGCGGTCAAGGCTTCGATCACTTCCCGGCGCAAGGCCTTGAGCTGCGAGTTGGGGATGAAGTAAGCCTGCGGCGCATCGAGCTTGATGTCGATGGCGTGGTACTGCGTGGTGCCGAGCTGGCCGAGCAGGTCGCGCAGCTGCTCCAGCGCCTGTTCCGGCTTGTTGGCGACGCCGAACGGGCCGTCCAGGGTCACGCTGGCGCTGATCCCCTCTTCACTCGTCGCTGTCACTTCCAGCTGTTCTTCGCGCAGGCGCGCGACCCAGCTCAGGGCCACGCGACGCTCGGACGAAGTCTTCTGCAGGGCCTGCTGCCAGTTGTGATCGAGGTTGCGGTTCAGCGGGTGGTTCGGCCGCAGCTTGTACAGGCCTTCCGGCATCTCGTTGGGCTCGACGCGATAGCGATAGCGCTTTTCGCCGTCCTCTTCGAACTCGCCCTTGGGCTCGGCGATGTTGGCGCGAAAACCCACCACTTCGCGCTTGACCAGCACGTTGAGGCCGTCGCCGTTGGACAGCGGCTCATGGGTCACCACTTGCAGGTCGCGCTTGGCGACTTTCTCGACCACGCCCACCGGCAGGCCGGTAAAGGTCGGCGAGTCGAAGGCGCCGATGTCGATCTTGCGATCGGTAACGAAATAATCGGTGCTGCCGCGGTGGAAAGTCTTTTCCGGGTCGGGCAGGAAGAAGTGCGCGGTGCGGCCGCTGGAAGCGCGGGCCAGGTCGATACGGTCTTCGAGCACATCGTCCAGGCGCTGGCGGTAATAGGCGGTGATGTTCTTCACATAGCCCATGTCCTTGTAGCGCCCTTCGATCTTGAACGAACGCACGCCGGCTTCCACCAGGGCGCGGATGTTGGCGCTCTGGTTGTTGTCCTTCATCGACAGCAGGTGCTTCTCATAGGCGATCACGCCGCCCTTTTCATCCTTGAGGGTGTACGGCAGGCGGCAGGCCTGGGAGCAGTCGCCACGGTTGGCGCTGCGGCCGGTCTGCGCATGGGAGATGTTGCACTGGCCGGAGAAGGCCACGCACAACGCGCCGTGGATGAAGAACTCGATCGCCGCGTCGGTCTCGTCGGCGATGGCGCGGATTTCCTGCAGGTTCAGCTCGCGGGCCAGGACCAGTTGCGAAAAGCCGGCCTGGTCGAGGAACTTGGCCCGGGCCAGGGTGCGGATATCGGTCTGGGTGCTGGCGTGCAGCTCGATCGGCGGAATGTCCAGCTCCATCACGCCCAGGTCCTGGACGATCAACGCATCGACGCCCGCGTCGTACAGCTGGTGGATCAGCTTGCGCGCCGGCTCCAGCTCGTTGTCGTGGAGGATGGTGTTGATAGTGGTGAAGATCCGCGCGTGGTAACGGCGGGCGAACTCCACCAGCTCGGCGATTTCGCTCACTTCGTTGCAGGCGTTGTGGCGCGCGCCGAAGCTCGGGCCGCCGATGTACACGGCGTCGGCGCCGTGCAGGATGGCCTCGCGGGCGATGGCGACATCGCGGGCAGGGCTGAGCAATTCCAGGTGATGCTTGGGCAAGGACATATTTTTTTAGTCAGGCTCGTCGAGGCGCGCATTGTAGCGGCGAAACGCCTGACCGGCACCCGTGTACTGCCCGGTGGCGCCCACTCGCCGAGCGGCACCACCGGATAACGCCGCAAACTCAGCCCTTGGCCGCCATCGCGGTGACTTCCACGCGCATGCCTTCGACCGCCAGGGACGCCACGCCAACGGCGGCGCGCACCGGCCAGGGCTTGGCGAAGAAGCGCTGGTAGACCTCGTTGAACGCGGCGCGCTCGGCCATGTCGGTGAGGTAGATGGTCAGGTGCAGGACCCGGTCCATGGAGCTGCCGGCCTTTTCCAGGGCCACCTTGAGCGCCTGCAGGGTGCACTCGCTCTGCGCAGTGATGTCGCCCAGCTCCAGGCTGCCGTCGGCACGGGTGGGGATCTGGGTGGAGACCAGGATGCCGGCGAAACCGGCAACGTCGGAAGAGATGGAATCCGCGTCGGGATCGGGAATGAAATCGATATCGTGGTGGGCCATGGGGCTCTCTTGCTCGAGGGGATAAAGGGCGCCAGTTTACCGCCCCGGCGCCGGGTCGTGCGGGAATCGGCGGGAAAACCCGGCAGCCTGCCGGGCTGCCAACACCCCGCCCTGCCCACTGGACAGCCGGTCGCCCTCCAGGGCGTGGACACCGCGGCTGCCCGGCTATTATTCCTGCCAGGTATTGATCGTCGGCCGGTATTGACGGCGTGTGGCAAGCCGGCCCTGCTGCCACCTGTACCTCAAATACGGAGGAAGAACCCCATGAAGATCGTCATCACCAGCGTGGTCGTCGACGACCAGGCCAAGGCCCTGGCCTTCTACCGGGAGGTGCTGGGTTTTCAGCTCAAGCACGACATCGCCATGGGCGAGCATCGCTGGCTGACGCTGACCTCCCCCGGCGATCCCGACGGCGTCGAATTGCTGCTGGAGCCCGACGCCCACCCGGCCGCCAAGCCATTCACCTCGGCGCTCAAGCAGGACGGCATCCCCTTCACTTTCTTCGGGGTCGAAGATGTGCACGCCGAATATGCCCGGCTGAGCGCCGCCGGTGTGCAGTTCACCCGGGCGCCGACAGTCGCCGGCCCGGTGACCCTCGCGGTCTTCGACGATACCTGCGGCAACCTGATCCAGATCGTCCAGCAGAACTGAACAGCCCCGGCGCGGTGAGCTGAAAACAAACGGGTCCTCTCCCTTGCGGGAGAGGACGGGCGAATACCTTCAGGTGTGGTGAATGTCCCGGTCCTTGGTTTCCGGCAGGAACAAGGTGCCCAGGATCGCCGTCATCACCGCGATGACGATCGGGTACCAGAGCCCGTAGTAGATGTCCCCGGTGGCCGCCACCATGGCGAACGCCACCGTCGGCAGGAAGCCGCCGAACCAGCCGTTGCCGATGTGATACGGCAGCGACATCGAGGTGTAGCGGATGCGCGCCGGGAACAGCTCCACCAGCCAGGCGGCGATCGGGCCGTAGACCATGGTCACGTAGATCACCAGCAGGGTCAGCAATGCCAGCACCGCCGGATAGTTGGTCTTGGCCGGATCGGCCTTCTCGGGGTAGCCGGCGTCCTTGAGGGCGCTGCCCAGGGTGGCGACGAAGGCATCGTTCCGCACCTTGAAGTCGGCGGCCGGCATGCCGGTGCCTTCGAAGCTCGCCATCACCTTGTCGCCGATCCGCACCTGCGCGACCGCGCCAGGCTCGGCCTTCTCGTTCTTGTAGGGAATGGCTTTCTTCGCCAGCACGCTCTTGGCCAGGTCGCAGGAGCTGGTGAATTTGGCCTTGCCCACCGGGTCGAACTGGAACGAGCACTGGGCGGGATCGGCGATCACCGTGACCGGGTTGCGCTCCTGGGCGCTGAAGACGTCGGGATTACCGTACTGGGTCAGCGCATGGAAGATCGGAAAGTAGGTCAGCGCCGCGAGAACGCAGCCGACCATGATGATGCCCTTGCGACCGATACGGTCCGACAGGCTGCCGAACAGGATGAAGAACGGCGTGCCGATCAGCAGCGAACCGGCGATCAGCAGGTTGGCGGTCTGCGGGTCGATCTTGAGCGTCTGCAGCAGGAAGAACAGCGCATAGAACTGCCCGGTGTACCAGACCACCGCCTGGCCGGCGGTGCCGCCGAGCAGTGCCATGATCACGATCTTGAGGTTGTCCCAGCGGGCGAAGGACTCGGTCAGCGGCGCCTTGGACGACTTGCCTTCGGCCTTCATCTTCTGGAACACCGGCGACTCGCTCAGTTGCAGGCGGATGTACACCGAGACAATCAGCAGCAGGATCGACAGCAGGAAGGGAATCCGCCAGCCCCAGGCCTCGAAGGCTTCGGTGCCGAGGATCGTGCGGCAGGCGAGGATCACCAGCAGCGACAGGAACAGCCCCAGGGTCGCCGTGGTCTGGATCCACGACGTGAAGTAGCCGCGCTTGCCCTTGGGGGCATGCTCGGCCACATAGGTCGCCGCGCCGCCATACTCGCCGCCCAGCGCCAGGCCCTGCAGCAGGCGCAGGCTGATCAGGATGATCGGCGCCGCCACGCCGATGGTCGCGTAGCTGGGCAGCAGGCCGACCACGGCGGTGGAGACCCCCATGATCACGATGGTGATGAGGAAGGTGTGCTTGCGCCCGATCATGTCGCCCAGGCGGCCGAACACGATCGCGCCGAACGGCCGCACGGCAAAGCCCGCGGCGAATGCCAGGAGGGCGAAGATGAAGGAGGTGGTTTCGTTGACGCCAGCAAAGAAATGCTTGGCGATGATCGCGGCGAGAGAGCCGTAGAGGTAAAAGTCGTACCACTCGAATACGGTGCCCAGGGACGAGGCGAAAATGACCTTGCGCTCCTCCCTGGTGATCCCGCGGTTGGGCGCGCTGCCCGTGGTTGTACTGTCGATTGCCGGCATGAGGGTTCTCCGTCTTGTTCTTGTTATAGGCCGGAGTGCCTTACTACCCTTGCCGCACCCAGGCCCTGGGCTGATGTCATCGAACTGAAGCTCATCGAACTACGGATTGCACAAAGCATGGAAACAGGCTGACGGCCTCGCATCGCTGCCAGGTTTCCCTGAAGCATAATCAGCTTCGCGCAGATATCCACTCGCCCGCCGCCTGGCGGCCCTCCTGCCACGCCGCCGTCAACCATCACTGCCGTCGATCATTCAAATCATGAAAGCGGATTTTTCATTTTCCGCCGATGCCTTCAGAATGGCGCCACCTTCAATACCGTCGGACAAGTACGTCATGAATATCAATTTTGCGGTCGCCTGCATGATCGTGGTTTCCTTTGCCATCGCCCTGTTCCACACCTGATCGGCAGCCCCGCTCGACATAGCCCCGGCCATCGGCACGGGTGCCGGACACTGACTTGCCGCGTTCCCCACGCGGCATTTGTGTTTAAAATGCCCGCCCTTTTATTGCCGGCCCTCCTTCGATGAACCCCGACGCCCTCGCCACCCTGCACCATCACCTGCTGACAGCCCTGGCCTGCGCTCCGGCGGAAACCCGGCGCCTGTTCCATGGCCGCGGGCGTTGCTGGCCGGGGCTGGAGCAACTGACCGTGGACTGGCTGCAGGGCGTGGTGCTGGTGGCGTTGTTCAAAGAGCCAGAGCCGCAGCAGCTGGAGGCGCTCAAGCAATTGCTGCTGGCACTCAGCACCTCGCCCGAGTGGCAGGCCTGTGGCGCCCACACCCTGCTGCTGCAACACCGTTATCAGCTGCAAAGCCCAGTGGACTGGCTGGTGGGCGAACCCATCGATGAATGGACCCTGGTCGAGGAAGGCCTGCGCTATCGGGTGGATCTGGGTCAGAAGCAGAACAACGGCCTGTTTCTCGACATGCGCTACGGTCGCAACTGGGTGCGCGCCAATGCCCGGGGCAAGCGCGTGCTGAACCTGTTCGCCTACACCTGCGGCTTTTCGGTGGCGGCCATCGAAGGCGGCGCGACCCATGTGGTCAACCTCGACATGTCGCGCGCGGCCCTGAGCCGTGGCCGCGACAATCACCGGCTCAACGGCCACGACCTGAGCCGGGTGAGCTTTCTCGGCCACGACCTGTTCAAGTCCTGGAGCAAGGTGAAAAGCGGCGGCCCCTACGACCTGGTGATCATCGACCCGCCTTCCTTCCAGAAAGGCAGCTTCCTGCTGACCAAGGACTACGCCCGGGTGCTGCGGCGCCTGCCGGAATTGCTCACCGCCGACGGCTGCGTGCTGGCCTGCATGAACGACCCGGCCGTCGGCTCGGACTTCCTGATCGACGGCGTCACCCGCGAGGCCCCGGGCCTGCGCTTCGAGCAACGCCTGGACAACCCGCCGGAGTTTCCCGATAACGATATCGAGAGCGGCTTGAAGGCCCTGGTGTTCCGCCGGGTCGAATAAGCCCGTAGCGGTTCAGGCCGGGCTTGCCGCAGCTCCGAACTCGCCATCCACCGACCCAGGCCAGCCCCTGTAAAGCCCAGCACCTCCCGGCTCTTGCCACCGCCGTCACACCGGCGCCTGCACCACCTCGATGCCCAGGCGCCGGTAGTCCTCGATGCTGCCCGAGGCCAGGTGCTGTTCGGTGATCAGCGTATGCAGGCGATTGCACGGCGCCACGGCGAAGGGTTCCACCGCGCCGAGCTTGTCGGCGGTGGTCACTGCGATGACCTGGGAAGCGCTGTCGAGCAAGGCCTGCTTCACCGGTACCTCATCGAAGTGCAGCGAGGTGATGCCGACCTCCGGGTGAATCGCGCACACCCCGGTGAACAGCAGGTCGGCGCGGATGCCCTGGATCAGGCGTACCGCCTCATGGCCGCCGGAAGACAGAGTCGCCGGGTTGAGCCGGCCGCCGGCGAGAATCACTTGGCTGCGCGGGTATTCGGCCAGGGCGACGGCGATCAGCGGCGAAGCGGTGACCGCGGTGATGCCGATATCGGCAGGTAGCGACTGGGCGATCAGCAGCGTGGTCGAGCCCGAGTCGAACATCACGATCTGCCCTTCCTGCACCCGCTGCGCGCCGAGCCTGGCCAGGTGGCGCTTGACCTCGCTGCTTTCGCCCAGGCGGGTGAACACATCCTTGCCGGTGTCCTTGGGCCGTGGCAGCGCGCCGCCGTGCACCCGCTGCAGCAGCCCGGCATCGGCCAGTTCCGCCAGGTCGCGGCGGATGGTGTCCTCGGAGACCGCGAAATGCTGGCCCAGCTCGGACGCCATGACCTTGCCGTCGCGTTCGAGCAGCAACAGGATCTTCTGCCGGCGCACATGGGGCAGTTCGGCGATGGAATGCTGGCTTTGCATGGTTATGCCTGCTTTTGCGTGTTTATGCGAGATTAGCCAAGGCTTTGCCCAAACACAACGCCAGCCCCGCGCATTGGCCGCCCGGGCCCAGGCTTGCTTTACTGAGGCAACCGGGGCGAATTCGTCCCGCCCACAGGTCATGTGGCACCCGGACGCCCATGAGTGAGGAGATAACGCGCGATGCAACGTCTCAGTGCCAAAGACTTCGCCCCCGAGCTGCTCGAGCTCTACGACTACTACGCCCACGGCAAGATCAGCCGCCGCGAGTTTCTCGACCGGGCGGCGGCCTTCACCCTGGTCGGGCTGACCGCCAGCGCTACCCTCGCCGCCCTGACGCCGAACTACACCCTGGCCGAACAGGTGTCATTCACCGACCCGGCGATCGTCGCCGAGTACATCACCTACCCCTCGCCCAAGGGCCACGAGCAGGTCCGGGGATACCTGGTGCGCCCGGCGAAGGCCGAAGGCAAGTTGCCGGCGGTGGTGGTGGCCCATGAAAACCGCGGGCTCAACCCGTATATCGAGGACGTTGCGCGACGCCTGGCCAAGGCCGGTTTCCTCGCCCTGGCCCCCGACGGTCTGACCTCCCTCGGCGGCTACCCCGGAAACGACGACAAGGGCCGCGAGCTGCAACTGAAGATCAATCCGGAAAAGCTGATGAACGACTTTTTCGCCGCCGTCGAATGGCTGCTCGAGCACGACGCCAGCACCGGCAAGGTCGGCATCACCGGCTTTTGTTATGGCGGTGGCGTGGCCAATGCCGCGGCCGTGGCCTATCCGGAACTGGCGGCGGCCGTGCCCTTCTACGGGCGCCAGCCGGACAGCGCGGAAGTCGAGCGGATCCAGGCGCCGCTGTTGCTGCACTACGCCGAACTGGACACCCGCATCAACGAAGGCTGGCCGGCCTACGAGCAGGCGCTGAAAGCCACGGGCAAGACCTACGAAGCCTATATCTACCCCGGGGTGAACCACGGTTTTCACAACGACTCGACCCCGCGCTACGACGAGGCGGCGGCCACCCTGGCCTGGGACCGGACGCTGGCGTGGTTCCACAAGTACCTGGTCCAGGCCAGCGGCTGACAGCGGTTTGCAGGCGACGGCGCGAGGGCGCCGTCGCTTGTGCTCAGCGGCTCAGCCCTTGTTCAGCAACGCCGTGGCGATCACCGTGCCCATGGGCGTCGGTTGCGGGTCGTTCTGGTGCGCGACCGCGTTCACCGCCCAGTCCTCCAACTGCACCCGGCCCTTCTGGAAGATCATCATGTGGGTCGAACCGCCGAACTCGAAATGCCCGATCTCGGTGCCACGGGTGATGTTCACCGGTGCCGCGCCTTCGTCGACGATGAACGGCGGCTCGATCACGCAGGTCGAGACCTCGACCATGCCGATGCAGATCAGCGCGACATAACCGCAGGTCGGGTGCTCGAAGACAAAGATCGCCCGGGCGGCGACATGCCCCAGGTACGGCTGCGACTCGGTGCCCTCCCAGGTGCCCTCGCCTTCGCCCTGGGCCGGACGCTGGGCGAAATAGGTGCCCGGCTGGACCCAGGAGCGCACCAGCTTGCCATCGAGCGGGGCGTTCCAGCGGTGATAGTGGGTCGCCGACAGGAAGCCCTGGTAAGCCTGCCCACCCTGGAACGGCGCGGCCCACTGCTCCTGGCCGCCGAACAGATCGAGCAGCGAGTAATTGACGTCCTTGATCCAGAACTCGGTCTCGAACGCCACATCGTTTTCGTACTGCCAGGGCGTGGTCTCGCAGCCGATATCGACCTGGGTCAGCGGGTTGCCCTGGAACGGCCGCGCGCCGGGCACGAACCTGCGGATGAAAAACGCGTTCCAGGAATCGAAGCCATAGCCGGGCAGGTTCGGGTCATGCTCCATCTGCTTCCAGACCCCGGCCTCATGGGCCGCCGCGGAGATCCACGAACCCTCTTTTTCCGGGTCGTTGATGTCCAGCTTGTCGAGGGAAGCGCTGCTCTTGAGGAAGGCGTTCCAGGCATTGAGCACCTTCTTGAACTGCTGGTTGAAGGTCGTGTCGTGGAACAGCGCGACACCCGCCTCGGTGCCCATCGACACCGCCAGGAAAGCGTTCATCGGCGTGCCGACCTGGGCCGTGGCGTTGAACGACGAGGAGGTGCTGATGATCTCGTTGAGAATCTCGAAGAAGCTGTCGTAGCCGGCGATCCATAGCGCATCGCCATCCGCGTCCTTGATCTGCTCCTTGGTCGCCTCGTCAAGGGTCGCCACGTAGGCGTTCGACTGTTCGATCATCGAGTTGACCCACATGCGGTACACGCTGTTGTGGGTGACCCAGGTCTTGAACTCGATGATTTCCGTGCGCATCGGGGTCAGGGTGCCGGCCTTTTTCTTCTCGGCGATCAGGTTGCGCAGCGGCACCAGGAATTTAGCCGTGGCCCATACCCGGTTGGGCACCCAGAAGCCCATCTGGATCGGCCCGGCGTTGGCCAGCGTCAGGCGTTCGGCGCCGGTGCTTTCCAGGCGTGCCTGGCGCGACGGCTGTTTGGGGTTGTTGAGCTGTTTGTCGTACTGAGTCATGTCTTTACTCCTTTAAAGAGGCGGCGCCCGGGCTGCGATGGCGCGGGCGCGACCAGACCGCGATGAGGTACTGGCCAGCAAACGACTGCTCCAACAGGCGTTCATGTCAGGGGGGCGACAAGGGTTTTGTACGGGGTTGAACGACACTCCGTGTCCTTCTCGCAATGCCGGTCCCGGGCAGAATGCGGCGGCCGAACGGCCATCTACAGGCGCGACTTGCCTGGACAAGTAAAGCTGCTCTGGCGGGTTTCTGGGCGGCGCCCAGAAAATTCATGTAACCGGTCGCTTCACGCTCGGCTGGCGATGGGCGCATGTCGGGCCATCAGCTCGGCGACCCAGTCGATAAACACCCGCAGCTTGATGCTGATATGCCGGTTGGGCGGGAACGCCACGTAGATCGGCATCGGCTCGAGCCGCCAGTCCTCGAACAGACGCACCAGCTCGCCCCGTTCCTGATGCGCCCGGGCCATGTAGTCCGGCAGCCAGAGCACGCCCAGGCCCGCCAGGCCGGCGGCGAGGTAGGCATTGCCATCGTCGACCGCCAGCACGTAGCGGCCCTTGATCTGCAGGCTCTCACCGTGGCCGTGCATGGCATAGGGCAAGGCCTTGCCGGTGCGCGCCCAGAGAAAACCGACGATGCGATGCAATGAGTCTTCCAGCTCGCGCGGATGCGCGGGCGTGCCGAGGCGCTCCAGGTAGCCGGGCGCCGCATACACGCCCAGCTGGAGGTCGCCGACCCGCCGCGCCATCAGCGACTGGTCCGTCAGCTCGCCGCCGCGCACCACGCAATCCACGTTCTCGCCGAGCACATCGACGATGCGGTCGCTGACGCCCAGGTCGATCTGGATGTCCGGGTAACGAGCGTGAAACCCGGGCAAGGCCGGCACCAGGATCATGCTCGCCAACGGGCTGGGCACATCCACCCGCAGGCGTCCCCTGGGCAGCGCCGAAGCACTGGACAGGCTGGTCTCGGCATCGTCGAGGTCGGCCAGCAGGCGCACCACACGCTCGTAATACACCGCGCCATCGGCGGTCAGGTGGACCCGGCGCGTGGTGCGGTTGAGCAACTTGACCCGCAGGCGCGCCTCCAGCTGCTGCACCAGTTGCGTCACGCTGGTCTTGCTCATGTGCAGCGTGTCGGCGGCCTTGGTGAAGCTGCCCGCCTCCACCACCCGGGCAAAGGCCTGCATCGCATCAAATCGGTCCATTTCCACCCCGGCTAACCATTGGATTGTTTGGATTCCACAAACAGTGATGGCTACGGTTGCTGGTTTATCGGCCCGGCGCAAGTGCCTAGAGTCAGCTTCATCGTTCATTCCAGGCCGGCTTCGGCCCTTATCGATGGAGGCAACACATGACTCAGCGCGACGTGTTTTTTCCGCCCGGACGCCAGGCGCTTTACCAGCGCAACCGCTACTCGCCGGCGATCCGTTCCAATGGTTTTCTGTTCGTCTCGGGGCAGGTCGGCAGCACCGCCGACGGCTCGCCCGAGCCGGACCTCGAGGCCCAGGTCCGCCTCGCGTTCACCAACCTCAACGCCATCCTGGCGGCCGCCGGCAGCTCCTTCGACGAGGTGATCGACGTCACCGTGTTTATCGTCGACCCCGAGGACAAATTCGAAGCCATCTGGAAGGTGGTGCCGGAGTTCTGGGGCCAGGCGCCGCACCCGACGCTGACCGCCGTGGGCGTGACCTGGCTCTATGGCTTCGACTTCGAGATCAAGGTCATCGCCAGACTGCCGGAAAGCACCGCCGGCTGACTCACACCCCTCGACCGGGTCACGCCCGTGGCCCGGGATCCACGGCCAGACCGGCCTCGCGGCTCCCATTCCCAAGCCCATTCCCACGCCTGACCCAGCATCACCCATCTGCTGAGCAATGATCTTTTGTCAGCCCCGCGCGGCCGAGCGTTAACTCTCGCCCCACGAAGTCCTTTGACGGACCCCGTCACAAAATCAATAAGAGGGTTGGCCGATGCAAAGCAATGGCACGTTGCTGTGGGTGTTATTGGCCGCGATCGTGATGATCGTGGTGTTGATTGTCAGGTTCAGGGTGCATGCCTTCCTGGCGCTGATCGCCGCCTGCGGCCTGGTCGGGTTGGGCTCGGGAATGCCCTTGAATGCCATGCTCGAATCGTTCCAGAAGGGCCTGGGCGATACCCTGGGGTTTCTCGCCGCGATCATCGGGCTGGGCAGTATCCTCGGCAAGATGCTCGAGGAGTCGGGGGGCGCCGAACGCATCGCCCGGACCTTGCTCGACACCCTGGGCGAGCGTCGCGCCTCCTGGGTGATGATGCTGGTGGGGTTCATCGCCGGCATCCCGGTGTTCTTCGAGGTCGGCTACATCCTGCTGATTCCGCTGGTGTACGTGGTGGCCAAGGCCACCCGCCTCAACCTGCTGCACCTCGGCGTGCCGCTGGCGGTGTCGCTGATGTGCGTGCACTGCATGCTGCCGCCGCACCCGGCGGCCATGGCCATCACCCACTTGCTGGGGGCCGACGTCGGCAAGGTGATCCTCTACGGCCTGATCGTCGGCCTGCCCACCGCCATCGTCGCCGGGCCGCTGTGGATCCGCCTGGTGGCGCGCAGCCAGGCCGAACCCTGGCAGGCGGCCTTCCTCGAGGAGCGTTGCGAGGCCCGTGGCGAACGCGTGCTGCCGGGCTTCTGGCTGACCCTGCTGACCATCCTGCTGCCGCTGCTGCTGATGATCGGCAAGACCTTCGCCAGCGCCCTGCCCGCCGGCTCGACGCTGTCCGGGCTGCTGTCGTTCTTCGGCAACCCGCTGGTGGCGCTGCTGATCGCCGTGGTCTTCGCCTACTGGTCCCTGGGCCTGCGCCGCGGCCTGGGCATGCAGGACCTGCTGGGGCACACCCAGAAAAGCCTGCCGCCGCTGGCCAGCATCCTGCTGATCATCGGTGCCGGCGGCGCCTTCAACGGCATCCTGATCGACAGCGGCGTGGGCAAGGTGCTGGCCGACTCCCTGACCCGGCTGGACATCAACCCGGTGGTGCTGGCCTGGCTGGTGGCGGGCCTGATGCACTTCGCGGTGGGCTCGGCGACCGTGGCCATGATGAGCGCCGCCGCCATCGTGCTGCCGACCCTGGGCGTCGACTCCGGCTACAGCAAGGAGATTATCGTGGTCGCCATCGGCGCTGGGGCCATCGGCTGGACCCACGTCACCGACTCGGCCTTCTGGGTGGTCAAGGAATACCTCGGGGTGTCGCTGGCCGATGCCCTCAAGACCTTCACCAGCGCCACGGTCCTGGCCTCGGTGGTCGCCCTGTTGCTGACCCTGGCCCTCTCTCATTTCGTTTAAACCTTTGCTACAGGAGACTTCCCCATGATCACAGGCCAGCCACTCGCTACCTGGACCCGCCGCTTCCCGCTGCTCGAAGAGCTGATGGCGTTGCGCGAAACCACCTGGTTCACCGCCACCCGCGCGCCCCTGGCCGATGGCCTGGGCGATCTGGCGCTGAGTGCCGCCGACGTGGCCGACGCCAGCGCCCGCCTTGCGCGTTTCGCCGCGTATTTTCGCGTGGCCTTCCCCGAGACCTTGGCCAACAACGGCATTCTCGAATCGCCGATCCAGCCGCTGCCGGCCTTGCAGGCGGTGCTGGCCGACCGCTATGGCCAGGCCCTGCCCGGCGCGCTGTGGATCAAGCAGGACAGCCACCTGCCGATCTCCGGGTCGATCAAGGCCCGCGGCGGTATCTACGAGGTGCTCAAGCACGCCGAACGCCTGGCCCTGGAGGCCGGCCTGCTGCGCCCGGACCAGGACTACAGCGTGCTCGACTCGCCCCAGGCCCGGGCGTTCTTCAGCCACTACCGGATCGCCGTCGGCTCCACCGGCAACCTGGGCCTGTCCATCGGCCTGATGGGCGCCCGGCTGGGCTTCCAGGTCACGGTGCACATGTCCGCCGACGCCCGCCAATGGAAGAAGGACAAGCTGCGCGCCCACGGCGTGAATGTCATGGAATACCAGAGCGACTACAGCATCGCCGTGGCCCAGGGGCGCCAGCAGGCCAGCGCCGATCCGGCCTGCCATTTCGTCGATGACGAAAACTCCACCGACCTGTTCCTCGGCTACGCCGTGGCCGCCGAGCGCCTGAGCCGGCAACTGGCGCAGGCCGGGGTCCGGGTCGATGCCGAGCACCCGCTGTTCGTCTACCTGCCCTGCGGTGTCGGCGGCGGCCCCGGCGGCGTGGCGTTCGGCCTGAAGCTGGCGTTCGGCGACGCCGTCCACTGTATATTTGCCGAGCCCACCCATTCGCCGTGCATGTTGCTCGGGGTGCACACCGGGCTGCATGACGAGGTGTCGGTGCAGGACTTCGGCATCGACAACCTCACCGCCGCCGACGGCCTGGCCGTCGGCCGCGCCTCGGGTTTTGTCGGCCGCGCCATGCAGCGGCTGATCGAGGGTTACTACACCGTCAGCGATGACGAACTGCATGCCCTGGTCTGGCTGATGGCCCAGCACCAACAGCTGCACCTGGAGCCCTCGGCGGTGGCCGGTGTCCCAGGCATCGCCCGGGTGCACGCGCAGCGTGACCAGTACCTGCAGCGCAGCGGCCTGAGCGCCGCGGCTTACGCCCGGGCCACCCACCTGGTCTGGGCCACGGGCGGCAGCATGGTCCCGGACACCGAGATGCAGGCCTACCTGGCGCAAGGCGCCCGGGTGCTGCAAGGCTCATAACCAACCGACAGGAGAAGCGCCGGCTTGTACAACCTACCGCCCCGACTGGATGCCAAGCTCAACAGCAGCCAGTTCTCGAACCTGTTCACCTTCCAGGCCGCGGCCCGCCACCTGAGTTTCAGCAAGGCCGCCGATGAGTTGTGCCTGACCGCCAGCGCGGTCAGCCATCGCATCGCCCGGCTGGAGGCGGAGCTGTCGATCCAGCTGTTCCGCCGGCTGACCCGGCGGGTGGAGCTGACCGAGGCCGGCGAACGGATTTTCGAGATCCTCCAGCAGACCCTGGGCGAGCTGTCCGAAGTCCTGGCCCAGCCGGTCGACGCCGACCTGGCCGGGCCGCTGACCCTGTACGCCCACCCGTCCATCGCCCATGCCTGGCTGGTGCCGCGCCTGGCCGAGTTCGGCCTGCGCTTCCCCGGGGTCAGGCTCGACCTGCGGGTGGGCAACGACCGCATCGACTTCCGCACCCGGCAGATCGACCTGGCGCTGTACTACGGCAATGGCGAGTTCCATGGGCTGGCGGCGCACAAGCTGATGCAGGAACGGGTCGCACCGGTGTGCAGCCCGCAATACGCCGAACGCCAAGGATTGACCGGCGCGGTCGAGCAACTGCAACAGTGCACCCTGCTGCATGACTCGCTAGCCTGGGACCACGCCACCTTCGATTCCGAATGGGCGCTGTGGATTCGCCAGCACGGCGGCGGCGTGGCCATGCCGAAACGCGGGGTGACTTTCGATCGCTCGGACCTCTGCGTTACCGCCGCCATCCACCATGCCGGCGTGGCGATCGGGCGCGAGCATCTGGTCAGCGAGGCGATCGGGCAAGGCCGGCTGGTGCTGCCGTTCAGCGGGTTTACCCGCAGCGGCGAATACGATTACTACATCGTTCACCCGGCCCTGGAGGCCCTGCCGCGACGGGTCTCGGCCTGTATCGCCTGGTTACGCGAGTGTGCGGCGCAGACGCCGGGAATCTGAAGGCCGGCGCTGGAGGCCGGCTGGGGGGAGATCAGCGGCTGGCGCCGCCGCCCTTCTTGCGCAGCGCCTTCAAGCGCTGGCTCGCCCGCTGCACCGCCGCCATCTTTTCCGGGCGCTTCATGCGCTTCCATTGGCGGATGTCGTCCTTGCTGCGCCCGCAACTCAGGCACAGGTCGCCGCTCAACTGGCAAACGGCGATGCAGGGGTTGTCGATTTCCTTGGCCATGCTTCAGCCTGGCTGCCGGTCGTCGCAGATGCTGCCAACCATCAATGCTGCATCTTGCTGTGGTCGGGCATGTTCAGCGCGCGGGCCTGGGCCTCGACCTTGATCGACTCTTTCTCGCCCTTGGCATTTTCCACCACCAGGGTCAGCGGCACTTTGTCGCCTTCCTTCACCTGAGCGACCAGGTCGATCAGCATCACGTGATAACCGTGGGGGTCCAGGGCCACGGCCTTGCCGGCCGGCAACGCGACGAAGTCCGCCGGGCGCATGCTCATCACATCGTTGTGCATGCTCGACTGGTGAATCTGCACGATCTTGGCCACTGGCGACTCGACGCTGAGCAGCTTGCTGTCGTCGCTGGCGGTCAGGGTCATGAAGGCCCCGGTCGCCTGTTGCCCGGCGACGGTGGCTCGTACCCAGGCGTCGTCGACCTGGGTCTGGGCCGCGGCCTGGCCCGCCAGGCCCAGCAGGGACAGGCCGATCAGGATGCGTTTGGCGCGTTGGGCGATAGCGGTTTTATTCAGGGCCGGGTACATCAGCAGACCTCCATGACGGTCAGTAAATCTTCCGCACACTCTTGCGCGGTAAGCGATTGGGACAAGCCAAGGCGCAGCGTGCCCCGGGAGTCGTAGACAAAACTGGTGGCGGTGTGGGACAGGGTGTAAGTCGAGCCGCTGGGGATCTTCTCGTAGAACACGTCGAATTCCTTGGCCGTGGCCGCGGTCTGCTCCAGCGTGCCGTACAGCGCGACGAACGACGGGTCGAAGGCCTTGACGTAGGCGTCGAGGACCTCCGGGGTATCCCGCTCGGGGTCCAGGGTGATGAAGATCACCTGCAGGCGGTCGCCGTCGCGGCCCATCAGTTTCTTGGCCTGGGCCGCGCGCGCCAGCGTCGTGGGGCAGATGGCCGGGCACTGGGTGAAACCGAAGAACACCATCGGCATCAGGCCGCTATAGCTTGAGAGCGTCCTGACGTTGCCCTCGGTGTCCTTCAGCTTGAAGGTACGGCCCATGATCTTGTCGCTCAGATCCTTGCCATATTTGTACGACAGCTGGCCCCGGGTATCGCAGCCGGCCAAAAGACCGAGACCCAACACCCCCATACCTGCAATCACCTCGCGGCGACTCAACAAAACACTCATTCGTTACCGCCCTTTGAGGAGCCGAAAGTCCAGACGACCCGCCAGGCGGCCCATCCGTAAAAGCCACGCATGGTAGCAAAACGCGGCGCCCCGCTTCCTGCCAAATGGATGACAGGTTGTGTGCGACCTTGGTCGGGTGCGGCGTTTAGCCGCGCTTGCCAGCGGCGCTCAGCCCAGCCGCGCCAGGCGTTGTTGCCAGTTGCCGCCGTTGATGCGCTGGCATTGTTCTTCGCTGTCGTAGCGCACATGGGCTGCCAGCGCCTGCAACTCCACGCCGGCGTCATGCAGCGCCACGGCTGTCAGTTCGAGCATGCGCTCGCCCTGCCCGCAGGCCAGGGCCAGGGACTTGCTGGCCTGGGTGTCGAACACCCATACCACCCTCAGGCTGGCGGGAAAGGCCGCGTAATCGGCCACATGGGTCAGCCAGGAGAACCCGGCGATTTCCGCCTTGGCGGTTTCGCAGGCGTCGGTGAGGCTGGCGACCAGGCGGCGTTCGAGACGCGCCTGCTCGCGTTTGCTTGATGGCATGGTGGCTCCTTGGCTGCCCGGTATTAAGCGCTGGAGCCGTGCAGTCTTGCCGCGAGCGCCCATCAATACAAGCCCCATGGCTGGCTGGCGCGGCTGTAATTCCGTAACATTCGCCGCCTTTCGACAATCCCCCGCAACCCCGGCCGCCCCTGGCCCCCTCTCAGGTAAACCATGAAACCCGCTCGCCTTCGCGCCGACGTCCTGGCCGGACTCACCACCTCTTTCGCCCTGGTGCCCGAGTGCATCGCCTTCGCCCTGGTCGCCCACCTCAACCCGCTGATGGGCCTGTACGGGGCCTTTATCATCTGCACCCTGACCGCGCTGTTCGGCGGCCGCCCGGGGATGATTTCCGGCGCCGCCGGGTCGATGGCGGTGGTGATCGTCGCGCTGGTGGTGCAGCACGGCGTGCAGTACCTGCTGGCCACGGTGCTGCTGGGAGGGCTGGTCATGATCGCCTTCGGCCTGCTGCGCCTGGGCAAGCTGGTGCGGATCGTGCCGTACCCGGTGATGCTCGGCTTCGTCAATGGCCTGGCGATCATCATTGCGCTGGCCCAGCTGGAACACTTCAAGGCCGATGAACGCTGGCTCGGCGGCACGCCCCTGTGGCTGATGCTCGGGCTGGTGGCGCTGACCATGGCCATCGTCCATCTGCTGCCACGCCTGAGCCGCGCGGTGCCGCCGGCGCTGGTGGCGATCCTCGGGGTCGGCCTGCTGGTCTACCTGCTGGGCCTGCCGACCCGCACCCTGGGCGACATGGCCCATATCGCCGGCGGCCTGCCGCGCCTGATGCTGCCGGACATTGCGTGGAACCTGGAGACCCTGGGCATCATCGCCCCCTACGCGTTCCTGATGGCCATGGTCGGGCTGCTGGAAACCCTGCTGACCCTCAACCTCACCGACGAAATCACCGAGAGCCGCAGCTTCCCCGACCGCGAATGCGTGGCCCTGGGCGCGGCCAATATCGCCTCCGGCCTGTTCGGCGGCATGGGCGGTTGCGCGATGATCGGCCAGACCGTGATCAACCTCAGCTCCGGCGGCCGTGGCCGGCTGTCCGGGGTGGTCGCCGGGACGATGATCCTGCTGTTCGTGCTGTTTCTCTCGCCCTTGATCGAGCGTATTCCGCTGGCGGCGCTGGTCGGGGTGATGTTCGTGGTGGCCCAGCAGACCTTCGCCTGGGGCTCGCTGCGGGTGCTGCACAAAGTGCCGCTGAACGACATGCTGGTGATAGTCGCGGTGACCATCATCACCGTGTTCACCGACCTCGCCATCGCGGTGCTGTGCGGCATCGTCATCGCCGCCCTCAACTTCGCCTGGCAGCATTCGCGCGAGCTGTACGCCGACAGCCACGAGGAAGCCGACGGCAGCAAGCTGTACCGGGTCCACGGCACCCTGTTCTTCGCCTCGACCACGTCCTTCCTCAACCACTTCGACCCGGCGGGCGACCCGGCCCAGGTGACCCTCGACTGCCGCCACCTGAGCTTCGTCGACTACTCCGCCATCGCCGCCCTGAAAACCCTGCGCGAACGCTACGGCAAGGCCGGCAAGCACCTGCGGGTGACCCACCTGTCCGAGCGCTGCAAGCAGTTGCTGAAACGCGCGGGCATCCAGCACGGCTGAGCCCTCAAGGTGGAGCCGTGCGCTCCACCTCGCCGACGCCACCGATATCACTGTGATATCATCCCCCCGCCTTTCCGGCCAGGGTCCGCGCGACCCTGCCATACCGGAAGACCCCATAAAAGAAGGCGCCACGATGCGCCTCCCGCCTGTCTTGCCTGCAAGAACCGACGACGCCCCGGAGCCTTTCCGAGCGCGCGCCGCTTTGCTGCGAACCTGCCGGATGCCGCGCAGGTTGTGCCTTTTGCCGCCACAAGGAACACAGTCATGCTTTTACGATCGATGAACATTTCCCGCCGTGCAGGCCTCAGTTTTGCCCTGATCGCGTTGCTCGCGATTGCGCTCGGGGCGTTCTCCCTGCTGGAAATGCGGCGCATGAACGAGCAGTCGCTCGAGGTCGACAGGAACTGGCTGCCCTCGATCGTCGCGGCCAACGCCGTGGCCCTGACCAGTACCCAGATCCGTACCCTGACCCTGCGCCTGCTGGTCGTACGCGACAGAACCGAAGTCGAGGCCCTGCTGGACCGGGTCAAGCAACTCGACGAGCAACTGTCGGCCCAGCAACTGGCCTACGAAAAACTCAGTATCGACCCCGAGGAAAAGGCTGCGTACGCGCGCTACCTGGGGGTCAGGGCGCTGTACCTCAAGGACCAGCAGCGCGTCCTCGATCTGGCGCGCCAGGGGCGCAAGGACGAGGCGATCGCCATCGTCGACGGCGGGCCGTTCCTGACCAATGCCGACGCCATGCTCAAGGAACTGCTGAGCGTGGTCGAGGTGAACACCCACGGCGGCGAAACAGCGGCCGCGCGCAGCAACGAAGTGTTCCAGAGCGCGGTCGGGCTGGTGTTGGCGATCCTGGCCATCGTGCTGGTACTGACCGTCGGCCTGGCCATCGTGCTCACCCGCAGCATCGTGCGGCCGCTGAGCCAGGCCGTGGCAGTCGCCGAAACCATCGCCAGCGGCGACCTGTGCCATGCCATCAGCGTGACCGGCAACGACGAACCGGCGCGCCTGCTGCACGCCCTGCAACGCATGCAGAACAGCCTGCGCAGCACCCTGCAGAAGATCGCCGATTCCTCCAGCCAACTGGCGTCGGCCGCCGAAGAACTGCATGCGGTGACCGAGGACTCCAGCAAGACCCTGCACCAGCAGAGCAACGAGCTGGAACAGGCCGCCACCGCGGTCAACGAAATGACCGCGGCGGTGGAAGAAGTGGCGCGCAACGCCGTCAGCACCTCCGAAGCGTCCCGGGAAACCGATGCCACCGCCCACCACGGCCGGCAACAGGTGCAGCACACCGTCGACTCCATCGGCGACCTGGCCGACGAGGTGACCCGCACCTGCGAGCAGGTCGAGCACCTGGCGGTGGATGTGCGCAATATCGGTCAGGTCCTGGAGGTGATCCGCTCGATCGCCGAGCAGACCAACCTGCTGGCCCTCAACGCGGCCATCGAGGCCGCCCGGGCCGGCGACGCCGGACGCGGTTTCGCCGTGGTCGCCGATGAGGTGCGGGCCCTCGCCCATCGCACCCAGCAGTCGACCCAGGAAATCGAAAGCATGATCAACACCATCGAAGAAGGCACCGAAGGCGCGGTCAGCGCCATGCGCCACAGCAACGAACGCGCCCACCTGACCCTGGAAGCCGCCCGCGCTTCGGGCCTGGCCCTGGACCAGATCACCCAGGCCATCACCTCGATCAACGAACGCAACATGGTGATCGCCAGCGCCAGCGAAGAGCAGGCCCAGGTCGCCCGCGAGGTCGATCGCAACCTGGTGAACATCCGCGACCTGGCGACCCAGACCTCGGCCGGGGCCAACCAGAGCAACGCCGCCAGCCAGGACCTGTCGCGCCTGGCGGTGGAACTCAACGGCCTGGTAACCCAGTTCAAGGTCTGACGGCCAACGGGCTCCCGCGCCTCACCGCGCGGGGCCTTCAGTAGGCGTATTGAGCGATCACCTTGCGCACCCTTTCCAGCGCCACCCGCAGCTGATCCATATCGACCGAGCCCAGGGCCAGACGGATCGCGTGGGGCACCGGCGCGGCGCTGACAAAGGGCTCGGCGATGGACACCGAGACATTCTCCCGCAGCAAGGCCATGGCCACCTGGTCGGCACGGACCTCCTCGGGCAGCGGCAGCCAGAGAAAATAGGACGCCGGATGCCCGATGTACGCCAGGCCGGCCAACACCTCCCTGGCCAGTGCCTGCCGGGCTTGCGCGTCCTGGCGTTTCTCGGTTTCCAGGCGCGCCACGGTGCCGTCGTCGATCCAGTTGCAGACCAGCGCCGTCATCACCCCGGGGGTGTTCCAGGTGGTCGCGCGGATCACCCGTTCGATCAGCGGCACCCAGGCCGGCGGCGCGACGACAAAACCGACCCGCAGCCCGGTGGCGACATTCTTGGAAAAGCCCGACACATACACCGTCAGTTCCGGCGCCAGGGCCGCCAGCGGCGCGGGCGGATCCTCGGCGAGAAAGGCATAGGCGGCGTCCTCGATAATCAGCAGGCGATGCTGCCGGGCGATGTGCACCAGACGCTCGCGCCACGCCAGGTCCAGCACCCAGCCCATGGGGTTGTGCAGGGTCGGCATGGCGTACACCGCCCGCACCCGCCGGCTGCGGCACAACTGCTCGAAGGCCGCCAGGTCGGGGCCGTGCTCGGTCAGGGCAATCGACACCAGCTCCACGCCGTGGGCGTCAGCCACCACCTTGAACCCCGGGTAGGTCAGGGCATCGGTGGCGACCACATCGCCGGGCTTGAGCAGCGCCATGACCGTGGTCGCCAGGCCATGCTGGGCGCCGCTGACGATCGACACCTGCTCGGCGTCTACCCGCAACCCGCAAGAGACCAGATACCGCGCCACCGCGGCCCGCTCGTGGCTGCGGCCACTGTGGGGCTGGTAGCGCAGCAGCGCCTCCAGGTCACCGGCGGCCGCCAGTTGGCGCAGGCCGCCGCGCAACACTTCGGCCTGCCCGGGCAACGCCGGATAGTTGAAATTCAGATCCAGGGTGCCCGCCGCCGTGGCCTGCTGGTCGATGCCCTGCCCCGGCGGCAATGCGGTCTCGCGGACAAAGGTGCCGCGCCCGGTTTCGCCACTGATCAGGCCCATGGCCTCCAGCTCGGCATACACCCGCGAGGCGGTCACCAGGGCCAGCCCTTCCCTGGCGGCCAGCTCGCGGTGAGTCGGCAGACGGGCGCCGGGCGGCAGTGCGCCGCCACGGATATCGGCGGCAAAAGCATCGACCAGTTGTTTGTAGCGGGCACGGGCCATAGCGAAATGTATCCATGACAATATTTTGATTGTATTGCTTAGCGCTCCTAGGATGGGGCCTGAGCAGCCCAGGCGCAATCTCGCCCTGTAGCGCGGCGCTTACCCTTGAACAGAGCTGAGCCCCTGAATGGAACGGACATCCCCCCTGCCACACCCCACCACGCAAAAGGCCGCGAGCGGCTGGCTCAACGGTTTTATCGGCGTGCTGATTTTCAGCGGTTCGCTGCCGGCCACCCGGGTCGCCGTGCTGGAATTCGACCCGCTGTTCCTGACCGTGGCCCGCGCCAGCATCGCCGGGGTCCTGGCCTTGTGCCTGTTGCTGCTGTTCAAGGAGAAACGCCCGAGCAGAAACCAGTTGTGGCCCTTGGCGATAGTGGCCCTGGGCGTGGTGGTGGGCTTTCCCCTGCTGACCGCGCTGGCCCTGCAGTACGTGACCTCGGCCCACTCCATCGTCTTCCTGGGCTTGCTGCCACTGGCCACCGCGGTGTTCGGCGTGCTGCGCGGCGGCGAGCGGCCACGGCCGGTGTTCTGGCTGTTCTCGGTGCTGGGCAGCCTGCTGGTGGTGGGGTTTGCCCTGTCCCAGGGGCTGAGCGCCGCGCCGGCCGGAGACATCCTGATGCTGCTGGCGATCCTGGTCTGCGGCCTGGGTTACGCGGAAGGCGCCAAGCTCTCCCGCACGCTGGGCGGCTGGCAGGTGATTTCCTGGGCTTTGGTGCTGGCGCTGCCGGTCATGGCCGTGTTGAGCCTGTTGCGTGCCCCGCCGTCGTTTAGCAGCATCACCCTGCCCGCCTGGCTGAGCCTGGGGTACGTCGCGCTGTTCAGCATGCTGATCGGCTTTGTCTTCTGGTATCGCGGGCTGGCCCAGGGAGGGATCGCCGCCGTCGGCCAGTTGCAGTTGCTGCAACCGTTCTTTGGCCTGGCCCTGGCGGCCACCCTGCTGCATGAGCAGGTCAGCCTGGGCATGCTGGGAGTGACCGTGGCGGTGATTTTGTGCGTGGCCGGGGCGAGGAAGTTTTCCAAATAGCGGTTCGGCCGGCCCCAGAGAGGCTGGGCTGGCCTGAGGTTTTCCCCTCAGACCGGGGAGATGGTCGCCAACAGACCGATCGCGATGGTCAGCGCCAAGAATCCAAACAAGAAAATCGCCATCTTCGCCATAAAGGCCTCCTGAACAATAGGTTTTCGCCAACGCGAAAAGCAGAACGCAGCCTCAGGCTCCAGCCGGCGGGCCGGTGCGCCTGAGGGGTGCGTTATTGTCAGGCCAGATCTGATCCCGATACAGACGCAGGTGACGAAGAAAAATACGGATCAGATGGCGACGGACTTTGTCGGCCCATGGACCAAAGGTCCGGGTACATGAGGCAAAGCCGACATGCCTCGACCCAGGATCGCCGGCGCCCACGCCAGCATGGCAGCCCGGGCAACCGGCAATTTCGCGTGCCTTACCGGGTTATTTGCGCGCCAGCTTGTAGCGCACGCAATCGTCGTAAAAACTCTGCCGCACCGTCGCCGGCTTGGCCCGCGAGGGGCTGTCGTAGGTCTGTTCGGTAATGCCCAGGGCCAGCATGCGCATCCAGCCCTTGCTGAACTTGTAGGTCTGCAGCTTCTGCCGCGCGGCATACAGCGAAACCCCCGACAGTTTCAGTTCCTGCGCCCGCGCCGCCGTCCCCGCGCCCCAACTGCACACATACCGGTCATTGGCCGGCAACTCCTTGCCCTCGGCCGCGACAGCCACGCTGACCAAGGCGAACGAGGTCAGCGTCATCCACACATTGCGCATTTTTCGATCTACCTAACCACCTGAAATTAAAGTGATTTTGGCGGTGATTGAGTGACCGCGGGGCCAGCATCGGGCCTTATCGGAGAAGGCAATGTGCCTCTCTTTTACTGGCCACTTGTTCATTACGGGCGCCAGGCTCGGCAACAGCCGCCGGTCCAGGTTCCTGGCGCAGGGTTTCTCGCCCCCTCCGGGCAGAAAATTACCCCTGCAAGCGTCCGGCTGGTATCGTGCGGCCCTGTAAAAACACGCCGCATGACTTGAGGAAATGGACGTTGAGCACTGAAGAAAAACTGACCGGGGATCTGTTCGAAGTCGACAAGCGCCTGGGGCTCAAGCCCGTGGTGGACTTCAACACCTATCTGCGCACGGCCTTCGGCGACGGCAAATGCACCTGCGGTCGTTGTGTCGCCAGCGCGGGCGTCGAGAGCGGTTATGCCTACCAGCACAGCTTCGATTTCGACGGTAAAGTCACCCACCGCCGCTTCGCCACCACCGCCGGCAGCGACGTGCTGCTGGTGCTGAAGAAGGCCTGGCTGTCCTACACCAAGGCCGAGCTGGAAACCAGCGGCAACCTGGCGCTGGACACCGTCAAGGAATTCGTCGAGCCGCAGTTGCACAAGCGCCTGCTGCCCCTGCTGCTGGCCAGCGGGCTGGTCAAGGACGTCGACGGCGACCTGCAGATACAGGCACAAGTGACGGCCTGAGGGCTTCGCCAGGGCCCTCTCCAACAATAAGAAAGGTAAGACACATGCACCCACTCTCCCTGCAAGACAGCACCGCGCCGGATGGCGTTTGTTTTGGCTGCGGCAGCCGCAACCCCCATGGCCTGCACATCAAGAGCCACTGGCATGAGGATGGGGTGCATGTGATGGCCGAGCACCTGCCGGACAGCCAATACTGCGGCTGGCCCGAGCTGGTGTACGGCGGCCTGATCGCCATGCTGGTGGACTGCCACTCGAACTGGACCGCCATGGCCTACCACTACCGCGCCGAAAAACGCGCCCTGGACAGCCAGCCGCGGATCAACTGCGTGACCGGCAACCTCGGCATCAAATTCATCAAGCCCACACCGATGGGCGTGCCCCTGACCTTGCGCGCCAAGGTCGAAGGCGAAGTCGGGCGCAAGAGCCGGGTGATCTGCGAGGTCTACGCCGGCGATGTGCTGACGGCGATTGGCGACTCGATCTTCGTGCGGGTCGATACCGAACAACTGGCCGCGGCGGCCCATGGGCGGGAAGCCTGAGCCGGATCAGGCCAGCCGGGCATCCGCGTCCAGGCCGCGCTGCACGGACCAGGACAGCGGTAACGTCAGCAGCAAGGTAGCCGCCAGCACCATTACCGCGACGGGCACGCCAGTGACGTCCCCCAGGCTGCCGAACAGCACCGGCGCCAGCGCCCCGCCGCCGATGGTGCCGGTATAGAAGATCGCGAACGCCTGTTCGCGCTTGCCCGCCCCCGCCAGGTCCGGCACCGCGCCATAAAGCACCGACGAGGTGCCGTTCAACGCCAGCCCCAGCAGCGGCAAGACCGCCATCAGGCCCAGATAGGGCAAGTACACCGCCAGCACGATCAACAGCGCCGTGGTGAACTCCGTCAGCCACACGGTCTTCATCATGCCGATGCGCGCGCCCAGGTAACCGCACAGCAACTTGCCGAAGGCCCCGCCGACAAACAGCAGGGTCAAGGCCAGGCCGATGCCCGCCGTGCCGGCGCCCTTGGCTTTCAGCAGAAACGGCAGGAAGGTCAGAAAACCCATGCGTACCGCACTGTCCAGCGTGCCGGTGAGAATCAGTGCCCGCAGCCCGCTGGCCGAGCCTTTTCCGCTGATCGTCTTGGCGGCCTTCTCTGGCCTGGACGACTGCGCCGCCTGCGCCGGAATCAACCACCACAGCAACCCGGCGGCCGCCAGCCCCAGCAGCCCCATCAGGGTGACGCTGGCGCGCCAGCTGAGCAGCGTCAGCAACAGACCCACCAGCCCCGGAATCAGGGTCTTGCCGATATCGCCGGAAAAGTTGTACTGCGACAACGCCTGCTTGACGCCGCCACCGGCCTCATGGGTATCGGTGATCATCGACGACGCCAGCGGGTGCTGGGTACTCGCCCCCAGCCCACCCAACAACAGGGCCAACAGCAACACCGTCAGGCCCCCGGCCTGCCCCGCCAGCAGATAGGCCATCCCCGCCAGCGCCGTGCCGCCCACCAGCAGACGCTCGCACCCCCAGCGCCTGGCCGCGCGGCTGGCCAATAACTGAAAGCCGGCCATCATCCCCGAATAGGCCCCACGCAACAGCCCGACCTGGGCAAAGCTCAGGCCGAACTGGCTTTGCCAGATGGGCAGCAAGACATAGATCAGGTCGGTCAGGCCATCATGGATGGCATGGGCCCCACAGCCGGCGAACAACGATCGACGACGGATCGAGGCCGCGTCGGGTGTCGGTTCGGTGAGCGCGAGTTCGTCCTTGAGGGTATTCATGGTGTAAGGCGCACTGAGTGAATAGGCGCAGGCATTTAAGCAGGAACCCGGTGCGGCAGCATAGATGGGCTGGAGCGGTACCCATCGCCCCGGCATTCATTGGCTGGCCAGAATCGCCAGCCCACAAAAGTAAAGACTTGCCCTTCAAACCTTTCAGATTCCTCCCGCAGTAATGCCTCGTCCTACCCAATAGGGTTGATGCCATCCCGCCTTCGGCAGGAAAACCGCAACGGATGGACAGGCAGACCCCTCGATGGCGCGCAACAGACTTCCCCCGATCAAGAATCCGCCCTCCGGCGACGGGCACCACGTTACCTATAGAGACATGACCCCCAGCGAACGGGCGGAGCAAGAGGCCAGGCAAAACGCCTATGAACAGATGCTGGTTCGCCAACAAGCCTACGCAGACAGCCTCGCCAGCCCACCCCGCAAGCAACAGGCGATGGCCGGCTGCACCTTTACCAAATCCTGCAAGCTGCCCGACGGGGTCATGGACTACCTCAGCCCATCCGGGGCGATTCCCACCGACGCCATCAAGGACTATGGCGAGCTTGTCTTGCTGGGGGGCCGTGCAACCGACGCGACGGGGAACATCCCGCTCAAGAAAATCAGCGGCGCCCTTCCCGCCGCGCTGGGCAGCCTTGCGCTGGGTGGCGAGGCCGTGGCGTCTGCCGGGGCCGGCGTGGCAACCGGCGGGGTCGCCGCCGGTGCCCTGGCTGGCGTGGTGGCCATGCTCTGGCCCTCGAGCCTGGGCGATAGCGCCTTGTACACGCCCGAACAACTCGACGCCCTGAAAGAAGGCCGCACCCGCGTCCGCCTGCATCTCGAACAACGGCCCGACGGCACGCTCAAGGGCTATGGCTACAACACGCAAAAGCAGCGTGGCTGGGAAATGGTCCCGGTGGTGCGCTTTACTGCCAAAGGCCAGCAACAGGTGGCCGACTTCGGCGATGGCGTCACCCTGATCTGGACGCCCGCGGTGGACCCGTCCAGCACCTCCGGCATCCCCCCACTGGAGGCTGCGCCCCAAGCCCCCCACATCTGGATCTTTCCGCCCACCGAACAGGCGGACACCCTCATCGTCAACCCGATCTACCCGCCGGAGTACAAGGACTTCATCCTGGTGTTCCCGCCGGGGTCCGGGGTTCGGCCGCTCTATATCGTGTTAAATCTGCTCAGAGGCCAGAACTATCATCCCAAACCCCAAAATCTCCCCGCTTTCCCTGGCCTCAAATGGTCAAAGCCTAAAACCCCCAAAAAAGGTGGCGGCTTGCGTGATCGATGGAAAGACAAAGACGGTACGATCTACGAATGGGACTCCCAACACGGCAGGCTGGAGAAGTACAACAAACGCGGCAAACACTTAGGCGAGTTCGACCCAATAACCGGCCAGCAAACCAAACCAGCGGATAAAACCAGAGTGATTGAGCCATGAAGTACAACCTGAAATTCGAGATACACGGCGCACCTACAAATAGTGACGACGCTGTATTCGAGACAAAACTACCGACTCTCACTACAGAAATGCTGATGCCGATTATGGGTTGGCAGAGCGAAGCAGACGCCGTACATAGCTACCTCCTCACCCGAGAGCAAGCCAGCGCCATAGAACGCCTTACAGCCATCCCACTCCCCAAAGATCTGGAGCTGTACATCAGTTGCCATTGCTGACCGACTCTATATGGTCGGCATGGCACGCCCCCCATGAAGGAAAAACCCTACCTGAGTACACCGAAAGCGATTTTCTTAAACTGCTCGACGAAATATGCAATGCGGTGGGCACCGAGAAATATCAGGATCAGTTGCTAGAGCACTTTATTGAAATGACCGGCAACCCCGCCGCATCTGACTGGATTTACTATCCCGAGGATGGTGAAGACGATTCGCCAAAGGGAATCTTGAAAACCGTCAAAGACTGGCGCAAGGCCAACGGTTTTCCAGGCTTCAAGGAACCCTAAATCAATGGCCTTGAAGCGCCATTCCACTAAACCCACCAAAGCTGAATCAAGGACGATATGAATTTTTTCAGCCGTATCGCAGGTCTTTTTGACCGAACCCCCAAGGAGCAAATTGCCGGCTATTCCCTGTCAGAACTCCGAGCGGTTTTCACCGAGCCCCTTAAACACACCGCTCCTGCCCTACCTCTTCCACTGCGCGCGGTTTCTTTGGAAGACACAGGCGTGCCGGCTTATTACTGGGCCTTGCTGATCGATGGAAGCGATAGGGATTCTTTCCAAGCCCTTATCGAATCCAGCTTCACCCTGGCCGACGAGCGCAGCTTCAACGATCTTCCCGTCAGGCAGTATGAAAACCTCCAAAACCACCAGCGCCTGATCTGTTTTATATCCACCCGGGAATTCAACGCCGTCACGGTACGCCTGGTAACCAACAGCACTGACTTTCTCGAAGCCATTCAGCGCCAGCGTTTCGCCGTTCCGCCGCCCTGGGTAGCCTTCGAGGGTTACGACCCTGCATGGTGGGGAACGCAGTTGCAAGGTGCCCAGGGTTACTACAACGACCAGTACTTCCTGCCGTTTTTTACCGGCTTGGGCGAGACCGAGAAGCGGGCCTATTTCGCTCGCTACACTGCCAGCCAAGCGTGGGCCGCCAGCCTGATGTCACTCGGTGATGAGTGAGAGGAGCTGATGCCGCAGGCCGCGACCTCCTCCCCCAACCACCTGGCCCGCTTGCCGAAAAGCGCAAGACTTCGCGCTGAAAAACCGGATAATGGCCGCCATTTCGTTTTGCTCGTTATTCGGTGTGCCCCATGGAAATCAAGGTCAACTTTCTCGACAACCTCCGACTTGAAGCCAAGTTCGATGACTTCACGGTGGTGGCCGATCAACCCATCCGCTACAAGGGCGATGGCTCGGCACCGGGTCCGTTCGACTATTTCCTGGCGTCATCGGCGTTGTGCGCGGCGTACTTCGTGAAGTTGTACTGCGACACCCGCAATATCCCCACCGATAACATTCGCCTGTCGCAGAACAACATTGTCGATCCGGAAAACCGCTACAACCAGATCTTCAAGATCCAGGTCGAGTTGCCGGCGGACATCTCCGACAAGGACCGCCAGGGCATCCTGCGCTCCATCGACCGTTGCACCGTCAAGAAAGTGGTCCAGGCCGGGCCTGAGTTTGTGATCGAGGAGGTGGAAAACCTCGACGCCGATGCCCAGGCCTTGTTGATGCCGAGTGCCGAGGCGCACACCACCTACATCGCCGGCAAGGACCTGCCGCTGGAACAGACCATCGCCAACATGTCCGGCATCCTGGCCGGCCTGGGTATGAAGATCGAGATCGCTTCGTGGCGCAATATCGTGCCCAACGTCTGGTCGCTGCATATCCGCGACGCGCAGTCGCCGATGTGCTTCACCAACGGCAAGGGCGCGACCAAGGAAGGCGCCCTGGCCTCGGCCCTGGGCGAGTTCATCGAGCGCCTGAACTGCAACTTCTTCTACAACGATCAGTTCTGGGGCGAGGAGATCGCCAACGCGCCGTTCGTGCATTACCCGGACGAGCGCTGGTTCAAGCCAGGCCCCAACGACGAGCTGCCGAGCGAAATCCTCGATGCGTACTGCCGGAAGGTCTACAACCGCGAAGGCGAGCTGCGCGGTTCGCACCTGTTCGACACCAACTCCGGCAATGAAGAGCGCGGCATTGTTTCGCTGCCGTTCGTGCGCCAGTCGGATGGCGAAGTGGTGTACTTCCCGTCGAACCTGATCGAAAACCTCTACCTCAGCAACGGCATGAGCGCCGGCAACACCCTGGCTGAAGCCCAGGTGCAGTGCCTGTCGGAGATCTTCGAACGCGCCGTCAAACGCGAAATCATCGAAGGCGAATTCGCCCTGCCGGATGTACCAGCAGAAGTCTTGGCCAAATACCCGGGGATTCTCGCCGGCATCCAGGGCCTGGAAGCCCAGGGCTTTCCGGTACTGGTCAAGGATGCGTCGCTGGGCGGTGAGTTCCCGGTGATGTGCGTGACCCTGATGAACCCGCGTACCGGTGGCGTATTTGCCTCGTTCGGCGCGCACCCAAGCCTGGAAGTGGCGCTGGAGCGCAGCCTCACCGAGCTGCTGCAAGGCCGCAGTTTCGAGGGCTTGAACGATTTGCCGCCGCCGACGTTCGAAGGTCAGGCGGTCACCGAGCCGAACAACTTCGTCGAGCACTTCATCGACTCCAGCGGCGTGGTGTCGTGGCGCTTCTTCAGCGCCCAGTCGGATTACGAATTCGTCGAGTGGGACTTCTCCGGCCAAGGTGAAGACTCCAACACCCAGGAAGCCGCGACCTTGTTCGGCATTCTTGAAGGCATGGGCAAGGAGTCCTACATGGCCGTGTACGAGCACCTGGGCGCCACCGCCTGCCGCATCCTGGTGCCGGACTACTCGGAAATCTACCCGGTAGAAGATCTGATCTGGGACAACACCAACAAGGCACTGTTCTTCCGCGAGGATATCCTCAACCTGCACAGCCTCAACGAGGAAGAATTGCAGGCGTTGCTCGAGCGCCTGATAGAAAGCGAACTGGACGACTACACCGATATCACCACCCTGATCGGCATCGAGTTCGACGACAACACCGCCTGGGGCCAACTGACCATCCTGGAGTTGAAGCTGCTGATCTTCCTGGCCTTGCAGCAATATGAAGAAGCCAAGGAGTGCGTGGAGATGTTCCTGCAGTACAACGACAACACCGCCGAGCGCGGCCTGTTTTACCAGGCGATGAATGCGGTGCTGGAGATGGAGCTCGACGACGACCTGGACCTGGCGGATTACGAAGCCAATTTCCGCCGCATGTTCGGCAACGAGCGGATGGATGCGGTGATTGGCTCGGTGAGTGGCGATGTGCGCTTCTATGGCCTGACACCGACCAGCATGAAGCTGGAAGGGATCGACCGCCACCTGCGCCTGATCGACAGCTACAAGAAGCTGCACGCGGCGCGGGCCAAGGTCGCGGCACTTTCCAGCTGATGGCCAGGCCGGGGAACAGCGCCCGCCGTTGAATCGACAGGCGCTGGCCTCACAGGCATAGGAAATGGCCCGGGCGATCAGCGGGCCAACCCGCCGGCCCCACCCTGCTGCCGGCTCGAACCAGCTACTTCTCAGCGACCTTCCAACCCCTTCCCTGCTAGCCCCCGGCGACACCTTCCTCCCCCGACGCCGTATTGCCGGCAATGGAAGCCCCGAGGAAATACAGCATCCCGCCCGCGACGATAAACAGCATCAGCATGTAGAAGATGTATTGGGGCGGCTGCGCCGCCAATACCGCCCCGCACAGCACAGGCCCCAATGCCGCGCCCAGGTTGCTCAGGTTTTGCGCCCCGTAGTACATGCCCCGCAAATGGCTGGGGGCGATGTTGTCGATGAACATGTATTCGGCGGGAAACACGATAATCTCGCCGAGCGTGAAAATGACCATGGCGCCGACCCAGAACACCAGGGTGGTCGACAGGGCGAAGCCCGCCAGCCCCAGGACAAACATAACCAGCCCGCCGGCGAGCCACAGGCTCAAGTGTTGCTGGGAGATCTTCCTGCCGATGAGGTATTGCAGGCTGATCACCGTCAGCGCATTGGTCGCCACAATGCTGCTGATAATCCGGTAGGCGGTTTCGGCTGTGGTGGTCACCACCAGGTACTGCGAGAGGTAGGCGCTGAACTGGCCGAAGACCACGGCGCTGAGCAGCCCGCCCAGGGTAAAGCACACCAGCCGGCGATCGCCCAGCAACAGCTTGCCCACGGCCAAGAACGGCGCGCGGGGCTGGCTCGGTTCAACGCCCGCCAAGCCCCTGTCGCCCCACACGAAGTAGATAAACAAGAACCCTGCGCCCAGCCCCGCGGACAACAGAAAAGGCAGGCTGATATCCAGCCCGGCCAGCCCCGCGCCGAGAAAGGGGCCGACGGCATAACCGATATTGGTCAGGGTGTATTTGATCGAAAACACTTCGCCCCGGCCAGCGACGGGGAGCAGGCTGCCGAAGCCCGATTTCACGGCGATATCAATGACCGCGTAGGCCAGGTTGATCGACACCAGGCACAGGTAGAACAGCCAGAGATCGCGCGCGACAAAGGTGCCGAGGAAACCCGCAGTGAACATGCCACTGCAGACCAGGATCACCCTGTAGCTGGACATCCGGTCCACCAGGAACCCGCCATACAGGCTCAACAGCGAGCCGATGATCAGCGTGCTACCGATGACCAGGCCGACATCGGCGATGCTCAAGTGGAAGTGGCCCGATAAATAAATGACCAGATAAGGCAGGGTGATCGCGCGGGCGAGGGTCAGGATCAGGGACGCTGAAAGCAGCAGATTTACCGTGGTCGGATAGTTTCTTAGCGTGGCCAGCATCCTTGCCTCATCGTGATCGCCATTATTTTTGTCGGGTTCGCGCTGTGGCAATCGCAGGAAAGCCGGCGCGGATCAAGCATACTACTGAAGCAAATTCTCATTATTGATGGTTTTTACCGAGTGCATGGAACCAGATTCACGAATAAGGAATGTCTATGTTTTCCTCCGAACGCTTGAAGGGCATCGACGTATTTGTCTGCGTGGCCGAATCTGGCAGCTTCACGGCCGCCGCCGAGAAAATGCACCTGACAGGCTCTGCCGTCAGTAAAAGCATCGCGCGCCTGGAGGGCCGGCTGGGCACTCGCCTGCTGCATCGGACCACGCGACGCGTGGCGTTGACCGACGCGGGAATGACCTTCTATCGCACCTGCACCGGCGTGCTGGCCGACCTGGAAGACGCCGAGCTTGCACTGAAGGCCGAAGCCAACGAGGTCCGCGGCAGCGTTCGCATCGACCTGCCAGGGGCTTTTGGCCGCGCCCAGGTGCTGCCGATCCTGCTGCGCCTTGCCCAGGATCATCCGGCGCTGACGCCGCATATTTCCTTCTCCGACGGTTTCGTCGACCCGTTCAAGGAAGGCGTGGACATCGTTGTGCGTATAGGCGGCGCGGATGCCTGGCCCGATACGCTGGGGCAGCGTTGCCTGGCCCGCGAGCGACACCTCTTCTGTGCCTCCCCCGCCTACCTGGCCAGGCAAGGCATCCCGTTGACCGAGCACGATTTGCAACAGCATCAGTGCATCGCCTATGGCTGGGTGGACGGACGAATCAATCCCTGGAACTTCGCCGACGACCAGGGCGCCACGACGCGCCGGCAGGTCGCCGCCCAGCTTGTGGTGGGCAATGGCGAAGGCATCGTGATGGCGGCCATGGCCGGTTGCGGTATCGCGCAGTTGCCGTCCTGGCTCATCCAGCGGCAGCTGGGCGAAGGAACCTTGGTGGAGGTACTCGCCCATCGGGCAAGCGAGGGGATGCCGATCAACCTGGCCTGGGTCAAAAATCGTGAAACGCTGCCCAAGGTCAGGGTCCTGCTGGAGGCCCTGGTCACAGGGCTGACGCCAATAGACAACGGCGACCTGACCGCCAGCCCTGCCCGCTGACAGACAACGATCGGCCTGCGCCTGCCGCCGACCGATAGCCCCCACCCTGCCCTCAGAACTTCGTCAGCACCCCCACCCGCAGCGTCCGCCCCGGCGCCGGCATGAAGCTCTGCGCCAGCGGGTCCAGGTAGTAGCGATCGGTCAGGTTCTGCAGCGAAACATTGAGGTGGGTGTGTTCCTTCAACTTGTAGTTGAGGAACAGATCGAACAGCGCCACCTCGCGGTAGACCAGCTGCGGCGTGGTCGCACCGGTCTGCCAGTTCTCGTCGGCCTTGACCGTCGGGCCGGAGCTGTAGGTGGCGCGCCCGCCGACAGTCAGGGACTGGTCAAAGAAGCGCAGGCCCGAGGTCAGGTTCGCCGAGAACCGTGGCGGGTTCTGGGTGTTGGAGTACGAGCCCATGAAGCTGCCCGGCGTGCAGTCCGGCGTGTTGCTCAAGTCCCGATAGCGATTGCTGCTGGCCCGCAGCCGCGCGGCGAAGGCCGAGTCGCAGGTTTCGGTCTTCAGGTAGTAGGTGGACGAAAAGTCCGCGAACACCCGACCCGCGTCGTAGTGCGATTGCAGCTCCAGGCCGCTGGTCTTGTAGCTGTCGGTATTGCTGAAGCGCATCTGCCCCATCAGGCCCGGGCTCGGGTCGTAGTAGCGGGTGATGTAATTCTTGATGCTGTTGTTGAAGTAGGCCAGCTTGATCGCCGCCGAGTCGTTGTCCAGCAGCAGGCCCTTGTGCATCGTGCTGGCGCCGATTTCCCAACTGCTGGAGCGCTCGGGCTTCAGGCCTTTGCCCGGCGTGGTCTGCAACACGCCCTGGCTGGTTTCGAACTGCGAGGGCATGCGCAGACCCTGGGTGTAGGACGCATAGACGAAGGTGTCTGGCAGCACCTCGACATTGATGCCGAAGGCCGGTGCAAAGGCGCCGCCGCTGTTGCTCTGCTTGCCGGAATAGTCATAACCGCTGACCACCTCGCCCACCTGCGACGGATAGACCGTCGAGTCGGTCGCATCGAAGTCGTTGTAGCGAATGCCCTCGAACGGATAGTTGGTGTTGTTGAAGACAATGCCATTGTTCAACCGCGGGTCCGTGGCGTCGGTGTACTGCCCGTTCTGGTCCGGGAACCACATCATGTTGCCGTAGCTGTGCGCGTTGGAGACGCTGAGGTAGCGCAAGTCGCGTTCTTCCCGACGCGCCGTCGCATGGGCGACGTGGTCCTGGGTGCGGTAGTAGGTATAACGGCCGCCGCCCCACAGGGTCAGGCTGTCGATCGGTTTGTATTCCAGCTTGCCATTCAGGCTGAACTCCTGCCGCGACCCTTCGCGCAGCATGCGGTTGGCATTGATGTCGTGCTGGGTGGTGACCACGCCCTTTTGCGGGCGCAGGTCCTCGACCTGGAACGAGCCGCCCAGGTCCAGCTTGAAATCGCCATAGTCGCTCTGCCAGTGCGAGGTATTGGCCAGGTCGCCGCCGATGCGGCGGTCGGCCTGGCGGCTCCATTTGCGGTCCGAGCGATAGGCTTGCGAAGCCGGGGCCGCTACCGAGGTCAGCTGGCTGGTTTGCGCGTCGGTCATCCACAGGCTGGCCGTCAGGTCCACCAGCGGATTGCCGTCCGGCAGGTAGTGGTAGCGCGCGGTGTAGGTGTCGATCTTGGTATGGCCCAGGGGGTACTGGTAGATGCCGCCGGTGCCGAAACGAAAAATGTCCGATGGCATGATTTCGCCGATACGCCCGTCGTAGCGGCGGTAGCCCAAGTCGAAGGTGTGGCCGTCCGCCGGGCGCAGGGTGGTCTTGAGCAAGAAGGACTCAGTCTCCGAAGAGGAGTTCAGCACCTCCTCGCCGGCGTTATAGGTGGTGGCCACACTCGTCTCTTCGTCGCCGTAACGGTCATAGGTGCGATAGCGGTCCTGGCCCTTCTTGCCGGCGAAATAGTTGCCCTGGTTGCGGTGGGCGTAGGCCGCCACCACATCGAAAAACTCATGGCTATAGGCGAACGCGGCACTGCCGGACTCGGCCTTCGAACCGAACAGTCCACCACGGCTGCGATGCGGTTCCGAGAACAGCTCCTCGGTCATCGAATGGCTATCACGCGAGGCGGGAGCGACGCCGTTGTTCCACAGGTCGCCCTTCAAGCGCAGGCCGACATTCTTGCCGTCCTGCAGGATGTCCTCGACGCCGAGGGTGCGCATCTTCACCGTGCCGCCGATGGCGCTGGAGGTCAGGCTCGGGCCCTTGTCGATGGCGATGTCGCTGATCAGGTCCGGGTCGATGTAGCTGCGTTGCTGGGTGCCGGCGTACCCGCGATAGACATCCAACGCCTGTTGCGAGCCATCGACCGTCACCGCCACCCGGCTCTGGCCCTGGATGCCGCGGATGTTCACATCCAGGCCGCCGCCGTTGCGGCTGTCGCCGACCTGCACCCCAGGCTGGCCCTTGAGCACGTCGCCGACCGAGATCACGCCAAAGCGCTGCATGTCCTCACCGGAGATATACACCGAGGATCGCGGCGCCGAGTACACCTCCTTCTGCTCGAGGTCTTCGCCGACGACCTTCTGCGACGGCAGCACCATATCCCCGCCCGCCCGATACAACTCGAAGCTGCCGTCAACCTGGCGCTGATAGCCCAGGCCGGTTCCCGCCAGCAACCGCGCCAGGCCCGCCTCGGTGCTGAAATCGCCTTGCAGGCCCTGGCTGCGCTTGCCTTCTGTCAGCGTGGCGCTGCCCGCCATATTGATGCCTGCCTGCACACCGAAACGCGACAGCGCCTGGTCCAGCGGGCCGGCGTCGATACTGTAGTGCTGGCGCTCGCCAGCCGCGAAAACGGCCGCGCCGCAGAGCGGCTGCAGGCTGAGGAAAAGCAGGCCAAAGGTGCGGGCACACAAGGCTCGGGCGGGGAAGATCATGCAAGGCTCCTAGGGGTTGGCACCCACCTGTCCCGGTGGGTCATACCTGAAGGCCAAGCCAGATCGAAAAAACTGCGCCCCGGGGAAAAAATATTTTCAGGCTGGCACCACAGTCACCCAATAACGGGTTCGTCGCTCGATGCGCACCGGCAGCGTATTGGCCACCAGCGCCAACGCGGCATCGGTGTCGTCCAGCTGGAAACTGCCGGTCACGCGCAAGGCCGCGACCGCTTCGCTGCAACGCAAAAAGCCCGGGCGGTAACGCGAGAGTTCAGCCAGCAAGGTATCCAAGCGCATGCGTTCGGCCGGCAAGATGCCGCGCAGCCAGGCCTGGGCCATAAACGGATCAACGCGGCTCGGCGCCGCGACGCCCTGGCTGTCGATCCGGGTTTGCCAACCAGCCTGCAGCGGCACCGGTAGCCAATGGCGCCGTGCACTGACCTGCGCCAGGCCGCGCAGCACCGTCACCTGGGTGCCCTGGTGGTCGTGGCGCACCAGCAGATTGGCGCCGCGGCCGTACAGCACCGCGTCCGGGGTCAGCAGTTGCAGCGACGCCGATTCCGCCGGCGTATCCAGCGCCAGCTCGCCCTCGACCAACTGCACACTGCGCCGCTGCGCGGTCAGTTCCAGGTTCACGGCGCTGGCGGTGTTCAGCCACAGCGAGCCACCGTCCGCCAGGGCCCAGCGCCGACGCTCGCCGATACTCGTGCGGTAAGTCGCCAGGGCCGAACGCACCAAGGTGGAATCCGCGCCTTGCCAGCCCACCCCGCCGAACAGTCCCAGGGCGAGCAGGCACTTGAGCACCTGCCGACGCCGCTGCGGATCGGCCCCGGCCGACTCCAGTGCCCGACGCGCCGTGGCATCGGCCAACAGATTGGCCCCGGGCTGCAGCATCAGCGGCAAGCTGCTGACCCGCTGCCAGGCGTCTTCATGCTCGGCGCTCGCCTGCCGCCACTGCTGCAAGGCCTGATGCTCGACATCACTCATCAACCCGGACTGCGCGCGGACCATCCAGTCGATAGCGCTGTCCCGCACCCGCGGATCAACCACGGCGCCACTCATTCAAAACGGCTCGCGTAACAGACACTGAACGCCTTGCCCATGGCCCGCTGCACCTGGGCCACGCTCAGGTTCAACCGCGCGGCGATCTGCGGGTAGGTCAAGCCGTCGAGCTGGGACAAAAAGAAAATCTGCCGCACCCGCGACGACAGCCCCACCAACAGCGAATCCAGCTGCAACAGGGTTTCGATCATCACGTGCAGCTCTTCCGGCGAAGGCTCCTCGGCCACTGGCCGCGCCGCCAGCGCTTCCAGGTAAGCCCGCTCGATCGCCTGGCGGCGCCAGCGGTTGATCAGCAAGCCATTGGCAATGGTCGCGAGAAACGCCATGGGCTGGCGCAGCTCGCGCACATCATCCTGCGAGCGCATCACGCGGACAAAGGTGTCGTGGGCCAGGTCCTCGGCATCGGCACTGTGCCCCAACCGCCGATGCAACCAGCCGCGAAGCCAGCCGTGATGGTTCGCATACAACCGGGCGACGGGCGAGGCAAAGCTGTCGTCGTGCATGTCAGATCCACATTAATGATAATGCTTCTCATTTTAGAGTTTGGCGACAGGCGTTGTACAGCACCGAGGAAATGGCTCGGGTTTTAGCAGAGCCCTGAAATGCCCTCGGCATAGCACATTTGCCCTATATGCCCCCCTCCAACGCCATGCTGAAATAAATCCCCCAATTGAGTCAGATTTAACAGGGGCCGGCCGTGCCAGATTCCCTGACTCCACGTTTTCTGACGTGCCCCGTTGAGGATCGCTGATAACCAGGGCGAAACACTATTAAGGAAGATATGCCATGAACAAAAACTACCTCTTTGCCCCCGCGTTACTGCTTCTGGCGGGTACCTTGGCCGGTTGCTCGACCAATCCCAATGTCTTGCAAATACACAAAGTCACCGCGGAAACGATCGGCTTGGCCTCCACCGACGAACTCACCATGGGCCCCGTCACCAAAGGCAAGGAAGACTTCCTCGGCGGCTCGGAACTGACCTTCAAAGCCACCACCGCCAAGGGCCGCGTCTTCAACTGCTCGACCTTCATGACCCCAGGGATCCTGCTCGATCCGCCGAAGTATTCGCGGCTTACTTGTACTAACTGAGCTGCTGGCAGCGGCTTGAAGCAAAAGGCCCCGACTTGTCGGGGCCTTTTTGTTTTGATCGGTCAGTAGATTGCCAGGGTTTCACACATCAGGTCTCTGCAGGTTTTTCTCAATGCCAAAACAAGCTTGAGGAATGCAAAAGAAAATAAGCTCTACCTCCGCTGTTCCGATGCCCCTATCCAAGTCCCGACCGGGCTTGCTGTACCCGGTTGGGAGTATCGTTTTATGGCTTTGCCCAGTCTCCGTTGCACTGATCCAATCGATCCTCATCAGTCCCAACTCCTTTCTCTGTGTCGATGTTCCCATTCAGGTCGAGATAGATATGGGTGTTCGGCCATTTTGGGGTGATGCTGACGCAATGGTGGCGGCCCTTTTCGCTCCACCAATCCAACCGCATGAAAAAGTCTTCGTCTGGAAATATAAAGCCGTTATCTGATGTTCCACCTCCGGGTTGCATCCGTCCTTTATATATCCGGTGCTGCACGTTCCAGATGTACTTCAGCTCTTCCTTGCCGTTTTCGGCATAGTGAACGGTTACTGTCGGCTCAAGAATGGTCTGCCCGACAAAAAACAATACCGGTAGTAACGGAATGAATAACAGCCAAGCACATCCAGATCGCCCCTTACTCACATTTGTGGTCGTCAATCCCTTCTCCCCAGTTTTCTGGCGGTACTGCTAGTCCTTCGTCCATGACCATCTTCGCTGTTATCCCTCCGTTGGGGTGCTGGTTGGCGACCGGGCCTGCGCTGCCCGGTCGTTGCTTGTCGGATTAAGCGTTCAGCGCCTGAGACTTATCGCCCAGGGTACGCAACAGATCACAGCCGTCGCTGAGCAACAGGCCGATAGCAAAACGTATCTGGGCGACATCTTGAGTGCCGGAAGCACAGTCGAGGATTTCCAGCAGGTTTTGGGCAGCACCAATGCGTTGTTGAGCGCAGGTGTAGAGATCGGAGAGCGAGGCGTTGGCGTCCAAGTAGAGGACGGGGTGGTCAGTGTCGTTGCGGGTGAGTGGGACGAGGTTGCAAATTTCTGTGCGGGTCATTGGTGAGGCTCCATGAGTATTTAGGCTCTACCTCCGTCATCCAACCGAACAGAGAATCGGTTGATGGATGAGGCGCTATGCACATAGTTTTTGGCCCGCAATGACCAGTCATCAGCCAGCAATGACGTGCTGAACTATAGAAGCGGTATTCGCTTGAGGACAGTTTTTAGGTGGGAGGTTGTTCGGTTTATCGTTTCAAAAATATGCAGTGATCAGCTTGTTAATGGCTGCTTTCCGCAAAAATCAAAACAGACAAATCATGTATTGAGAATCGTCTAGCTTCCATAGCGTGCTTGAGTGGGGCTTTTCGGCTGAGCCGGACATCCTGTCAAAAAAGCGATGGACGGCTTATTTATCACCAGAAAAGGGGACAGATTTATTTCATGTAAGAAAGTAAATCTGCCCCCTTCTCTTAAATCCGGTTATGTCATCGCTCAGCGCCGATAATTACGCAGTTTTTTCACCTAGCTCGCCGACCAGCTTCGCCTCAATATAGGACTGCCATCGCCGATTTAGACCCGCGTGACTTAACCTGTAAACAAAAGGCAATGTAGTAGGAGCTCTTTCAATAGCCGCATTGTAATCTGACATCAGTAGTAAGACATCAGACTTTTTATATCCTCTTGCAGCTGCTGCCTCAACACGCTTGAATATTTCATCAATCGTAGAAGCGGAGCTTCTATAAGAGAGCAACAAGCCTAGAGCATCAGATGAAATCACAAACACCATAATCGCTATCATCACTCGAGATAGAGATATCAGATTATCTGACTCAAGTGAAGCCACAGCAGCGCCGCTCGCCGTAAATACCACCGCCACAAACGTAAAAAGCATCACAGCCATCGCTTTAGAACTTGTACTCTGAAGATCACGAGTCCAGTATGATGATTCTTCAATCATCTCGGCTAACCGCTTATTACCCGGTGCTTCTCGAGTCGCAAAATGGTTTTCTTCACGCCGAATCATCCTAGGGGAAATAGCCACTCTGAATCCATCGCAGATCCTGAGTTGCTGCCCAGCCGAGGGATCAATCTCCAGACCACTCATAAGTAGCACTGCTCGTCGAGCTTGATCCCCAGCAGATCTATGCGATATCTGCCCTTGGCTTAAGTAGAACCACAAAAGCATCAGAACGAAACCTACAACAGCGTACACAAATAGATATTTGTTATCGTTCGAATACACCGACGCTGCAGCAATTACTGCTATCAAAAGCTGAGTAACCATCATTAATATTTGTAATATTTCAGCCCTATTAGACTCAGCTCGCTGATGGCTTAGTAGGCGATTGACGCTAAACTCGCCCTCAACCTCTCGCAATCTACCTTCAATAAAATCCTTTTTTCCAGCCCCATAAGCGCCAACATCATCATGATGAATCTTTGCAAGCTTCTTTTTTAAGTCAGTATAAGCTTTGGCAAGGCGTTTATCGGAAGCCAGCTCATTCTTAAAAACGAGCATATCTCTTCCCCAGCGACTATGGGGCTTACAGATGTGAATATGATAAGAAACTGAATCATCAGAAGCATACTTTGTAAGAAAAAATCTTGGAGCATCATCGCACTTTTCATCTACATGATAGCCTATCGCTTTCAACTCATTCACAAGGCTATCGACCAAAGACCAATTACCAATCGATATGAGCATATCCACTATAGGCTTGCTGGGTAGCCCCTTAACTGATGTTGAGCCCACATGATCGATATAAATTTTTGTGCAACTCACAGCCAACTCAATGAACTTCGACTCCTTTGAAAAATGCTCAGCCCAAGAATCACTATACTCAGAAATGCTTACCGTATTCACCTTGTCCCCAGCCCTCAATTCACCCTACCCCAAACAATGACGCTTATTGGTGCCCTTCTACATCCCTCAGAGCGCTGAACTTCAGCCTAATGCAAATGAGCCTCTATAAGGGACAGCACACCTGAAACCAAGAACAAGGGGCAGATCTATCCTCCAGAGATAATAAAATAAACCCGCCCCATTTTTGTGAGAATTCACACCTGAACTCCGAGTGCCGCGATCAGCTTCGTTGGAGATGCCACCACCTTCACCCCGAAGCGCTTGGTAAGCGGCTGTATGACACTGCACATGTATTTGTCAGCCCTGAAATAGGAGACGTAAGGAACGTACAGTGCGTGAATGATATCCACGAAATCACTGGCCTTCATAGTCCGAGGACGCTCTGTGAGGGAGTTCTGGAGCGAGTCGTAGAAGGTATTGATGCAAATAAAAATTCCAGGGCAATATTCCTCAATGGCCGTGGTGTCATCGCACACCGCCCCCCCAGGTAACAGCAGTGCGAGCAGGCGGTTCACGATATCGATCACTCCCTGCTGCTTCAGCTCCGCCCAGTGTGTACCGCTTACACCCTTCATAGCGGCCGCACGATCACTTTCTGGCAATTCTGCCAATTGCTCTCGTAGCTCCGTGAGCGTCTCCTCGCAGCTTTCCAGCAACTGCCGGGCCGGACGTCTCATCCACTCCACGATGGAACCCAACTGATGGTGATGCTGGATGAACCATTGGGCCATATAGCTGGGGTCGCGCAAGCTTTCCAAGAAGGCTTTATCGGCTTCCTCCCGAGTTGCTCGGCCCAGGACATAGTTCTTGATCACCATAAAGTCACGAGGTCGCATCGGCACCTTAGCGGTCAGCTCGCTGTAATCTATCTGACCGACGCGTTTCTCCAAATCGCTACGAAAACTGCCGCTCTTATTGGTCGTGCCTGCCTTAAGCATCCTCCGCATTTTTCGATTGAGTGCATGCTTGTCCATCTCCTGCTGTAATGTTCCGACAACGTCTAGCTCATCGAGGGGGCTCATGAGTGAGCCCATGTCAGGAAACCACTCGCCATTTCTATCAAAGACGTCTACGGGTTGAGAACTTCGCGCGACTAAGCGAGAGAGTTCAGCTTTCATGAGCCGATCGAACGAGATTAGCGTATTGCGACCGCAGAGTTCTACCATCAAATTAGTGCGTTCCACTGAGGCTGTGGAGTACTGCTGATCCAGAGGAGACATCTCTGAGATGTGCGCTCCGGAGAACACGAAAAGTACGTCCCCATTAAGCTTAAGTGCTTTCAGCGTAGCTAGTTGCTGCGCTTCTGACTCAACGAGCTGAGGTTTGCTCAGGGCGGAGTAATCGCAACTATCGAGGTAAATGAGGGATGGATTGGTAGGGTGCAATCGTCAATATCCTTATTTAACTAGGACTAAACACATTTAAACGAATGAACGAAAAGGGGACGACAAAAAAATAAAAAAATGGATGATTTTATTTTCCAGAAACACAATAATAAATCTGCCTTTCTTTCGATAACAAATTCATCTATTTTTTCGCGTCATCTCACGCCAACTTGGATAAAGCAGAAGCTTTTCTCACTCTACCAGTGCTCAATGCCTCCTGCTCTCCAGCACTTACAATATCTTCTAGCAACCCTCTAAAGTCCGAAGGACTCTTATTAAGCCGAATACCTACAAAAGTTCCGAAAAACGAGAGCTCTGACGTAGTAAAACTTCTCTCAAAACCAACTAATTGCGCCTGACCACTCCCCATGAAAAACCAACCAAAATTACTACCAATTTGACTCAACACATACAATCCAAACCCAGAGTTATCGTATATATTTTCTTGATCCGCCAGTCCCGCAGTTCGGCTGACACCAGGACTAATTGCTTGCATCAATGCCTGCTCATCACTCTCAACGTCCATAATATCTCTGAGCGAATTTGATATTCCTTTGCCTTCATCAACGACCGCAAACTCTACAACACCATTAGCCCAGCGCTGACCGCAGATCAAACACTCATCTGCTCCAGAATGTTCAAATACGTTCCTCACAATCTCTCTAATTGAATATGTATATACTCTCAGTTCTTTACTATCATCATGCGAACCAGCTACTACACCTGCAAGACGACGCGCCTCAGACTCAATAGATTCGTACCATGCTTTCAAGCCGTTGACTTCGGCAGACTGTTCAGGCCTTTTTATTACCCTTATTGGTAGATACGTTAACGACCCCTTGGCCTCCCCAATCTTTTTTCCTGCTTGAATATTGATAAAGTCAAAAAAACCCAAATGCATCAGGTATGAATGAACCTGATTATTCTCATTTATCTCCGATCGCCAGGTATCTAGACCTTGTGCCTTCCGATAGCTGACCCACTTTCGCAGCACCACCCCTGCAACAAGCATGGCTGTTGGTGTGGAAAACTCCAGAGAGGCAAAATTTATGGTCACCCTGAGCGGATGGTTTTTAGCACCATCCAGCATATTGAAAAAAGGCTGTAGATACTCTTTATCAAATCGTTTGGGAAGATCGATGTTCATTGTATTTCTCGCTAGTTTCCATTAGCTGTAGAAGCGTAACGCTACTACGCAATCGACGAGACGAAGCACTGAGCATTTATCCATACTGGATTTTTGTCAGGTCTAAGGGAGAGGAGGTGTTTCGAGTTGCAGCGCACAGTTTTGGCTTAGAGCCCTATCACGAATGGCAGTCTGATTTTGACCGAAAAACCCTGGTCCGAACGTCCGCTTCCGAAAGCGGACACTCCTCAACCAAACAGATATCTACATTACTCGCCAGTATTCAAAAACCGAGAGATCGCTCAAAAGCGCCCCATAAAATCACAGCAGTGATAAGCGTTAAGCAGCTATCAATAGCCGCTCAGGATCAAGAAAGCGTTTCAGAAATTGCCCAACTCAAAAATTCGCCGGCGTATTCGCACTAATAATCTCCGCCTCATCCTGCCCAATATTGCGAAACTTATGCGGCAAGGTGGTCGGAAAATAATACCCATCCCCCGGGTTCAACACGCTCACCTGCCCATCCACCGTCAGTTCCACGGTGCCACGGGTGACAAGCCCACACTCCTCCCCTTCCGCATGCACGATCGGCTCGTCGCCGGAGCTGGCGCCGGGGGCGTATTGTTCGCGCAGGAAGCGCATCTGGCGGGTTGGCAGGGCGGCGCCGATCAGCAGCAGGCGGGCGCCGTCGCGGCCGAGGTCGGGTTGTTCGTTGGCGCGGAAGACGTATTGGTGTTCGCGCGGGGGCTGGTCGAAGGTGAAGAAGTCGGCCAGGGACATGGGGATGCCTTCGAGCAGCTTTTTCAGGGAGCTGACGGAGGGGCTGACGCGGTTCTGTTCGATCAGGGAGATGGTGGCGTTGGTCACGCCGCTGCGCCGGGCCAGCTCGCGCTGGGACAGTTTGTAGCTTTCGCGAACGAGTTTGAGTCGAGTGCCCGTGTCCATAGCAGCCTTGTGTGAGGTGTACGTGAGGGTGTTGCGCGTTGGAGTGCGGCCGGTGACTTTTAGTTGCGAAGTTCGCCGATCCAGTGGCCCCGGAACCTGAAAGGCGGCTATTAAATCACGTTTGTGGGTGGAGCTGTAGCGGTGGGCGACGCGGGTGACCGGCCTTGCCGTGGGCGGTGCCAGGCGTTGAAAACCGGCGGTGTTCTTTCGGGCCTCGGGAGGGCCTGCGGCCCTTATCGCAGCCTGCGGCAGCGGCTACAGGTGAAGCGGTTGCGGCTGCGAATTCGGCTGGAAAAAAGCCCGCGCGAACGCGGGCAAACGCAGGAACAGGGTCGCGATCAGATACCGAAACGATCGCGCAGCGCGTAGTACGCGGCACCCATGGCGGTCAGCGGGGCCTGGAAGGTGCGGCCGCCGATCATCGGCATGTGCGGCAGCGAGGCGAAGGCGTCGAAGCGTTCGGCGTCGCCGCGGATCATTTCGGCGATCAGTTTGCCGGCCAGGTGCGAGCAGGTGACGCCGTGGCCGCTGTAGCCCTGCATGTAGTAGGCGTTCTTTTCGATGCGGCCGAATTGCGGCATGCGCGACATGGTCAACAGGAAGTTGCCGGTCCAGCGGTAATCGATCTTCACGTCCTTGAGCTGGGGGAAGGTCTTGAGGATCTTCGGCCGGATCAGTTGCTCGATGTCGTTGGGCTCGCGGGCGCCGTAGACCACGCCGCCGCCGTACAGCAGGCGGTTGTCGGCGGTGAGACGGTAGTAGTCCAGCAGGTAGTTGCAGTCTTCGACGCAGTAGTTGTTGCGGATCAGGCTGCGGGCCATTTGTGCAGGCAGCGGTTCGGTGACCACGATCTGCGAACCGCACGGCATGCTCTTGCGCGTCACCCGCGGGTCGAGGTCCTGCGGCAGGTAGGCGTTGCCGGCGATCAGCAGGTACTTGGCGCGCACCACGCCCTTGGCGGTGCGCACGATGTTCGGTTCGCCGTAGGTGATTTCCAGCGCCGCCGACTGCTCGAAGATCTTGCCGCCCAGGCCGATGATGGCGCTGGCTTCGCCCAGGGCCAGGTTCAGCGGGTGAATGTGCCCGCCCTGCATGTCCAGCAGGCCGCCGACGTAGGCGTCGGAACCGACTTCCCGGGCGATCTGCGCCTGGTCCAGCAGCTTCAGGTTGTTGTTGCCGTAGCGTTCCCAGCTGGCCTTCTGTTCGGCCAGGCCCTTGAGCTGCTTCTTATTCATGGCGGCGAAGATGCCACCCGGGCGGTAGTCGCACTGGATGTCGTAGTGCTGGATGCGCTGGCGAATGATGTCGGCGCCTTCGAAGATCATGCTGCCCAGCACTTCGGCGCTTTTTTCGCCGTAGCGCGACTCGATCACGTCGACGTCGCGGCTGTAGGAGTTGACCAGTTGTCCGCCGTTGCGGCCGCTGGCGCCGAAGCCGACCTTGGCCGCTTCGAGCACGGTGACGCTGTAGCCCGCCTCGGCGAGGAACAGCGCCGAGGACAGGCCAGTGTAGCCGGCGCCGATCACACAGACGTCGCAGTCCAGCTGTTCTTCCAGCACCGGAAAGTCGCTGGTCGGGTTGCGGGTCGCGGCGTAGTAGCTGTTTACGTAGGTTTGCATTATCGAATTCCCCAGCAGGTGCGGGTCGTAGCCCGCCCCGCCGTTGTTATAGGTAGTCGTCTTAACGACAACTGTCTGCGCGTCGATCATGCTGCGTTAAAAACAGGTTCGGAATGCTCATGTAGGCCCCTACAGTCGAACGCGACCCCGGCCGTTCCTCGCCTGTTTTTGCCTTGCCTGATCGCCGCTCGACGAGTTTTCGTAAAGCGCCTAGAGCTTGATCCAGGTCGCTTTCAGCTCGGTGTACTTGTCGAAGGCATGCAGCGATTTGTCGCGACCATTGCCCGACTGTTTGAAGCCGCCGAACGGCGCGGTCATGTCGCCGCCGTCGTACTGGTTGACCCACACGCTGCCGGCGCGCAGGCCACGGGCGAAGCGGTGGGCGCGGCTGAGGTTGCTGGTCCAGACCCCGGCGGCGAGGCCGAAGATGCTGTCATTGGCGATCGTCAGCGCCTCTTCCTCGGTGTCGAAGCTGATCACCGACAGCACCGGGCCGAAGATCTCTTCGCGGGCGATGGTCATGGCGTTGGTCACGCCGTCGAAAATAGTCGGCTCCACATACAGGCCGCCGGTGCTTTCCAGGGTCCGCGCGCCGCCAGCCAGCAGTTGACCGCCCTGCTCCTTGCCGATGCCGATGTAACGCAGCACATTCTCCAGCTGACGCTGATCCACCAGCGCGCCGACGCGGGTATCCGGGTCCAGGGCATGCCCGGGTTTCCAGGCCTTGAGGGCCTCCACCAGCAGCGGAATGAATTGCTCGCGGATCGAACGTTCCACCAGCAGGCGCGAGCCGGCGGTGCAGACTTCGCCCTGGTTGAAGGCGATGGCGCTGGCCGCCGCTTCTGCCGCGGCGCGCAGGTCCGGCGCGTCGGCGAACACCACGTTGGGGCTCTTGCCGCCCGCCTCCAGCCACACGCGCTTCATGTTGCTCTGCCCGGAATACACCAGCAGTTGCTTGCCCACCGCGGTGGAACCGGTGAACGCCAGCACGTCCACGTCCATATGCAGGGCCAGGGCCTTGCCCACGGTGTGGCCGTAGCCCGGCAGCACGTTGAACACGCCCTTGGGGATGCCGGCATCCAGCGCCAGCTGGGCGATGCGGATCGCGGTCAGCGGCGACTTTTCCGAAGGCTTGAGGATGAACGAGTTGCCCGCCGCCAGGGCCGGGGCGAATTTCCAGCTGGCCATGATCAGCGGGAAGTTCCACGGCACGATGGCCGCCACCACGCCGGCAGCCTCGCGAGTCACCAGGCCCAGTTGATCGTGGGGTGTGGCCGCGACTTCGTCGTAGATCTTGTCGATGGCCTCGGCGTTCCAGCGGATTGCGTTGGCGGTGGCCGGTACGTCGATGCTCAGGGCATCGCCGATGGGCTTGCCCATGTCCAGGGTTTCCAGGAGCGCCAGTTCTTCCTGGTGCTCGAGGATCAAATCGGCGAAGCGGATCAGCACGCGCTTGCGCTCGGCCGGGGCCTTGCGCGACCACACGCCGGACTCGAACGCCTGGCGTGCCACCTGCACCGCCCGATTGGCGTCGGCCTCGTCGGTGCTGGCGACGTTGGCCAAAAAGCGCCCGTCCACCGGGCTGATGCACTCGAAGGTGGCCGCGCTGGCGGCATGGCAATACTGGCCGTCGATAAAGGCGCGACCTTCGAGGGTCAAGGACTGGAAGCGCTGCTCCCAGTCGCTGCGGGATTTAGTCATGGCAAACACTCAACGCAGGAAAAGGAACGGCCGTCAGACCGTGTGCAGGTACCAGTTGTATTCGAGGTCGGAGATCGAGTTTTCGAACTCGGCCAGCTCGCTTTCCTTACAGGCGACGAACACGTCGATGTACATCGGGTCGATGTACTTGGCCATCACCTCGCTGTCGTCGAGCACGCGCAGGGCGTCGCGCAGGTTGGTCGGCAGGCTCTGCTCGTTCTGCTCGTAGGAGTTGCCTTCCACCGGCGCGCCAGGCTCGATCTTGTTGGTCAGGCCGTGGTGAATACCGGCCAGTACCGAAGCCATCAGCAGGTAGGGGTTGGCGTCGGCGCCGGCGACACGATGCTCGATGCGCACCGCATCCGCCGAACCGGTCGGCACGCGCACGGCCACGGTGCGGTTGTCGATGCCCCAGCTCGGCGAGTTCGGCACGTAGAACTGCGCGCCGAAGCGGCGGTAGGAGTTGACGTTCGGGCAGAGGAACGCCATCTGCGCCGGCAGGGTTTCCAGCACGCCGCCGATGGCGTGGCGCAGGGCGTCGTTGGTTTCCGGGTCGTCGCTGGCGAAGATGTTGTTGCCTTGCTTGTCGAGAATCGAGATGTGCACGTGCAGCCCGTTGCCGGCCTGGCCCGGGTACGGCTTGGCCATGAAGGTGGTGTCCATCTCATGGTCGTAGGCGATGTTCTTCACCAGGCGCTTGAGCAACACCGCGTAGTCGCAGGCTTTGATCGGATCGGAGACGTGGTGCAGGTTGACCTCGAACTGCGCCGGGGCGCTTTCCTTGACGATGGCGTCGGCGGGGATGCCCTGCTCTTTCGCGCCTTCGAGGATGTCTTGCAGGCAGTCGACGTATTCGTCCAGGTCATCGATCAGGTAGACCTGGGTCGAATGCGGGCGCTTGCCGGAGATTGGCGAACGCGGCGACTGCGGGCGACCGTTCACGTTGTCCTGGTCGATCAGGTAGAACTCCAGCTCGAAGGCGGCGCAGATGGTCAGGCCCAACTGATCGAACTTACTGACAACTTGCCGCAGCACTTCCCGCGGGTCGGCGAAGAACGGCTGGCCTTCGATCTCGTGCATGGTCATCAGCAGTTGCGCGGTCGGGCGCTTCTGCCAGGGCTCGACGCTGAGGGTGCCGGGGATCGGGTAGCAGATGCGGTCGGCGTCGCCGATGTCCAGGCCCAGGCCGGTGCTTTCCACGGTGGAGCCGTTGATGTCCAGGGCGAACAGCGAGGCCGGCAGGTTGATGCCCTTCTCGTACACCTTGTGCAGGGCGGTACGTTCGATGCGCTTGCCGCGCACCACGCCGTTCATGTCTGCAATCAGCAGGTCGACGTAGAGGATCTCGGGATGGTTCTTCAGGAAGGCGTTGGCTTCGTTGAGCTGAACGGCACGCAGTGGGACCGACATGATGCACCTATGTGTTAATTATTATGTTCAAAGCGATTTCGTGGCAGCAGTCAATCCGAAAGGAAAAGTGAAGTCAATAGCAAACAGAGGGGCCTAAGCGTTAAATATTTTGCCCTATATGGCCGATCCAGCTGGCAATAGACACGCAGACGCCGAATATCCGACGAAATACGTTTAGAATTTTTTACACGAAAGTTGTTAATTAAAATCAACGAGGATAAGCTCTGGAAAAACTCGTTCCAGCGTGAATTTCGAGGTGATAAAAATGGCATTCAAGCCATTGATCGGCGTTACTGCGTGCGTCAAAGAGATCGGGCTGCACCCCTACCACGTCAGCGGCGACAAGTACTTGCGTGCTGTCAGCAGCGCGGCCGAGGGCCTGCCCCTGATCATTCCTTCCCTGGCGGACCTCATCGATACCGAGGACCTGCTGCAGAACCTGGACGGCCTGCTGTTCACCGGCTCGCCGTCGAATGTGGAGCCCTTCCACTATCAGGGCCCGGCCAGCGAACCGGGCACCGCCCACGATCCCCAGCGCGATGCCACCACCCTGCCCCTGCTGCGCGCGGCGATTGCCGCCGGCGTGCCGGTGCTGGGCATCTGCCGCGGCTTCCAGGAAATGAACGTGGCCTTCGGCGGCAGCCTGCACCAGAAGGTGCATGAGTTGCCGGGCTACCTCGATCACCGCGAAGCCGACCACCCGGACCTGGCCGTGCAATACGCCCCCGCCCATGCCGTCAGGGTGCAAGCGGGCGGCGTGTTCCAGGCCCTGGACCTGCCCCAGGAATTCCAGGTCAACTCGATCCACAGCCAGGGCATCGACCGCCTGGCCGCCGGCCTGCGCGCCGAGGCGCTGGCACCGGACGGGCTGATCGAAGCCGTGTCGGTGGAACACAGCACGGCCTTTGCCCTGGGCGTGCAGTGGCATCCGGAATGGCAGGTGCTGTCGAACCCGGTCTACCTGCGGATCTTCCAGGCCTTCGGCGATGCCTGCCGGCAACGGGCGGCGCAGCGCAACGGCCACTGATCAAAAGCTTCACCCACGAAATTGACTGCCACGCCCCCGGCCGGCGGCGGCGCGCCTTTGTGCGCCCGCCCCGGGCCGTGGGGCGGTTCAAGCCACACCCAGCACTACGAGAACCTGCTTTTAACAACAAGAACCAGCGTCAGGCCGCCAGGACGGCAGCGCCGAATAAACCCGTCACCGCGGGTTTGTCATCCATCTATTAAGCCGGGCCGTTTTGGCCCGACGACTGACATCTGTTGGGAGTTCCACATGGCAAACGCCTCCAGCACGTACAGAAAGGCTCTGGAAGGTCACCCGCAACCGCAGAAGGTGCTGGTGAGAGTCGACCGCGTGACCAAGAAGTTCGATGAAACCGTGGCCGTGGACGATGTGTCCCTGGACATTCACCAGGGCGAGATCTTCGCCCTGCTCGGTGGCTCGGGTTCCGGCAAGTCCACCCTGCTGCGCATGCTGGCAGGCTTCGAGCGGCCGACGGAGGGGCGTATCTACCTGGACGGCGTGGACATCACCGACATGCCGCCCTACGAGCGGCCGATCAACATGATGTTCCAGTCCTACGCGCTGTTCCCGCACATGACCGTGGCGCAGAACATCGCCTTCGGCCTCAAGCAGGACCGCCTGCCAGCCAGCGAGATCGACGCGCGGGTCGAAGAGATGCTGCGCCTGGTGCACATGACCCAGTACGCCAGGCGCAAGCCGCACCAGCTGTCCGGCGGCCAGCGCCAGCGCGTGGCCCTGGCCCGTTCCCTGGCCAAGCGGCCGAAGCTGCTGCTGCTCGACGAACCCATGGGCGCCCTGGATAAAAAGCTGCGCTCGCAGATGCAGCTGGAACTAGTGGAGATTATCGAGCGCGTCGGCGTGACCTGCGTGATGGTGACCCACGACCAGGAAGAGGCCATGACCATGGCCCAGCGCATCGCGATCATGCACCTGGGCTGGATCGCCCAGATCGGCAGCCCGATCGACATCTACGAAGCCCCGGTCAGCCGCATGGTCTGCGAATTCATCGGCAACGTGAACGCCTTCGACGGCACCGTCATCGAAGACCTGGAAGGCCACGCGGTGATCCACTGCCCGGAGTTGGAACAGCAGATCTACGTCGGCCACGGCGTCAGCACCTCGGTGCAGGACAAGTCGGTGACCTACGCCATCCGCCCGGAAAAGATGCTGGTCAGCACCACCCGGCCCGAGCACCGCTACAACTGGTCCCAAGGCAAGGTGCATGACATCGCCTACCTCGGCGGGCATTCGGTGTTCTACGTCGAACTGCCCGGCGGCAAGATCGTCCAGTCGTTCATGGCCAACGCCGAACGCCGCGGCGCGCGGCCGACCTGGGACGACCAGGTGTACGTCTGGTGGGAAGACGACAGCGGCGTGGTACTGCGCGCATGAGTACCTCCAGCATGACTCTCAATCAGCGTTTGTCCCGTGTGCTGCCCAGCGGTCGCAAGCTGGTGATCGGCATTCCATTCCTCTGGCTGTTCCTGTTCTTCATGCTGCCGTTTTTCCTGGTGATGAAGATCAGCTTTTCCGAAGCCGCCCTGGCGATTCCGCCCTACTCGGAGATCTACAGCTTCGCCGAACAGAAATTCCAGCTACTGCTCAACGTCGGCAACTACGCGCTGCTAGTGGGTGACGAGCTGTACATCTCGGCCTACCTCGGCTCGCTGAAAGTCGCCCTGCTCAGCACCCTGATGTGCCTGGTGATCGGCTTCCCCATGGCCTACGCAATCACCAAGGCCAACAAGGAAACCCAGAACGTCTTGCTGCTGCTGATCATGATGCCGACCTGGACCGCGATCCTGATCCGCGTCTATGCCTGGATGGGCATCCTCAGCAACAACGGCCTGCTCAACGGTTTCCTGATGTGGAGCGGCCTGACCTCGGAGCCGATCGAGATCCTCAACACCAACACCGCGGTCTATATCGGGGTGGTCTACGCGTATTTGCCGTTCATGGTGCTGCCGCTGTACGCCAACCTGGTCAAGCACGACCAGAGCCTGCTGGAAGCCGCGTCGGACCTGGGTTCGAGCAACTTCAACAACTTCTGGAAAATCACCGTGCCCCTGGCCAAGAACGGCATCATTGCCGGTTGCATGCTGGTGTTCATTCCCGTGGTCGGCGAGTTCGTGATTCCCGAACTGCTGGGCGGCCCGGAAACCCTGATGATCGGCCGCGTGCTGTGGCAGGAATTCTTCAACAACCGTGACTGGCCGGTGGCCTCCGCCCTGGCGGTGGTGATGCTGGCGATCCTGATTATTCCGATCCTGCTGTTCAACCGCAGCCAGGCCAAAGAGATGGAGGGACGAGCATGAAACGTTTCGGATTTTCCAGCCTGATGCTGGTGCTCGGCCTGGTGTTCATTTACCTGCCGATGCTGATCCTGGTGATCTACTCGTTCAACGCTTCCAAGCTGGTGACGGTCTGGGGCGGCTGGTCGGTGAAGTGGTACGTCGGCCTGCTGGATAACCAGCAGTTGATGGGCTCGGTGGTGCGCTCCCTGGAAATCGCCTGCTACACCGCGATCGCCGCGGTGGCCTTGGGCACCCTGGCGGCCTTTGTGCTGACCCGGGTCACCCGCTTCAAGGGCCGCACGCTGTTCGGCGGCCTGGTCACCGCGCCGCTGGTGATGCCGGAAGTGATCACCGGCCTGTCGCTGCTGCTGTTGTTCGTGGCCATGGCGCAACTGATCGGCTGGCCGCAGGAACGTGGCATCGTCACCATCTGGATCGCCCACACCACGTTCTGCGCCGCCTATGTGGCCGTGGTAGTCTCCGCGCGCTTGCGTGAGTTGGACCTGTCCATCGAAGAAGCAGCCATGGACCTGGGGGCGCGGCCGTGGAAGGTGTTTTTCCTGATCACCATCCCGATGATCGCCCCGTCGCTGGCGGCCGGCGGCATGATGTCCTTCGCCCTGTCCCTGGACGACCTGGTGCTGGCGAGCTTCGTTTCCGGCCCGGGTTCCACCACCCTGCCGATGGAAGTGTTCTCGGCGGTGCGCCTGGGGGTGAAACCGGAGATCAACGCCGTGGCCAGCCTGATCCTGCTGGCGGTATCGCTGGTGACCTTCCTGGTCTGGTACTTCGGCCGGCGCGCCGAAGCAGCCCGCAAGCGGGCGATCCAGGAAGCCATGGACTACACCGCCAACGAAGCCTGGCAGCCAGCGGCCGCCAGCAAACCTGCTGCACCAGCGCCTGCGACGGCCTAGGCCATCGCGTTCACGACACACGGCAGCGCCTGGATCGCGAGCAAGCTCGCTCCTACAGACATGCACCGTCCCTGTAGGAGCCAGCTTGCTGGCGATGGCGCCCACCCTGACACACCGCATTGCGAATGCAGCAATTCTGCACAATAAGAAATGGAGTTGTAGTGATGAAAATGCTTGGCAGGACTCTGCTAACACTGTCCTTGATGGGCGCGATGGTGACCGGCGCTCAAGCCAGCGACAAGGAGCTGCGGGTCTACAACTGGTCGGACTATATCGCCCCGGACACCCTGAAGAAGTTCGAGGCCGAGACCGGCATCCACGTCATCTACGATGTCTTCGACAGCAACGAAACCCTGGAAGCGCGCCTGCTCACCGGCAAGTCCGGCTATGACATCGTGGTCCCGTCCAACAGCTTTTTGGCCAAGCAGATCAAGGCCGGGGTCTACCAGGCTCTGGACAAGTCGCGGCTGCCGAACTGGAAGAACCTCAACCCGGTGCTGCTGCAGAACGCCGCCGCCAGCGACCCGGACAACGCCCACGCCTTCCCGTACATGTGGGGCTCGATCGGCATCGGCTACAACCCGGACAAGGTCAAGGCGGTGCTCGGCAGCGACGCGCCGACCCACTCCTGGGACCTGCTGTTCAAGCCGGAGAACGCCGAGAAGCTCAAGGCCTGCGGCATCAGCTTCCTCGACTCGCCGACGGAAATGCTCCCCGCCGCCCTGCACTACCTGGGCTACCCGGTGACCAGCAAGGACAAGGCGCAGATCCTCGAGGCCGAGGCGCTGTTCATGAAGATCCGTCCTTCGGTGACCTACTTCCATTCCTCCAAGTACATCTCCGACCTGGCCAACGGCAACATCTGCGTGGCCGTGGGTTACTCCGGCGACGTGCTGCAGGCCCGCTCGCGCGCCGAAGAGGCCGGCAACAAGGAGAAGGTCGCCTTCAGCATTCCCAAGGAAGGCGCCGGCAGCTTCTACGACATGATGGCCATGCCCAAGGACGCGGCCAACGTCGACAACGCCTACCTGTTCATGAACTTCCTGATGCGCCCGGACATCATCGCCGAGGTCACCAACAGCCTCGGCTACAGCAACGCCAACGCCGCCGCCACGCCGCTGGTGGACGAAGCCATCCGCAATGACCCGGCCTCGTACCCGCCGCAGGCCGTGCTCGCCACCCTGTACGCGGTGCCCGACCAGCCGATCGCCATCCAGCGCGTGATGAACCGCGGCTGGACGCGGATCAAGCTCGGCAAATGACAGCCCGCGCCCGCTCGGTAATCGCGGCGGGCGCCGCAGCCCTCTTCCGTTCAGTCGCGCCTTACCACCGCGACACCCCTGCGAACGGACTCGCCTGGCTCCCTCGGTTCAGGTGACTCCCTGGCGCCCTCCTCGGGCGCCTTTTTTGCTTTCAACCCCCGCACAAAACCCTGTAGCCGCTGCCGCAGGCTGCGATCGCCCCGAAGGGGCGCAACGACCTCAAGACCCATGAAGGCCCTGCGGGCCTTATCGCAGCCTCGCGGGCTCGGCAGCGGCTACAGGGTCGCTGCCAGGCTTCATGTAGCCGCTGCCGCAGGCTGCGATCGGCCCGAAGGGACGTGGCGATCTCGAGCCCCATGAAGGCCCTGCGGGCCTATCGCAGCCTCGCGGGCTCGGCAGCGGCTACAGGGTCGCTGCATCATCCGGCGAGTCTCCCAACCACAAACAATGCTATTTTTTGCCGCTCGCGGCGCAGCCAGGCGCCGCCACTTCTACAGGGAACGTATCGATGCAGACCGCCGTCCAGCCTTGTCCATTGCCCAGCCACTCCAGCATTGCCAACCTGGCCGTCGGGGCGAGCTTCATCGATTGCCGCCAGGTCCTGGCCAACGACCCCGAACGCACAGCCATGCGCCACCTGCTCAACCTGATGAGCCAGACCCCGGCCTGGATCGACCGGATGATGGGCCTGCGCAACCGCGTGGTGCAGTTGTTCGGCCTCAAGGACCTGGGGCGCCTGACGCAGATCGACCTGACCAGGGCGGACGAGGATTACCGGCCGGACGACCGGGTCGGCATCTTCACCCTGGTTGCCCAGGCCCCCGACGAGGTACTGGTGGTGGACCGCGACCAGCACCTGGACGTGTACCTGTCCCTCAACCGCCTGCCGCTGACCGCCGAAGGCCAACGCCCGGTGGTGCTGTCCACCGTGGTCCACCCGCACAACCTGCTGGGGCGCCTGTACATGCTGCCGGTGGCGCCGTTCCATCGGCTCATCGCGCCCATGACCCTGGCCAACATCAATCGCCGCTGAACCGCCACATTCAAGGACACTGCCATGCAGACACCCGAGTTCGACGTTGTAGTAGTAGGCCTAGGCGCCATGGGCGCAGCGACCCTGTACCAGTTGGCCAAGCGTGGCGTGAAGGTGGCCGGCATCGACCGTTTTGCCCCACCCCACGACCAGGGTTCGAGCCATGGCGACACCCGCATCACCCGCCAGGCCGTGGGCGAAGGCGCCGCCTATGTGCCGCTGGCGATCCGTGCGCAGCAGATCTGGCGCGAGCTGGAAGCGCAGCAGGATGCGCCGTTGTTCGAGCAATGCGGGGTGCTGGTGATGACGTCCAGCGCCACCCCGGGCGGCCAGGACGGCGCGCCGGACTTCACCGAAAACACCCTGGCCCTGGCCCGCCAATTCGGCATCGAGCATGAGGTGCTAGATGCCGCGCAGATCCGCCAGCGCTTCCCGCAGTTCGCGCCGATCCACGACAGCGCCCTGGGTTACTTCGAGCCCGGCGGCGGTTATGTGCGGCCGGAGCGTTGCATCGACGCGCAGCTGACCCTGGCGCGCCAGTTGGGCGCAACCCTGATCACCGGCGAGACGGTGCTGGATATCGACAGCACCCCGGACCGGGTGCAGGTCACCAGCCAGAACCGGCGCATCAGCGCAACCAAGGTGGTGGTCTGTGCCGGGATGTGGTCCAGCCAATTGCTCGGCGCGCCGTTCGACAAGTTGCTGCGGGTGTGCCGGCAGACCTTGTACTGGTACCAGTTGGCGGAACCGCTGATCTTCCCCAAACACTCGCCAAGCTTTATCGTCCACGGCGCGAGCGACGAGCAGACCTGCTACGGCTTCCCGCCGATCCCCGGCGAAGGCAGCATGAAGATCGCCACCGAGCAGTACCGCGAGACTTCGACGCCGGACAGCCTGGACCGCCAGGTCAGCGCGGCGCAGAGCGAAGCGATGTACCGCGACCTGGTGCTGGCCACTATCGCCGGGGTCACGCCGCGACTGGTGAAGTCCGCGGTCTGCGCCTACACCGTGACCCCGGACTCGCACTTCATCGTCGACGAGCACCCGCGCCTGGCCAACGTCACGGTAGTCAGCGCCTGTTCCGGCCACGGCTTCAAGCACTCGGCGGCGATTGGCGAAGCCCTGGCCCAGCGGCTGGTGGACGGACGCAGCGAGATCGATTTGAGTGCATTTTCCCTGGCGCGCTTCGGCCATTGAGCGGTGCCTGGATGCCCTGTGACGGGGCGCTTTCCGGGAAGAAACGATTCAGTGACGTTTTTCCTTCTGTGGGTGCCGCTTTCAACCTTGCCCCTTCGTTCAGTCTCTACGATTCTGTAGAGACCCCCGCGGGGCGGCGCCAGACCGCCCTGGGCAAAACAACAGGAGCGCCCCATGAAGAGCGTCGCTGAAGTACTGAAGTTGAAGGCCAAGCACAACCAGCAAGTACACACCATCGCGCCCCACCAGATGGTGCTCGAAGCACTGATGCTGATGGCCGAGAAGAACGTCGGCGCCCTGCCCGTGATGCAGAACGGCGAAGTGGTCGGGGTGATCAGCGAACGCGACTACGCGCGCAAACTGGTGCTGCACGGCCGCTCCTCGGTGGGCACGCCGGTCAGCGCGATCATGAGTTCGCCGGTGATCACCGTGGACTCGCACCAGAGCGTGGAAACCTGCATGGGCATCATGACCGACAGCCACCTGCGGCACCTGCCGGTGGTGGAAGACGGCCAGTTGCTGGGCCTGCTGTCGATCGGCGACCTGGTCAAGGAAGCCATCGCCGAACAGGCCAACCTGATCCGCCAGCTGGAACAGTACATTCGCGGCGAGTAGCCTCCTCCCTGGTAGCCGCCTTTGGGCGGCTACATTCCCCCGCACACCTATCTTCTGTAGGAGCGAAGCACACAGTGTGTAGCCCCTTACCAGGCGCCGTTTACCCCGCGGTGAAGAACTGCCGCCCATCGCGCTTGAGCAAATCCAAAAGCAGCTGGGCCGCCGGCGACAGGTAACCTTCGGTCCGCACCAGTACCACGATGCTGCGATGCATGCGGGTTTGCGCCAGCGGCACTTCCCGCAGGTGAGCGATGCCCTTGAAGTCGTCCAGGGTTTCCCGGGCCAGGAAGCTCAGCAGCCCGGTCTTGGCAATCAGCCGCGGCAGCAGGGAAATGGTGTTGGTCTCGATCTGCACCGACGGCAGTGGTAGCTGGTGGCTCTGGAACACACTGTCGATCCAGCGACGGGCCGAGACCCCGGTTCCCGGCAGTACCCAACGGTAGTCACACAGATCTTGCAGGCGCATCGGCGTGTCGAACACCGGGTGGTCGCGGCTGGCCACCACCACGGCCTGATCTTCGAACAGGGTGTGATGGCTCAGGTGCGGGTCACCCTCGGACAGCGGACAGATCACCATGTCCAGGCGCCCCGAACGCAGGGATTCGCGGAGCACGTCGTCCTGGCCGATCACCAGGTTCAGGGTGATGTCCGGGGCGCGCTCCAGCAGGGTCGCGGTCATTTGCGGCAGCAAGTGCTCGGCCATGCTGGCGGCACAGCCCAGGCGAATATTGCCGAGCACGCCGCTGGCAAAATCGCGCACCTCGCGATAGGTCTCGGCGATGTTCTGCTGCAACTGCCGCGCGCGCTGTTGCAGCAACTGGCCCACCGCCGTCAGCTTGATCCGCCGCCCGTCACGCTCGAACAGCTTGGTGCCGAAGGACTCCTCCAGGCGCTGGATGCTCTTGGTCAGCGCCGGCTGGCTGCGATTGAGCTTCTGCGCCGCGCGCCCGAGGTGGCCGAGCTCGGCGATGGTTTCGAAATAGGTCAGGTCGCGCAGGTCCATGATCGATAAACCAGAGTTATTGATTGATCACAATTAGAAACTGGACTTGATCAATTGCGCTATCAATAATTTGCTCCGAAGCGCTGGTAGCAACGGTCCCGCAACAGGAACGGCCAGCGCGCTGGAGAATGCCCTTGCCTCGTCCCTCGCCTTTGTCCCTGTCCGCCTGGCCCCTTGCCCTGCAATGGCTGGCGCTGCTGATCCTCGCCGGCAGCGCCGGGCAACTGCTGAACCACTTCGAGGTGCCCGCCGGGCAGTTTCTCGGGCCGATGCTGGTGGCCATCGGTTTCGGCGTCAGCGGCGCCAGCATCCGCGTGCCGCGCCAGGCCTTCCGCCTCGGCCAGGGCTCGGTCGGGGTCCTGGCCGCCCACTCCATGACCATGGCGGTGCTGGCCTCGATGGCCCAGTCCTGGCACGTGATGCTGTTCGCCACCTTGCTCACCGTCTGCCTCAGTGCCCTGGTCGGCCTGGCGCTGGTGCGCCTCGGCGGCCTGCCACCCAGCACCGCGGCCTGGGGCACCGCGCCGGGGGCGGCCTCGGCCATGGTCGCGATGGCCGACGATTTCGGCGCCGACTCGCGGGTGGTGGCCACCATGCAGTACGTGCGAGTGGTCTGCGTGGTGATGATCGGCGCCCTGGCCGGCCACTGGATCGGCGTGCCGGCCGGCGGCAGCCAGGCCCACAGCACCGAGGTGGTGCTGCAGACCTTCACCCTGCTCAACCTCGGCCTGACCCTGGGCATCATCGTGCTCGGCGTGCTGCTCGGCTCACGGGTGCCGGCCGGGGCCCTGCTGGTGCCGCTGCTGATCGGCGGCGCGCTGCAGATCTCCGGACTGCTGCACATCACCCTGCCCGGCTGGCTGCTGGCCCTGGCCTATGGCGCCATCGGCTGCTACATCGGCCTGCGCTTCGACCGGCCGACCGTGCGCTACGTCTGGACCCGCCTGCCGGCGATGATCTTCGGCGCGGTGCTGCTGATCGCCCTCTGCGCGCTGTCGGCCTGGCTGCTGGCGCACTGGCTGGACAAGGATTTCCTCTCGGTCTACCTCGCCACCAGCCCCGGCGGCCTGGACGCCATGACGATCATCGCGGTGGACACCCACTCCGACGTCGGCCTGGTGCTGGCCATGCAGACCCTGCGGCTGTTCGCGGTGATCGTCAGCGGCGCTTTTTTCGCCCGGCTGATCATCAAGTGGTCGCGCTGAACCCTGGGGCCGCGCGTCTTTAAACACTCTGAAATAGTAAATCCACGCGCCATCCGCCCTTCCCTGGCCCCGCCGCCAGGCGCCTGAATACAGGCTTCAAGCCGCCGCCCTGCAGCGCCCCGGGCCGTTTCAGCAGCGGCCCGGAAGCTTATTTCCCTCGCGAATAAGAAACGTCTTGCCGCGGCTGTTGTTACCATGGCGCACATTTGCGTGAAGATTTAATGACTGGCAGGTTTTTCGTGAATTTCATCCGGCGTGTTTTCCATCATCCCCTGGCCCCCCTCGGCGCACTGCTGAGTCTGGTGCTGCTCGTGCCCCTGGTGGCGCGCGCGCTGCTCGGCTGGTCCGACCCCCTGGGCTATCTTTCCGACCTGGGCACCGCGGGCCTGTTGACCCTGCTGCTGTACCGCCGGCCCTGGTGGCTGGCCCTGCCGGTGCTGCTGGTGTGGAGCCTGCTGAGCATCGCCAGCGCCGAGCTGGTCAGCGCCGTGGGCCGCCTGCCCAATGCCTCCGACCTGCATTACCTGTTCGACCCGCAGTTCGTCGGCAACTCCACCGGCGGCGGCCTGGCCCATCCCTGGCTGGCGGCGGCGCTGCTGTCCGGGCTGGCGTTGTGGCTGGGCGTGCAATGGGCCGCCCGCGGCACCCGCGCCCCGCGCTTGCCGCGCCATGCCTGGACCGCCCCGGCGCTGCTGTGGCTGGCCCATGGCGGCGTGCAATACCTGAACCCCAGCGAAGCCGATCAATGGCGCCTGTTCAACCTGCCGCACCAGTTGCTCGCGGCCGCCGCCGGCCAGGGCCAGGTACAGCTGGAACAATGGCTGGAAGGCGATGTGCCCGAGCTGCCGGTGCAGATGGCCGGCCTGACCCAGCTCGACCTCGACGGCGAGCCGTTGCTGGCCGCCCCGGGCCAGGCGCGCAACGTGCTGGTGATCGCCCTGGAAGGCATTCCCGGGGCCTATATCAAGACCAACCGCGAGGCCCTGCACAGCCGCTACCAGGACAACCTGATGCCCAAGCTCAGCGCCTGGGCCGAACGCGGCATGAACACCCCGGACTACGTACTGCACAGCCACCAGACCATCCGCGGCCTGTACGCCATGCTCTGCGGCGACTACGACAAGCTCGACAACGGTACGCCCAAGGGCATCGAGTTGCTGACCCAAAGCCAGCGCAACCAGGCCTGCCTGCCGGCCCAGTTGCGCAAGCAGGGTTTCAATACCCATTACCTGCAAGGCGCCGGCCTGCGCTTCATGGCCAAAGACAAGATCATGCCGCACATCGGCTTCGACTCGACCCACGGCCTGGAGTGGTTCAGCAACGCCAACTACCTGGACTTCCCCTGGGGCAAGGACGACAAGGCCTTCTTCGAAGGCGCGCTGGACTATGTCGGCCAGCTGAGAAAGCAGAAGCAGCCGTGGATGCTCACCCTGCTGACCGTCGGCACCCACCAGCCCTACTCCGCGCCGGAGGAATACCTCAACCGCTTCGACACACCCAAGCAGGCCGCGGTGGCCTACCTGGACGATGCCATCGGTGAGTTCATGGACCAGCTGGAGCGCCAGGGCGTGCTCAAGGACACCCTGGTGGTGATCACCTCGGACGAATCCCACGGCATCGATGGCGTGCGCCTGGCCTCGTCCTGGGGTTTCAACCTGATGCTCGCCCCGGAGCAGACGCAGTTGCCCAAACTCAAGTCCGGGACCTACGGCCATGTCGACCTGAGCGCCTCGGTGCTCGACTACTTCGGCTTCCAGGTACCGGACAGCCTCAGCGGCCGCTCGCTATTTCGCGACTACGCCCTGGGCCGGGAGATCATGTCCTACACCAACGGCAAGCTGCGTTATCACGATGGCCAGGGCACCCTGACCGAGTGCGATTTCCAGCAGCGTTGCCGCTACTACGCAAGCCCCGGTTTCATCGCCGACAGCGCCACCTTCAAGGGCCAGTACGGCGGCCTGCGGGCGCGCCAGATCAGCGCCCGGGCCGAAGGCCTGGACCGCACCCTGCTGCAATCGCCGCTGAACCTGCACTACCAGTTCGGCAGCCCGGCGATCATCCCGCTGCAGGCGCAGATCAAGGATGACTGGGCCGACAACCTGATCGGCGCGCAGTACCTGGAAATGCCCAAGGGCTCGCTGACCCGCGTGCGCTTCACCGTGCGTTCGGCCGACCCGCAGCAGAACGCCTACATCCTGCTCAAGGGCAAGGAGCGCGAGCAGGACGTGCCCCTGGGCCTGCCGGAAGAGATGCTGGTCACCCCCGAGCAGCCGCTGGAAATGGACTTCAGCTTCGCCAACCCGGAATCGCGCAAGGCCTTCTCCTTCCACCTGCTGGGCTACGGCCTGGGCGCGGTGGAAGTCAGTGACTTCAGCGTGATCACCGAACTGCCGGGGCAAGAGCAAGACAGCGAAGAACCCCAGGACGACAACCCGCACGCCTCCTGAATCGCCTCCCCGGGACGCTGAACGGCAGCACGACCGTCCAGCTCCCGCGCCCTTGTCTAAACTCCTCGTCAGGCACAAGGTATGGCCTCGCTGCGGTCCGCAGCGCCACCGCCGGAGTACGAGGACGCACATGACCGACACCCTGGACACCCCTCTGGAGCAGCTGCAGCGACTGATGGCCGAGCGCCCCTTCATGGTCCTCACGGGCGCAGGCATCAGCACCCCTTCGGGGATTCCCGACTACCGCGACAACGACGGCGTGCGGCGCGGCCAGCAACCGATGATGTACCAGGAGTTCCTGGCCGAACCCAAGGCCCGGCGCCGCTACTGGGCACGGGCCATGCTCGGCTGGCCGCGGATCCGCCAGGCCCGGCCGAACGCGGCCCACGAGGCCCTGGCGCATTTACAGGCGCGGCAGAAAATCGCCGGCTTGATCACCCAGAACGTCGACACCCTGCACGACCAGGCCGGCAGCCGCGATGTGATCGAACTGCACGGCAACCTGCACCGGGTGGTCTGCCTGGATTGCCGCCAACGCAGCGATCGGCAGGCGATCCAGCAATTGCTGGAACTGCACAATCCCTACCTGGCCGGCGTCGACGCGGTGCAGGCGCCCGACGGCGACACCCTGCTCGACCCGGTGTTCGAAGAACGTTTCCAGGTGCCCCGCTGCCCTCATTGCGCTGGCGAGCGGCTGAAACCGGATGTGGTGTTCTTCGGCGAAAACGTGGCCCAGGCCACCGCGGCCAAGGCCCTGCACAGCATCGAGCAGGCCGCCGGCCTGCTGGTGGTGGGTTCGTCGCTGATGGCCTATTCGGCCTTTCGCCTGTGCAAGGTCATGGCCGACCAGGGCAAGCCGCTGATCGCCATCAACTTCGGCAAGACCCGCGCCGACGAGCTGCTGAACCTGAAGATCACCGCCTCCTGCGAGCAGCTGTTGCCGCTGCTGGCCGAGCGCCTGAGCTCCTAGGCAACCCCCGACAGGCGCTCGGCCAGACCGGCCCCGCGCAAAATGTCGAACAGCGCCTGGGCCGCGCTGGACAGCTCATGCCCGGGGTTGGTCAGCACGCCGATGGCGCGTTCCACCACCGGGTCGCGCAGGGTGATGCAACGCGCGCCCAGCTCGCGCATCTGTCCGGCGCACAGGGCCGGCACCGCGCTGACGCCGAGACCGCTGGCGACCATGCGCCCCACTGTCGCCAGTTGATGGCTTTCGAATTCCACCGGCAGTTTCATGTCCCGCGCCAGCAAATGCTCTTCAAGCATCACCCGCACCGTGGACGGCCGTTGCAGGGTAATGAAGGGCTGTTCCAGCAGCGATTGCCAGTCGATGTCCTTCAGGTCGGCCAGGGGTGAATCGCTGGGCACCACGGCCACGAAGCGGTCGATGTACAGCGGGGTGAATTGCAGCGACGCGCTTTGCTGCGGCTCGAAGGCCACCCCCAATTCCACCTGGCGGTCGCGAACCATCTCCAGCACCTGCTCGTTGATCACGTCGTTGACCGTGACGTTGACCTGCGGGTAACGCGCGCGAAAGGTCTTGAGAATCGGCGGCAGCAGGTTGCCGGCAAAGGACGGCATGGCCGCCAGGGTCACCCGCCCGCGCTGCAGGGTGAAGCGCTGGCGCAGCTCGTCCTCGGCGTTGTCCCAGTCGGCGATCAAGCGCCGTGCCAGGGGCACCAGCGCTTCGCCTTCCTGGGTCAGGGCGACATTGCGCGTATTGCGGCTGAACAGGCGCCCGCCGAGGCCGTCCTCCAGGGCCTTGATGGTCAGGCTCAGGGCCGACTGCGACAGGTGCAGGCGCTCGCAGGCCACGGCGAAACTCAGGCTCTGGGCCACCGCCAGAAAGGCGCGGATCTGTTTGACGGTCATGCTCTGCCCTCGGGATAGACTGTTGAGCTTTATCTATCAATCAACCTTAAAAATCAACTTAACAAATCAATCCCCTGGCGCAACACTGCTGCTCACTCTCTTCATACGGCCAGCCAGCCGGCTGGCAACGCAAATACCAATAACAAGAGGATGTGCAGATGGCAGGTTTCGACAAGCGCGTGGCGTCCTATGAGGAAGCCCTCGAAGGTCTCAAGGACGGCATGACCGTGATCTCCGGCGGCTTCGGCCTGTGCGGCATTCCGGAAAACCTGATCGCCGAGATCAAGCGTCGCGGCACCCGCGACCTGACCGTGGTCTCCAACAACTGCGGTGTCGACGGCTTCGGCCTCGGCGTGCTCCTGGAAGACCGGCAGATCAGCAAGGTGGTGGCCTCCTACGTCGGTGAAAACGCCCTGTTCGAGAAGCAACTGCTGAGCGGCGAAATCGAAGTGGTGCTGACCCCGCAAGGCACCCTGGCCGAGAAAATGCGCGCCGGCGGCGCCGGCATCCCGGCCTTCTTCACCGCCACCGGCGTCGGCACCCCGGTCGCCGACGGCAAGGAAACCCGTGAATTCAACGGCCGCGCCTACCTGATGGAAGAGTCCATCACCGGCGACTTCGCCATCGTCAAAGGCTGGAAAGCCGACCACTTCGGCAACGTGGTCTACCGCCACACCGCGCAGAACTTCAACCCGCTGGCCGCCACCGCCGGCAAGATCACCGTGGTCGAGGTCGAAGAGATCGTCGAGCCGGGCGAGCTGGACCCGACACAGATCCACACCCCCGGCATCTACGTCGACCGGATCATTTGCGGCACGTTCGAAAAACGCATCGAACAGCGCACCGTGCGCAAGTAATCGCCCGCCCAACGACTGACGGAGAATAAAAAATGGCTCTTACCCGCGAACAAATGGCTCAACGCGTCGCCCGCGAACTGCAGGACGGTTTCTACGTGAACCTCGGCATCGGCATCCCGACCCTGGTGGCCAACTACATCCCCGACGGCATGGAAGTGATGCTGCAATCGGAAAACGGCCTGCTCGGCATGGGCGCCTTCCCCACCGACGACGAAGTCGATGCCGACATGATCAACGCCGGCAAACAGACCGTCACCGCGCGCATCGGCGCGTCGATTTTCTCTTCCGCCGAATCCTTCGCGATGATCCGTGGCGGCCATATCGACCTCACCGTGCTCGGCGCCTTCGAGGTCGACGTGCAGGGCAACATCGCCTCGTGGATGATCCCCGGCAAGCTGGTCAAAGGCATGGGCGGCGCCATGGACCTGGTGGCCGGCGCGGACAACATCATCGTCACCATGACCCACGCCTCGAAAGACGGCGAGTCGAAACTGCTGTCGCGCTGCAGCCTGCCGCTGACCGGCGCCAACTGCATCAAGCGCGTGCTGACCGACCTGGCTTACCTGGAGATCGAGAACGGCGCGTTCATCCTCAAGGAGCGCGCCCCGGGCGTGAGCGTCGAGGAAATCGTCGGCAAGACCGCCGGCAAGCTGATCGTGCCGGCCCACGTGCCTGAAATGCAGTTCGCCTGAGGAGCAACCAGACCATGCAAGACGTCGTAATCGTTGCCGCCACCCGCACCGCGGTCGGCAGTTTCCAGGGTTCGCTGGCGAACATTCCCGCGGTCGATCTGGGGGCCGCGGTGATCCGCCAGCTGCTGGCCCAGACCGGCCTGGACGGCGCCCAGGTCGATGAAGTGATCATGGGCCAGGTGCTCACCGCCGGCGCCGGGCAGAACCCCGCGCGCCAGGCCGCGATCAAGGCCGGCCTGCCCCACTCGGTGCCGGCGCTGACCCTGAACAAGGTTTGCGGCTCCGGCCTCAAGGCCCTGCACCTGGGCGCCCAGGCGATCCGCTGCGGCGACGCCGAGGTGATCATCGCCGGCGGCCAGGAAAACATGAGCCTGGCCAATTACGTGCTGCCCAGTGCCCGCACCGGCCTGCGCATGGGCCACAGCCAGATCCTCGATACCATGATCAGCGACGGCCTGTGGGACGCCTTCAACGACTACCACATGGGCATCACCGCCGAGAACCTGGTGGACAAATACGCCATCACCCGCGAAGCCCAGGACGCCTTTGCCGCCGCCTCGCAGCAGAAGGCCGTGGCCGCCATCGAGGGCGGGCGTTTCGTCGATGAGATCACCCCGATCCTGATTCCCCAGCGCAAGGGCGAGCCCGTGGCCTTCGCCACCGACGAGCAGCCGCGCGCCGGCACCACCGCCGAATCCCTGGGCAAGCTCAAGCCGGCCTTCAAGAAAGACGGCACGGTCACCGCCGGCAACGCCTCGTCGCTGAACGACGGCGCCGCCGCGGTGATCCTGATGAGCGCCGCCAAGGCTCGGGCCCTGGGCCTGCCGGTGCTGGCGAAGATCGCCGCCTACGCCAACGCCGGGGTCGACCCGGCGATCATGGGCATCGGCCCGGTGTCGGCCACCCGCCGCTGCCTGGACAAGGCCCGCTGGTCCCTGGAGCAGCTGGACTTGATCGAAGCCAACGAAGCCTTCGCCGCCCAGGCGCTGTCAGTGGGCAAGGAGCTGGGTTGGGACGCGAGCAAGGTCAATGTCAATGGCGGCGCCATCGCCCTCGGCCACCCGATCGGCGCCTCGGGCTGCCGGGTACTGGTGACCCTGCTGCACGAAATGCTCAAGCGCGATGCCAAGAAAGGCCTGGCCACCCTGTGCATCGGTGGCGGCCAGGGCGTGGCGCTGGCCATCGAACGCTAACGCTTACCGCGCACCACGGCCGGCCCTCGGACCCACGACATCCGGCGGCTGGCCGGCAATACGCCCGGCGCACCCCATGGTGCGCCGGGTTCGTCTTGCGGCCCGGCAGACGCCGGACCGAGGCCGCTGGCAGCCACCCATCCGTCAGCTACATTCAACTCATGCGGCTGGCGAGACTCGTTTTCCACGCCTTCCTGCCCACTGACTCACGGCTGAGACAGTCCAGGCCGATGCGTGGAGCCTTATCCGTCGAAGCCGGATCACAGCGCTAAAGGCCGCATGGGCAGAGCCCGGCATGCCACCCAGTCCTTCGCCTGCTTCATCGACCCGATAACGAGGAGCGGAACATGCGCCCGATCAGATCCCTGCTCTACACCGGCTTTTGCATAGTGCTGGCGGGGCTGGCCAGCCTCCAGGCCAGTGCCGGCCCCTCCTTCGACGCGGACAGAAAAGGACTCGAGAAACTCTCGACCAGCGCCGGCGCCGAGCTGCACCGAGGCTTGCAGAAATCCCACGAAATGCTGATGTACCTCGAACTGCGGGACACCCTGCATGCCACCGAGGCCAAGGCAGCGGCCCTGGAGCATTTCAACGAGTCGGTCGCCCTGTACAAGAAAGTTACTGCAAGCGCCCCCGAGCAGAAGATCCTCTACCAGCCCCGGGATGACAGTGAGAAAGACGCCATCAGCGCCTTCCAGAACCGCTTGCAAGAGTTGGATATCGCGGTGCCCGACACCGAGAAACAGCTGGCCAACCTGGCCGTCACTGTGGTGACCAGGCATATCCATGTGCTGGAAAGGTCCAGCTTCAAGGCGACCAAGGCCGACTACACCCCCTTGCGCAAGGTCCTGCGCTCGCAGGCCCTGTTGCTCGACCTGGGCCTCCTCAGCTCCATTGTCTGGAGCCTGTCGGCCGACCAGCCCGGCGGGAGCCATTAGCACCTTGCCCCCCAGAGGCTGTCACTGCGACTTCGGCTTGCCCATCAGCAACAGCAACGACAAGCCGGCAAACCCCGCCCCGGCGTAGAACGTCAGCGCCGCGCCATGGACCTGCCACAGCCAGCCGGCGATCACGCTGGCCAGCAGCAGGGCCATTCCGCTCAACAGGTTGAACACGCCAAAGGCCGTGCCCTTGAGGTCGGCGGGCGTGGTGTCGGCCACCAGGGTGGCGAGGATGCCCTGGCTGAAGCCCATGTGCAGGCCCCACAGGGCGACGCCGAGCAGCACCAGCGGCACCGATTCGGCATAGGCCAGCACCAGGTCGGCGAGGATCAGCAACAGCAGGCCGACGCTGAGCAAGGCGCTGCGGTTGATGCGGTCCGACCATTTGCCGACCGGATAGGCCGAGACCATGTAGAACCCGGCCATGACCACCATCACCAGCGGCACCCAGGCGGCGGAGAAGCCCAGTTGCTGGGCCCGCAACACCAGGAACGCCTCGCTGAAACGGGCCAGGGTGAAGGCCGCGCCGATGGCCACCACCCACCAGTAATGCCGGGAAAACCGCCGCAGCGAGGCCAGCCGCAATGGCGACTGGAAGTGCCGGCTGCCGGGGGCATGCTCGGGTTCGCGGATGGCGAAGACCAACAGCGCCACGGCCAGCGCCGCGGGAATCACCGCCAGCCACAGGACCTGGGCGATATCGTTGGCCAGCCACAGCATCAGGCCGATGGCCAGGATCGGGCCGAGGAACGCCCCCACGGTGTCCAGCGACTGGCGCAGGCCAAAACAGGCGCCGCGAATTTCCGCCGGGGCCACGTCCGCCACCAGGGCATCCCGTGGCGCGCCGCGAATGCCCTTGCCGATGCGGTCCAGCAGGCGCGCGCTGAACACCAGTTCCGCCGAACTCGCCAGGGGGAACAGCGGCTTGGTCAGCGCCGCCAGGCCGTAACCCAGTAGCAGCAGTTCCTTGCGCCGGCCGATAAAGTCGCTGAGGGCGCCGGAAAAGACTTTCACGATCAGCGCCGTGGCTTCCGCCACCCCTTCGATGATGCCGACCGCCAGCATGCTGATACCCAGGGTGCCGACCATGTACAGCGGCAACAGGCTATGCACCAGCTCGGACGACACGTCCATGAACAGGCTGACGAATCCCAGCGCCCAGACCGTGCGCGGAATGCCGCGGCTCAGGGGCTTTCCGGTGTCGCTCATTGCAGGTTCCGACATGACAGACAGTCCTCAAGGGGTACAAACGCTACCGGTCGTTTCAAGCCTAGGCGCACAACGGCGGCCCTGCTGGCCTCACTCCCGTCGCAGCCGGCGCTCGAGGGCGGCGGCCAACACCGAGGCCTCCTGTTTCAAGGAGGCGCAGAAGGCCTCGACGAAAATCGATGACGGCCGGAAATCCGGACGGATCAGCATCACCCGGTATGGCACCGACAACTGCAGCGGGCGGATCGCCAGGCCCCTGCCCGCCTCCTCCATGGCGCTCAGCGGGTTGATGATCGCTACCCCCAGTTGCTGGCGCACCATGGCGCAGACCGAGGCGGCATTGGTGGTCTCGATCACCACCCGGCGGTCGACGCCGGCCTGGCGAAAATGCTCGTCGAGGGTCTGACGATAAATGTCCAGGCCTGACAGGTTGATGAAATCCACCCCGCGAAAGTCTTCGCTGTGCAGCAGCGGCTTGGCCAGCAGCGGGTGCCCCTCCGGCAGGATGCACACCATGTCGGCGCAGAACAGCAGTTCGCCCTGGGTGCCCCGTGGCAGGTGTTCGCTTTCGGTCAGGCCCAGGTCGTGGCGCTGGGCGCTGAGGGACTCTTCGAGCAAGGGCGATTCCTGGGCGGTGATGCTCAGGCCGATGCCGGCGTGTTGCTCCTGGAAGTGCTTGCACACTCGCGGCAGCAAGGTCTGGGAAAACAGCGGCAGGCAGGTCAGGCTCAACTGGCCGTGCTCGAAGCGGCGGATCGATTGCGCCACGCTGTTGATCCGCTCCAGGCCGACATAGGCGCGTTCCACTTCTTCCAGCAACAGCATCGCCTGGGCGGTCGGCAGCAGGCGGCCGCCCTCGCGGTCGAACAGGCTCAGCCCGGACAGGCTCTCCAGCCGCGCCAGCTCGCGGCTGACCGTGGGTTGCGAGGTGAACAGCAGGCGCGCGGCGCCGGTGACGCTGCCAGCCTGCATGATGGCGCGGAACACCTCGATATGGCGCAGGGAAATGTCCACGGCTTGCTCCTAGGTTTGAAACGCTGATTCACACAACCCATATCAAAACTGAATCGAGATACAAAGAATAGATATTTTATTGAATACGTCGCCCTCGGCATCATGCAGGCCTCTTTCCTCGCCACAGACGATTGCCATGGCCATTCCCTTTTCTCCCGAGCAACTGACCGCCGCCGCCCGCCAATACGGCACCCCGTTGTGGTGCTACGACGCGCGGACCATCAAGGTGCGCATCCAGCAATTGAAGGCCTTCGACGTGGTGCGTTACGCGCAGAAAGCCTGCTCCAACCTGCAGGTGCTGCGCCTGATCCGCGAGGCCGGGGTGCGGGTGGACGCGGTGTCCCTGGGGGAAATCGAGCGGGCGTTGCTGGCCGGGTTCAGCCCGCAAGGTGATCCGGCCGGCATCGTCTTTACCTGCGACCTGTTCGACACCGCCACCCTGCAACGGGTGGTGGAGCTGAACATCGAGGTCAACGCCGGCTCCATCGACATGCTGCGCCAGCTTGGTGAGAAATCCCCGGGCCACCGCGTGTGGCTGCGGATCAACCCGGGCTTCGGCCACGGCCATAGCCGCAAGACCAACACCGGCGGCGAGAACAGCAAGCACGGCATCTGGCACGAGCAGGTCGGCGAAGCCCTGGCGGTGATCCGCCAGTACGGCCTGAAGCTGGTGGGCCTGCACATGCACATCGGTTCCGGCGTGGACTACGGGCACCTGGAACAGGTCGGCGCGGCCATGGTGGCGGCGGTCAAGTCCCTGGACCACGACATCGAGGCCTTCTCCATCGGCGGCGGCCTGTCCACCCCGTACCGTGCGGGCGACGAGCCGGTGGACGTGCGGCGCTATGCCAATGCCTGGCGCCAGGCCCGCGAGGAAATCGAAGCCTGGCTCGGCCACGGCGTGCGCATGGAAATCGAACCCGGGCGTTTCCTGGTGGCCGAGGCCGGCTGCCTGGTCAGCGAAGTGCGGGTGGTGAAAGACGCCGGCAATCATCACTTCGTGCTGGCCGACACCGGCTTCAACGACTTGATGCGCCCGGCCATGTACGGCGCCTATCACGCCATGAGCCTGATCGACGCCAACGGCCAGGCGGTGCAGCGTCCACTGCGGCCCACCGTGATCGGCGGCCCGCTGTGCGAGTCCGGCGATATCTTCACCCAGGACGACGAAAGCCTGACCCCGCAGCTGCTGCCCCAGGCCCGGGTCGGCGACCTGTTGGTGATCCACGACACCGGCGCCTATGGCGCCAGCATGTCCTCCAACTACAACAGCCGGCCGCTGCTGCCGGAAGTGCTGTTCGAGGATGGCCAGGTGAAACTGATCCGCCGGCGCCAGCCGCTGGCGGACCTGCTGGAACTGGAGATGGGGCTGTAAGGGCCTGAGACGCAACGTCACAGCTAAGCGGGGGGACGATCTGCCTGTCCCCCCTTCCAGGCATCCCCCCTTGATCGACGCCGGGACTTCGTGGCCAGCCGCTGGAGTGCTGGCCACGCCAATCAAGAAACCTGCCCCGACGCCGGGTACCGCCTGGCGCTAGCCCTCGACCACCACCAGGAACTGGCTGTAGCGATCGATGCCGTCCTTGGACAGTTCAAGCCCGGTCTCGCCCATGCGCGACATCCATTTGCCGTTGTCGCCACGCAGGGAAATCTGCCCGCTGGCGGTGTCGATGGCATAGGAGAACTGGCAGTACTGATCGATGCTGTCCTTGGACAGTTCAAGCCCGGTCGCCCCCATCCGCGACATGAACTTGTTGGTGTCGCCCTGCAATGCCAGCTTCTTGTCGTTGCCGATCTGGATCAGGGTGACCCTGAACTTGCAGTATTGGTCGATGGCGCCCTTGGACAGTTCGAGCCCTGTTGCGCCCATCCGCGACATGTAGTTGCCCGAGTCGCCGCGTAGCGAGATGACAGTACCGTTTTCAATCACACGTTGAGGAAGAACGATCATGTTTGGCACTCCTTGCTGATTGGGTAGGTTTCCTGGTGTAACCACAGGCGCAGCAATGCCCTGGCAACTCATGACCGTGCTCATCCCGGAGGGATATTAAACGCCCCTGGATTGCCTGCCGCAGGCGCAGTGTAGTCGAGCGATTGCCGGCTCCCGGGGGCGCCCGGGAGACAACTGGACCAGCGGTTGCCGCGGCCCCGCCGCCCTCAGATCAAAGCGCTATGCACGGCCAGATGCAGACGCCACAAGGCTATAAAAAACCGCGGAGCGCCAAGGCTCCGAAGAGCCAGGGGTCGAGTGCCGGACAGCTTCACAGCCCAGCTGTGAAGCCTGTCGGGAGGGGAAGAATTCAGTCTTGCTGGGGGCTCATGTACCGCGAGAAATTCTCGATGTAGTCGGTGAGGTTCTCTTCCATCATCAGGCGGAATTCCTCGACGAAATAATCCACCGCCTGCTGCTTGGCCGCCGCCAGTTCTTCGGCGTTGCGGCAACCGCAGGCGCTGACCCAGGCGGCGAAACGCGAGTTGGCGTACATCAGCGAGGCACTGGCCTTGCCGCGGCTGCTGTCGCCGATATGGGTGTTTGCCAGTTCGATGATGGCATCGGCGCGGTTGTAGAAATCCTGATCCGTTTCGTTGGCCAAGGGGCATTCCTCTTGAAAGTGGGCAGATGAGCGATAGGCGATGAAACATGAGCCTGAAGAAAGCCGGCGAGTATAAGAGCCTCGCGCCCAACCATCGACGGCTTTTGCTGCCTCGCGCCCTGCTGTATTCAGTCCGGCCAATGCCGCTCCAGCACCTGCGCCACCTGCGGGTGGCGGTCGATGCGCTCCAGCAGATCGCAACACTCGGGGCGTTCGCGCCGCAGATGCTCGCGCGTGCCGCACCAGCGCGACACCACCGCCGCCTGGAAATCCAGGGCCGCCAGGGGTGAACCACTGGCGTACAGCTGCGTGGCGAACTGATCGGCGAACACCTCCCAGTTGCGGTGCAGGCGCTCATGGGCCGCGTCCCGTACCCGCGCCCTCAGCGCTTCATCGGCATCGCGCAGCCAGCGCTCCGGGTAATCGATCACGCTGATCGCCGAGTAGCAATTAGCGGCGATAAACACCAGGCCGCGAATGGCCTGCGCCCGGGCGCTCTCATCCTCGGGCAGCAGCGCCGAGCGCGGATAACGCAAGCCCAGCTCGATCAGGATCGCCGCGCTCTCGGTGAGGACACTGCCGTCCGGCAGTTGCAGGGTCGGGACCTGTTTCAGCGGATTGAGCCGCGCCAGCTCGTCGGCCCCGGGCGACGGCGCCCAGGACGAGGCTTCGACGATACGGTACGGCACCTGGCAACACTCCAGGGCGATCTCGACGATGGCCGAGCCGGAGCCTTGTGTCCCATAAAGTTGATACATGACCATCCCCTCGCTTGACTGGGCCTTACATCTGACGGGTGGCTTACGCGGGTTGTTCACTCCAGTGCCGGAAGTCCGCTAGGCGATAGGTCGGATGCTGGTGAACAGCCTCGGCCGGCACGCGCAGAACGCTTCCACGGTAGCTCAAAAGGTAAAGGCTCAGCGGCTCGGGAACACGCATGCGCCGCACCAGGAAATGGATCAAGCGATTGAGCATCCCAAAGCGTTCGATCTCCGGCCGTATCCCGGCCTTGACCCGCAAGAACTTGCCGCAAGCAGAGAACCGGATCTGGTGAGGGACAAACTCAATGACGCTGGGCTAGAACCTCGATGCGCAGCACCCCGTGAACGCCCGTCGCACAGTCGATACGCACCGGCAAAAACGCCTCGATCACCCGGATATTGCTCTGCAGGTGCTCGCTCATGCGTGGGGTGGTGAAGCTCCCGCCGCCGGCCAGGGCCATGGGCAGCAACAGTTGATCGGCCAGGTGCTCGGCCACCGCCGCGCCGGAATCCAGCCACTCGCGGGCCTGGTCGATGGCCCGATCGGCCACGCTTTCGGCCCGCAGGCTGCTCTGGCCAAAACCGCTGAACAGCTCGGTCAGGTGCTCGAAGACGAACTCCAGCAACAGCACGTTGCCCGGGCCGCATTGCTCATCCAGGCGCACCGGGCTCAGGTGCTCCCTAGGCAGGTCCAGGCGGCTGCCGACCCGGCGCAACTCGCGCTCCGCCACATGCTCCGGCAGGCCGGCGCTCAAGGCCCAGGCCCGACGCCCAAGCAATTCGCCGCGCTGTTCCAGGTGCAGGGGTTGCAGGGTCGAAGGCTGGATAAAAGCCTCCAGCTCGCCGCCGCCGGCAGGAACGAAACCATGACGCAACAGCTGCAACTCCACCTGCCCGCCCATGCGCCGCAGTTGCGGCAGCCAGGCCTGCTGGAGGAAATCCACCGGTGGCGCCAGCGGGTTGTGGGTGCCGCCGCTGATGCTCACGCGGCTGGGCTCCGGGGCTTGCATCAGGGCCGGCAACAGGGTCTGCAACACCAGGGTGCAGCTGCCGGCGGTGCCGATGGCGAAACAGTAGTCGCCGCCGCGAATCGGCCCCGGCTCGAAGGTCAGCGCCCGGGAACCCAGCTCGGCGCCCGAGACCCTGGCCGCGCAGACCTGCGCGGCCGCCAGCACCGCGGACAGGTGCTGGCGCAGCAACCCCGGGCGACTGCGCCGGGCCCGTATGTTGTGGATGCGCAGGGTCTTGCCGGTGAGCATCGACAGGCTCAGGGCACTGCGCAGGACCTGGCCGCCGCCGATGGCGCCGTCCAGTTCGATGACATCCTGTTTCATCACATTCCTCAGGCGTAGTGCCGGACGCTGTCTCGCAAGTAGGCGTCCAGCACAGCATTGTCTTGATGGGTGCGCGCCAGCTTGGGCACCGGGCGTTCCAGTTCGGCGGCGATAAAGGCGTGCAGCGCCGGGCGCCGCGGCCCGTAAGCAGACTCGTCGGCGCTGCGTTTCAAGGCCAGCAACTCATCCACTTCGTCCAGCAGTGGCCGATGGTCGACGGTGCCCAGCAGCTCGGCGAAGGTCATCGGCGGCCGGCCGCGCCCCTGATCGATCCAGCGCACCGCCAGCAACGGCCGGAGCACGTAGAAGTACTTCTTGAGCCGCACGCTGTCGCCTTGCAGGTAGCCGCGAAAGTTCTTCCTGGCCATCGACAGGTAGTGATTGCGTGCCGCCGGCGGACTGTAGAAGGCCTCCGCCAGCTCTCGCAGGCGCGCGGTTGCCGCCGGCTCGCTGCGATACACCAGGGGCGAATCCAGCCACTCCAGCAGGGTCGGGTTGGACTTGCGCAGCAACCCGAGGGTCTTGCGCAACTCCCAACCGCTGATGTCCAGCTCATCGTCCAGCGGCCGCTCGATCACGTCCCGCCCGGTGTCCACCTGGATGAACCACTCGGGCTTCTCCACATAGACGAACCGCACATCGTAGTCACTGTCGGTGGAGGCAAAGCCCCAGGCCCGGCTGCCCGATTCGCAGGCATACAACACCTGCACGTTACGCTCGCGCTCGATCCGCGCCAGCTCACCCAGTACCCGCTCGCGCATGGCGCTGCTCAGCGGGTAGCGTTCATTGAATTCCATGATTCCTTGTCCTGTTCAATCGACGATCGCCAGCACCTCAGCGCTGGCCTGATCGCCTTGTACATCGGTATTCACAACAGGCGCTTGAGCGATCCGCGAGGCACTTCACCGGCCTCCTCCATCGCCTGCAACCGCTGCGCCAGGGCTTCTCGCAGTGGCTTGGGGGTCACCGGGTCGAACATCGCGTAACGGGCATCGCACCAACGGGTCAGGGCCTCGCGCCAATAAGCGGCTTCGCTGCCCGCCCGATCCAGGCGACACAGCAGGTATTGCAACTGGCGCCAGCCCGGCTTGAGCCCCAGCAAGGCCCAGCGACGCGCCTTCGGCAGCGCATGCCAGTGCTGGTCCAGCCGCTGTTCCAGGGCCTCTTCGAACGCCGCCCAGGGCTGCTCGCGCAGCAGGCCGAGGGCGCAGTTGAAGACCTTGTCCGACGGATCGTCCAGGGCCACCAGCTGCTGGGCCACGCCACGTTCGCCGAGGGTCTGCAGGGCCAGCAGGCGCACCGTCAGCGCCTTCGAGGCCAGGGCCTGTTGCAGCATGGCGTCGGCCTGCGGCTCCCGCAGCTCCCTGACCAGCCCCAGCAGGCCCAGCCACTGGCGCTTGTTGCCCGGAGCCGGCTGCTGCAACCGGTCCAGCAGCACTTGCCGTGGGTCCAGCCCATGGCGTGGCGCGGCCCAATGGGCCAGGCAACGCAAGGCCCCCGAAGGGTCGAGCAGGGCCTGCGCCAGGTACCCGCGACAATCGGCCAAGCGTGACAACAGCAGCCGCAACGCCTTGACCCGCACACTGGCACTACAGCTGCGCATCACCGCTTCCAGCAAAGGCACCGCCTGCTCATCGGGCAGTTCGGCGCAGGCATCTACCGCCATCTGCCGCACGCTGACCTCGGGGTGGCGCAACGCCATGGCCAGCAGCGCCGGCCGGTCCTCGACGCCCTTGAGCAACAGCTCGAAGACAAAGCGCGCGGCCTTGCCCCGGCAATCGCCAAAGGCCCCTTGCACTTCGTCGCGCACCTGGGCCAGTTGCAACACCGCGGTGGCCCGCTCCAGAGTCGCGCCGTGGTCGGTCCGCTGCTTGCTGGCAAGGGCCAGCAACGGTGCCAGGGTCTGCAACAGCAGCCCGGCGTGCTCCGGCGCCCAATACGCCTCGACGGCCACGGCCGCTTCCTGGCGAACCTGGGGCACCCAATCGTTGAGACGTTCCAGCAGCGCCGCCAAAGCCTCGGCCGATGGCTGCGCGGACAATCCACGCACCGCGGCCTGCCGCACGAACCCGTTGCCGAAGCGGCTCAGTTCCAGCCAGGCGCTGTGCCTGTCCAGAGTGTCCATCACTTCCCGCACGCGGCGGGCTTCGTAGTCGCTCAGCTGGTAATGCCAGCTGGGCGGGGCCTCTATTACTGCGTCCATGTCGTGCATTGTTCTACCCCTTGACGCACACCACCTGACGCAGGGTGTGCAGCACTTCCACCAGCTCGCGCTGGGCGTGCATGACTTGGTCGATGTCCTTGTAGGCCATCGGGATTTCATCGATTACCGCGGTGTCCTTGCGGCATTCCACATGAGCGGTGGCGCGGATCTGGTCGGCCAGGGTGAAGGTGTTCTTGGCCTTGGTGCGGCTCATGGTGCGCCCGGCGCCGTGGCTACAGGAGCAGAACGCCTCCTCGTTACCCAGCCCGCGAACGATGAAGCTCTTGGCGCCCATCGATCCCGGGATGATCCCCAGCTCGCCCTTCTTCGCCGACACCGCGCCCTTGCGGGTCACCAGCACCTCTTCACCGAAGTGGCGCTCCTTCTGCACGTAGTTGTGGTGGCAGTTCACGGCCTCCAGCGCCACCTCGAAGGGCTTGCGGATCACCTGGCGGGTGGCCTGGATCACCAGTTGCATCATCAGTTCACGGTTGTGCCGGGCAAAATCCTGGGCCCAGGCCACGGCCTCGACGTAATCGTCGAAGTGCCGGCTGCCTTCCTCGAAGTAGGCCAGGTCGCGGTCCGGCAGGTTGGCGATGTGCTGGCGCATGTCCGCCTGGGCCAGGTGAATGAACAGGTTGCCAATGGCGTTACCCACGCCACGGGAACCGCTGTGGAGCATGAACCAGACCCGGTTGGTCTCATCCAGGCAGACCTCGATGAAGTGGTTGCCGCCGCCGAGGGTGCCCAGGTGCTGGCGGTTGTTGCTGTTGGCCAGCGCCGGGTACTTGTCGGTGATCGCCTTGAAGCGTGGCTGCAAGGCCGCCCAGGCCTGGTCGGCCTGGCGCGGCACGTCGCCCCAGGCGCCCTTGTCGCGGCCGCTGCGCGGCGAGGTGCGGCCATGGGGCACCGCCTGTTCGATGGCGCTGCGCAGACCGTGCAGGTTATCCGGCAGGTCTGCCGCCGTCAGCGAGGTACGGGCGGCAATCATGCCGCAACCGATATCCACCCCGACCGCCGCCGGGATGATCGCACCCAGGGTGGGGATCACGCTGCCGATGGTCGAGCCCTTGCCCAGGTGCACATCCGGCATCACCGCCAGGTGCTTGAAGATGAACGGCATCTTCGCGGTGTTCATCAATTGCTGGCGGGCTTCGTTTTCCACGGGCACGCCCTCGGTCCACATCTTGATCGGCTTGCCGTTGGCGACTTCCAGCAGTTGGTAGGTCTTGTGTTCCATGTTCCTGACTCTTTTTTCTGTGGCTGAAAATCCAGCCTTGTTCGGTAGCCGGTGGTCCGGCATAAAACGGCGACCAGTGAAGGCGGAACATGCAGCGCGCTCTGCCACTGAGCTACTCCCTTGCGGTTGGCGGGAATCGAACCCGCGACCACGCTGTCCTGTAGTTCCACCGGCATTCGCCGGGTCAATCGGTGCAGGCAGGGCCTGCGGGCAGCGACAAGAAAACAGGCACATTTGCTCTACCGACTGAGCTACAGCCTTGCGGCTGGCGGGGTTCGAACCCGCGACACGATGTAGTACCTGTGGCATTCGCTGCCATCCCGCTCGGGCGGGAGAAAAAACTGCGACGACAAGGGTCGATGAAACAGTGCACTCGTGTTCTGACCGTTGAACTACGGCGCCTTTTCAGGCACCGGCGGGACTCGAACCCGCATCACGAATCTGGGATGTAGTTCCATCAGCATTCGTCGCTGAAATCGCAAAAAAGGTGGCACGACAAAAGAAGTGACTGATAGCCGGAATCGAACCGGCATAACCAGGATGTACAGCCACCGGCATTCGTGCCTTCACGGGCCCTGACAACATTTGCTGGGACGTCTTTGGATGTAGTCACAGCGGCATTCAGGGCCAATGAACGAAAATTCTTCGGCGTGCGCCGGGTGAGCGGCGCACGGTTTATCTCATGCCTTGCCGATCAGGGCGCCATCGCCTCGATCGCCTCGACCCAGTGCTGCGCACCGTAGTTGCCCGCGGTGAACTGCTGGATCACATCGAACACCGCGTCACTGAAGCCGCCAACGTTGAGGATGTCCTCGCGGTCCGGCGCCTGGGTGGTGGCCCCGGGTTGCATATCGATGCACACCAGCCGCGCCTGCGGGTTGATGGCCTTGATCCGCTCCCACTGGCGCAGGGTTTCGGTGGCGCCATGACGCCGCGCATCGATCCACGACTCGTTGTCCGAGACCAGGATCAGGGTGTCCACCTTGCACTTGGCATTGGCCAGTTGTGCCAGGGGCGCCGAGCAGTTGGTCCCGCCACCGCCGATGGCCGCCAGTTTCTGCGCGTTGCTCATCACGCTGTCCCGCGGGTTGAGGCGGATATCCACCACCCCGACCTCGAACGGCATGACCCGCGCCGCCGGCTGCTTGCGCAACACCGCTGCCGCCACCAGGGCCGCCACATCGATGCAACGCACCGCCGTGGTGGCGCCCTGGCGATAACCGGTGACCGGGCTGTGCATCGACCCCGAGACATCCGGGCACACCACCACCGCGCCTTGCAGCGCCGGCACGTTGGCCAGCGACAGCTCCAGGGCATCCTGCAACGCCTCGCGCACCGGCTGCGGCACCTCGTCCCCGGCCATGCGGTAGGCCGCCAGCAACTGGTACGGGTAGACCCGGGCCTTGGCCACCTCGGCGGCATCCGCCAGCCGCGCCGCCACATACTCGGTGCAGCCCGGCACCTGGAACGCGCCATGGCGAGCCAGGGTGTTGAGGTTCATGCGCAGCCCCTGCCAGCCCATATTGTGCGCCTGTTCGGCCCATTGCTCGCGGCTCAGGGTTTCGTTGCCGAGCAACTGGAACGGCACCTGCGGCACCATCGTGGTCGCACCGCTGCGAAAGGCCAGCAAGGCGCGGGTCAGCTCAGGCAGCGCCTGCACATCCACCGGTTTGCCGATCAACCAGGCGAAGAAGGCTGCGCGCCAGGCCTCGCCTGGCTTGGGGTGCACCATCTTGACCACGTCCGCCAGCGACGGCTGGTTGCCCACCGAGGCCTGCAACAGCTGGCGTTCGGTGGCGCTGTTCAACCAGTTCTGCACCAGGCGCTTGGGCTGCGACCCGAGGGATTTACGCCCGGTCGCCCCGCTGCGCAGGATCTGCACGAAGTTGCGCAGCATCTTGCCGTTGTCCACCACCTGGGCAAACAGCTCCGGCACCAGGGCCGAGCGTTGCGCGGTCAGCGCCGCCAGCAGCAAGGCCGGCATGTCTTTCATATGACCCTGTTGCCGAGCGTAACGCGCGGCCTGGGCGACGAAACGGCTGTCGACTTCGTTCACCAGTTGCAGCACCGCTTCCAGCTGGCCTTCGGGCGAGGTGTAGAAGGTCGAGTTCAGGCAACCGGTCACCGCCAGCTGGGCCAGGCGGTGCTTGGCGTTGTAGGCATAGGCCGGGGCCTGGGCGGCGTTCAGGGTGTTGCTCGCTGGCGCTTTGGCCTGTTGGGTGTTGAACAGCTGGAAGTTGGCCATCTTGGCGTCTCGCTCTGTTTGTCTTGTTCGTTGCCAGAGAGATTGCAGCCGCTGTGCCAGTTTTATTTTTCTGTGCGAATTATTTTTTAAATTATTGATTTATAACGATTTTATTTTTAAATGATTTTTCATTGGCGAGTCTTCGAGACAAAGCTGCTGATAATTTTATATCTTTGTTTATCGTTTTTATCTTCAGGTATAAATATGTCAGGCAAGCCCACGGTCGCCATAGGTTTTGTCGGTTCCACCCTCGATCGCGTCGGCAAGGGCGCCAACCGCTGGAACCATTGGCGCCCCAGTGTCGGCCTGTGCCAGCAGCAGGACGTGCTGATCCACCGCCTGGAGCTGATCCACGGCCTGGACGCCCGGGACGTCAGCCTGGCCGAGCGGGTGGCCAGCGACATTCGCCAGGTATCGCCGCAGACCGAGGTGCGCCTGCACCCCATGGGCCTGAAGAACCCCTGGGATTTCGAAGAGGTGTACGGCGCCCTGCACGACTTCACCAGCGCCTACCCCTTCGACACCGAGCGCGAGGACTACCTGGTGCACATCACCACCGGGACCCACGTGGCGCAGATCTGCTGGTTCCTGCTGACCGAGGCGCGCTACCTGCCGGCGCGGCTGATCCAGACCTCCCCGGCGCGGCGCCGCGACCCGCAGGAGCACGCCACCGGCACCCACGCCCTGATCGACCTCGACCTGTCGCGCTACGACCGCATCGCCTCGCGCTTCGCCGGCAAGCGCCTGGAGGGCCTGGCCTTCCTCAAGTCCGGGATCGCCACCCGCAACGCCGCGTTCAACCGTTCCATCGAACAGATCGAGCGAGTCGCCCTGCGCTCCAGAGCACCGATGCTGCTGATCGGCCCCACCGGTGCCGGCAAGTCGTTCCTGGCCCGGCGCATCTATGAGCTCAAGCGCGGCCGGCATCAGGTCCAGGGGCGTTTTGTCGAGGTCAACTGCGCCACCCTGCGCGGCGACGGCGCCATGTCGGCGCTGTTCGGGCATATCAAGGGCGCCTTCACCGGCGCCCAGAACGCCCGCGACGGCCTGTTGCGGGCGGCGGACGGCGGCATGCTGTTTCTCGACGAGATCGGCGAACTGGGGCTCGACGAACAGGCGATGCTGCTCAAGGCCATCGAGGAGAAACGCTTCTTCCCCATGGGCTCGGACAAGGAAGTGGACAGCGACTTCCTGATCATCGCCGGCACCCACCGCGACCTGCGCGGCCGAGTCGCCCAGGGCCTGTTCCGCGAGGACCTGTATGCGCGGATCAACCTTTGGACCTTCAACCTGCCGGGGCTGGCCGGGCGGCGTGAGGACATCGAGCCGAACATCGATTTCGAACTGGAACGCCATGCCCGCGAACAAGGGCGCCTGGTGCGCTTCAACCTTGAGGCGCGGCGGCGCTACCTGGCGTTTGCCAGCTCCAGCGAGGCGGCGTGGCTGGGCAACTTCCGCGAGCTGTCGGCGTCCATTACCCGCATGGCCACCCTGGCCGACAGCGGGCGCATCGACGAAGCCCAGGCCGAAGAAGAAATCGAGCGGCTACGGTATGCCTGGGGCTTGAGCCAGGAGCAGGATCCGCTGGCCACTTTGCTGGGCGACAGGGTCGAACTTGACCTGTTCGACCGCCTGCAACTGCAGGCGGTGATCGAGGTCTGCCGCCAGGCCGACAGCCTGTCCGATGCCGGACGCAAGCTGTTTGGCGTGTCCCGCCAGACCAAGGCCCAGCCCAATGACGCCGACCGCCTGCGCAAGTACCTGGCGCGCTTTGGCCTGGAGTGGAAGCAGATAGTTGCACCCGCGGACTAAGAGGGGTTGCCTGCGGCAGCGGCTACACAAGCCCACTGCCCCTCCCGCCAACGGTACAGATCGCTTCCCCGGTAGCCGCTGGCGAAGCCTGCGATCGAGCGCGAAGCGCTCGCAAAAGCGCCCCACACACCTGCCCTGCCCTCAGTCACCCGGCACCGCGAACACCGCGTTGGCCCTGGCCACCACCCGCTCGCCGACCTGTAGGGTGACGGTGGCAAAGGCCATCTGCCGGCCGCGCCTGGAATGTTCCAGGCGCACGTCGATCCATTCGCCGACCTGCACCGCGCCGAGGTAGTCCAGGTGCATGCTGGCGGTGATCAGTGGCAGCGGCGGATCGCTGGCGAAAGCCATGGCGTAGCCCATGCCGATATCGGCCAGGGTGGCGAGGATGCCGCCGTGCACGGTGCCACGCCCGTTGGCGTGACGGTGGTCGGCGCGCAGGCCGATCTCCAGTTGCAGGCCGCTGCCACGGCAATACACCGGGCCGATCAGCTCCAGCAGCGGGCTGCTGCGGGACAAGGGGGCATAACCTTCGGGTAACTCGAGCGAGCTCATGACGGGTCTCCGTTGCCGATGGCGATGACCGAGGCACGGATCATCGGTCCCTGAGGTGTACGCCGAAGCGGTGCCCGCGCCCAGCCGTATCCATCCGGCAAATCCCTGGCGATAAGTCGCGGCGACACCACATTCTCGCCCCTCCCCGAGCAATCGACGATAAGATGCGCAGCCGTCCCGCCTGCCCCGGGCACGATCATTTATTTCAAGGAGCGACCATGCACCCTCAGGACGACACCCCCACCCCGCTGCGCAGCCTCGCCGTGGTGCTGCTCAGCACGCTGCTGGCCGCCTGCTCCCCCAGCGATCGTTCGTCCTCGGTGGCGGTCGGCGGCGCCCAGGGCAAGGCCGGCGCGCAACTGGCCTATGAACATGAACTGAGCCTGTCGCTGCCCTCGGCGCAGATCGCGCCGCGCCTGGCCGCCACCCGCGAAGCCTGCGAAAACGCCAAGTTCGGCGCCTGCAACATCCTGCGCCTGCAACAAGGCCAGTACCACGCCCAGGTGATCCTGCGCATCGTGCCCGACGGCGTCGAACCGATAGTCGCGCTGGCCGCCCAGGGCGCCGAAATCGGCGAACGCATCACCAGCGCCGAAGACCTGGCCGACGCCGTGGCCGACGTGCAGCGCCAGCAGGAACGGCTCAAGGCCCAGCAGCAACGCCTCGACCAGCTGGCGGCGCGCAAGGACATCACCGTCAGCGACCTGATCGCCCTGAGCAAGGAACAGGCGAGCATCGAGAACGACCTGCAGGCCCTGGCCCAGGTCGCCGCCGGGCAGCAGCGCCGGCTCGACACCAACCGCCTGACTCTGAACTTCGTGCCCACCGACAGCAGCCAGCGCGGCTCGACCCTGCAACAGGCCTTCGACAACCTGTTGGACAACCTCGCCTACGGCACTGCCGAAGCCCTGGAAAAAGGCAGCTATGTGCTGCCATTCCTGATCCTGGCCTTCCCGCTGGTGATGATCTGGGTCTGGCTGTGGCGCCGGTTCGTGCGCCGTCGTTGAGTCGCAGCACTCTGCAAAGCCCAAGAAGCCCGGCCTGATGCGCCGGGCTTTTTTATGGGCACGGGCGAGCTTGTCGTCCCGAGGATTTTTATCGCGAGCCGGGCCGCCCCGGCCCCGCCAACTTCGACAGCCCACCGCCAGGCCCCGCCAAACAAGGCCTGGCGGGCATAGGCGAAGAAAACTGCACGAACGTACCTGAAACTGGCACGTTTTTCCCATGCACCTGCAGCTTGCGAATCGACCCACCGCAAGAGCCGCATCGACGGTGCCTACCCGCACCAATAGCAATCATCGGACGCTATCCGCGTCCCCATAAAGTGCAGACGGCGAGCCAAAAGCTCGTTGAGCTGAGACTGGCGATAAGGAAGTCTCATGTGCGATGTGCAGTCATGTTCACCGGCGTTTTCCGCTATTGGCTCCACCGTTTCGCCCCTGGTTCCGCCTCGTCCGGCAGCCCTGCCCGGACCGGCCCTCGCGCCCTGTGCGTCATCGACGATCGACCTTGCGCACGCTACGCGGCGCTGCCTGTGCCAGTCTCTGGCGATGCCCCCTGCTCCAGTCGATGGGGCAACTTTCAGGCTGGCGGTAGCGGCTGTTATAAAGCCCACCCTCTCCCGGTACCGATATCCAAGCCAGTCTTCCCAGGTACTGCCTAGCGTATCCCGATACAAACATTCGCCCCCAGCCCGGTCTCGCCACTGTCCAAGTAGCGTCGACGGAAGAAGCCTCGACAAGACCGATCGTCGACTGTTTTTGAACCACTAAGCAGCCAACTTCATTTTGCACTCGGTGACATTTCACCGAGCGAAAGCCGTATTTCTATCGTTGCGTATTCGACAACAAACAAACGTGCCAAAGCGCGTTAAAAGTGGATGATCAGAGCGTTGTCCGACAATAAGGCAATTCAATATCAATGCATCGACCACTGGGTAATGAGCGGACCGCTGTTTACATACATTCAATGTACGCACCGATTAATTATCCGCACCCCCAGCAGGTTAATAAGAGCTCCGTCATCGCCCTGCTCAATGACGGGCAGGCGAGCGCGCCATGGATACTCAAGAATGCTCCCCGAACGGGCCGTAAAGACTACAGAGGCCCTATGCAGAGCCCTGAAAACAACAAGATCAAGGACCTCCAGGCAATGACCGGCTAGTCACTGTTTATTTGCACCAAATCAATTCGCCAGACACTTTTTAGTGCGTTGGCCATGGTACTGATCGCCCCTGTTTCCGGCTGAAAAGCGGATAACCCAGGGCAGGCAGGCTCGCCCGCAAAAAGCATTTAAGGTCAACTTTTCGAGGTGCTGAATATATATTGCTGCGCCAGTTTTTCTCGCAAATTTATATAAATGCGACATACGCTACGAGCCGTCGCCAATTGCATAAAGACCGACACAATCTGGCATAGCGGTTGCTATAGGTAACGAGTACGAGACAGGTGCATTACAAACACCAACTCATCCCACAACAATGTTCCAGGGAGTGGTAATGAACAATCTAAGCCGAAGGCGTTAAGCCACTCGTTTGCACAGGGCCGTTCAACCGGATAGTTCAACTATCGGCTTTTGCTCACCCTTGAAAAAGTTAAACCCGACTTTCGAACATTCCAGCCAATGTTCGAACGGTGCCTTATTGCCCTTCATCCGACCGAGGGAGCTTTAATGAACGATGCGGTAAAGAACAGAACCCTGCCGAGGCCCTTGGACGATGAAGCCGCCGTCCAGGTTGCGCGGGGCCGTCCTTATAAGGGCAATGCATCGCAACCCGGAGGCCTGAGCAAGCGCCAGGTGCTGTTGCTGGTGACGGTCTCGGCCCTGCTCCATGGTGGCGCCTGGTGGTTCTTCCAGCAGACCCGCGCCGCGCCACTGGAAACGCCCCCGGAAATCCCGGAAATGACCGTCGAGCTGAGCAGCCCGACCCCGCCCGCGCCGCCTACCCCGGAACCTCCGCCGCCTCCACCGCCGCCCGAACCCGAGCAACCGGTGGAAGACGAAGACGCGCTCAAGCCACCGCCCAAGCCGGTGGAGAAACCCAAGCCCATCGAAAAGCCCAAGCCGGTGAAAAAGCCCGAGCCGCCGAAAACGCCGGCTCCACCCGCCCCCGCGCCACCGGCCGCGCCCGCGGCGCCCAGCCAGCCGGCCGCCGCTCCTGCCGCGGCCCCCGGGCCGGTCAAGGAATCGGCGGCGGTTTCCGGCCTGGCCAGCCTCGGCAACCCGCCGCCGGAATACCCGTCCCTGGCCCTGCGCCGCAACTGGGAAGGCACCGTGGTGCTGCGCATCAAGGTGCTGCCCAACGGCCGTGCCGGCAGCGTCGAAGTCACCCGTTCCAGCGGCAAGCCGCAACTGGACGAGGCCGCCGTGGCCGCGGTGAAGAACTGGAAATTCATCCCGGCCAAGCGCGGCGACACGCCGATCGAAGGCTTCGCCACCCAGACCATCGATTTCAAATTGCCGCAATGACCGCGGCCTGACCTGAACTCACAACCTGTTTACGCATGCGAGGTGTAGCCATGAACGATTCCCTGACATCCCTGATTGTCCCCGGCGTGCTCTGGGCCCTGGTGCTGTTTTCCGTGGTCAGCTGGGCGCTGCTGCTGGTCAAGTCGGCGCAGTACCTGCGGCAGAAGACCCAGAACCGGCAGTTCAGCAAGGCCTTCTGGAGCGCCCCGGACCTGCTCACCGCCGCCGAGCACGCCAGCCAGTACCCCGGCTCCCTGGCGCGCATCGCCAGCAGCGGCTTCGAGGCCCTGCTGGTGGAAGAGTCGCCGCGCACCACCCAGCAGCTGGCCCACACCATCAACCGCGCCGACCGCCTGGAGCGCAACCTGCGCCAGCAGATCCAGAAGGAGCGCCGAGCCCTCGAAAGCGGCCAGGCGGTGCTCGCCAGTATCGGCAGCACCGCGCCCTTCATCGGCCTGTTCGGTACGGTCTGGGGGATCATGGAGGCCCTGCAGAGCATCGGCGCCAGCGGTTCGGCCAGCCTGGAAACCGTGGCCGGGCCGATCGGCCATGCGTTGATCGCCACCGGCGTGGGCATCGCCGTCGCCGTGCCGGCGGTGCTGATCTACAACTTCTTCCTGCGCCGCCTGAAGCTGGCCTCGGCCAGCATGGACGACTTCGCCCATGACTTCGACGCCCTGGCCCAGCGCAGCGCCTTCGCCATCAGCCGCCAGGCCATCGCCAGCAAGACCGCCCACGCCGTACGGGAGGCCAGCTGATGTCCTTCTCTACTCAAGACAGCGACGAAGTGCTCAGTGAAATGAACGTCACGCCACTGGTGGACGTGATGCTGGTGCTGCTGGTGGTGTTCATCGTCACCGCCCCGCTGATGACCAACGCGATCAAGGTCAACCTGCCGAAGACCGACGCCGTGGCCCCTGCCGAGAAAAAAGACCCGGTGGTGGTCAGCGTCGACCAGGACGGCAAGTTCTACCTGGCCAAGTCCGAAGTGGCCCCCGAGCTGCTGGAAAGCAGCCTCAAGGAGGTCAAGGCCAAGGACAGCGAGGTACGCGTGCAATTGCAGGCCGACGCCGCCGTCAACTACGGCCAGGTGGCCAAGGCCATGGCCTCCATCGAACGTTCGGGAATCACCAGGATATCCGTGATGACCACCCGATGAAGGCAGTGCCTGGCGCCCCCTGAGGGACGCGCCAGGCACTGCCTCGAAAAATCCCGTCGCAATCGGCCGACCGCAAGGCGCCACGCGCCTGCGGAGGGGATCGGCTTGCTTGAAGAAAGTGGTTTTCCGGGGTCGGTACAACCCAGCCGGAGCAATGAGGGCTCACAAGGCCATTTCGATAAACGTCTAAAAAGTCGGAAGTAATCATGCTGATGAACATTCCACGTTTCACGCTCAAGCCACTGGTGACCACGCTGCAACGGCACCGTTTTGTCCCGCTGTACCTGATGGCCATGGGCCTGGGCGCCGGCACCACGCAAGCCGCGGAAGAGGACGCCGACAGCAGCGCCGCCGTCCCGGCCGCCAGTGCCGCGGCCGTGGCGCCCACCACCCAGCTGCAACGGGTCGAAGTGACAGGTTCGGCGATCCGCCGGGTCGATGCCGAAACCGCGGTGCCGATCACCATCCTGCGCGCCGAAGAGTTGCGCAAACAGGGGGTGAGCACCACCGCCGAACTGGTGCAGCGCATCACCGGCAGCCAGTCGATCAACAACAGCGCCGGCTCGGTGGGAGCCGCCACCGGTGGCGCCTCCTTCGCCGACATGCGCGGCATCGGCGCCAACAAGACCCTGGTGCTGCTCAACGGCCGGCGCCTGGCCAACAACGCGTTGTCGGGCACCAACTCGGCCGGCGGCGCGGTGGACCTGAACATGATCCCCTTCGCCGCCATCGACCGGGTCGAAGTGCTGCGCGACGGCGCTTCGGCTCTTTACGGCACCGACGCCATCGGCGGCGTGATCAACTTCATCACCAAGAAATCCCTGACCGACGGCCAACTGACCCTGGGCGGCGAAACCCCGACCCACAGCGGCGGCGGTGCGAGCAAGGACATGAGCGCCAGCTGGGGCTTCGGCGACCTGGAAGAAGACCGCTTCAACGTGCTCGGGGTGTTCAACTACAACAAGCAGCAGAACCTCGATGCCAACGACCGCTCCTTCGCCACCGACTACCGCCCCGGCCGCGGCCTCGACCAGACCTCGGGCACGGCCTTTCCGGGCAACTACACCCAGGGCGACAACGCCACCAACCCGCTGGCCGGCAGCAACTGCAACGGGCCGAACCTGATTGCCCGCCAGGGCCTGTGCCGCTTCAGTACCCGCGAGTACATCGACCTGGTGCCGGAGACCGAAAAAACCTCGTTCTTCGGCAAGAGCACCGCCAAGCTGGCCGACGACCACAACGTCAACCTGGAATACTTCTGGTCGCGCAACAACAACGCTACGGCGGTCGGACCGGCGCCCCTCACCGGCCTGAGCCTGGACTCTTCCTCGCCCTACTACCCGGGCAACGGCATCACCCCGGCGCCGACCGGCTTCAGCCTCGACCCGAGCCAGCCGATCGGCGTGAACTGGCGCGAAACCGCCGCCGGCGCGCGGGAATCCAAGGACCAGAACACCAGCCAGCGCTTCGTCCTGAGTTTCGACGGCCTGGTGGCTGGCTGGGACTACAACCTCGGTGCCTCCTACAACCAGAACAAGGTGGTCTCCAGCGTCACAAACGGCTACGTCAGCGACCGCGCGATGATCGCCGGCCTGGCCAGCGGCCTGCTCAACCCGTTCGGCCCGCAGACCCAGGCCGGCCAGGACTACATCGAGCAGGCGGCCTACCACGGCGCCTACTCCACGGCAGTCGGCCGGGTCGTCGGTTTCGATGGGCGCGTCAGCCGCGAGATCGGCGACTGGTTCGGTGCCGGGCCCTCCGGCCTGGCCCTGGGCGGCGAGTACCGCAAGGAGAAATTCCACCAGGACTACGAAGAGTTCGCCGGTGACATCCAGAGCCTGGGCATCGACCCGTCCGGCAGCGTCGAGGGCGATCGCAGCGTCAAGGCGGCCTACGCCGAACTGAACGTGCCGGTGCTCGACAGCCTGGAATTGTCCGTCGCCATCCGCCACGACAAATACAGCGACTTCGGCAGCACCACCAACCCGAAATACTCGTTCCGCTACCAGCCGCTCAAGGAGCTGGTGGTGCGCGGCGCCTACAGTGAAGGTTTCCGCGCACCGTCGCTGTACGAGCTGTATGCGCCGCGCAGCATCACCTACACCCAGGGCTACTACAACGACCCGGTGCTCTGTACCGGCGGCGTGGTGCAGCCCGGCGGCAACGGCGGGCGTGACTGCGGCCAGCAGTTCCTCAACCAGATCGGCGGCAACACCGACCTGGCCCCGGAAAAGGCCCGCAACGTGACCCTGGGCTTCGTCTATCAGCCGATCCGCGACCTGTCGGTGGGCCTGGACTTCTGGTGGATTCACATCTCCAACCAGATCCAGCCGTTCCCCGAATCCACGGTATTCGACCAGTCCGGCGCCTACGCCGACCGCTTCGTGCGCAACGCCGACGGTTCGTTGAACTACATCGTCACCGGCAACGCCAACCTGGGCATAGTCGAAACCAACGGTGTCGACGTGTCCCTGGACTACCGCTTTCCCAATACCCCCTACGGCCAGTTCGGCCTCGGGCTGCAAGGCACCTACGTCAAGAGCTACGACTTCCAGAGCACCATCAAGGGGCCGTTCACCGACAAGGTCGGCGACTTCGAGGGCGATGGCGTGATCGCCCGCTGGAAACACAACCTCACCGGCACCTGGACCCTGGGCGCCGCGCGGGCCTCGCTGAGCAACCGCTTCACCACCGGCTACAACGACTACGACCGCAGCACCAATGCCCGGGTGGCCTCGTACTCGGTGTGGGACCTGGCGGCCGGCTACACCTTCGACAAGGTGCTGGACGTCGATGCCGGGGTGAAGAACGTCTTCGACCGCGACCCACCGTTCTCCAACCAGGCCTACAACTTCCAGAGCGGCTACGACCCTCGGTACACCGACCCGCTGGGCCGCACCCTGTTCGCGCGCATGACGTACCACTTCTGAGGCACCGCCGGGGCCGCGCAAGACTCCGGCCGGCCCCGGCCGCATTGCGAATTCGCGCCCCATGGCGGCCCGCCGCCGTGGGTCTTTTCGCCCTGCCGACCCAGGCTTTCCGGCATCACGAGGAACCTTTCGATCATGTCTGCACTGACCCGCACCCTGGCTGGGCTGACGCTGGCTGCCGCGCTGCTTGGCGCCGCCGGCGGGGCCCAGGCCGCCGCCCATGGCAGCTATGCCATGACGGTCTATGGCGAACCGCCGAAGTACCCGCCGGGCTTCCAGCACTTCGACTACGTCAACCCCGATGCGCCCAAGGGCGGCTCCCTGAGCCGCGCCTCGATGGAGATCGGCCAGTTCAACTACATCACCCCCTATGCCGACCAGGGCATCGCGGTGGCCCAGGTCAACGACTGGGTGTATTCGCCCCTGGCCTTTCGCTCCCTGGACGAGCCCTACACCGTCTACGGGCTGGTGGCCGAACGCATGGAGCGCGACCCCGACGGCCTGTGGGTGCGCTTCTACCTCGACCCCAGGGCGCGCTTCGCCGATGGCACGCCGATCACCGCGCAAGACGTGCGCTACACCTTCGACCTGCTGCTGAGCAAGGGCAGCCTGAGCTATCGCCAGCTGTACGGCGACGTGCGGGACGTGGTGATCGAAGGTCCCGGGCAGGTGCGCTTCGACTTCAAGAACAACCTCAACCGCACCCTGGCCCTGGACCTGGCGACCCTGCGCGTGCTGCCCGAACACTGGTGGAGGACCCGCGACTTCGCCAACGGCGGCGGTTTCGAGCCGCCCCTGGGCAGCGGGCCATACAAGGTCGGCAAGGTCGATGCCGGGCGCAGCATCAGCTTCGAGCGCGACCCGAACTGGTGGGCCAGGGACCTGCCGGTCAGCCGCGGCCTGTACAACTTCGACCGCCTGACGGTGAATTTCTATGGCGACACCGACGTCGCCCGCCAGTTGCTGCAGGCCGGCGCCTTCGACTACAACCGCGAGTTTTCCTCGTCCGGTTACGTGGTCGGCTACGACAGCCCGGCCCTGCGCGACGGCCGCCTGCAACAGGCGATCCTCGCCCCCGACAAGCCCACCGCCGCCCAGGGCTTTGTGTTCAACCTGCAGCAGCCGGTCTTCCACGACCGCCGGGTGCGCCAGGCGCTGACCCTGCTGTGGGATTTCGAGTGGACCAACAAGCAGATGATGCGCGGCTTCTACGTACGCCAGCAGAGCTACTGGCCGAAAAGCGAGATGGCCGCCACCGCCCTGCCGGACGCCCGCGAACGGGAGATCCTCGAACCCCTGCGCGGACAGATCCCCGACGAAGTCTTCACCCAGGTCTACCGGGCCCCGCAGACCGACGGCAGCGGCCACATCCGCGACAAGCAGCTGCAGGCCCTGCGCCTGCTGGCCGAGGCCGGCTGGACACCCCGCAACAACCGACTGGTGAACGCCGCCGGCGAGCCACTGGAGTTCACCTTTCTCGATGGCCAGGGCGGCTTCGACCGCATGCTGCTGCCGTACAAACGCACCCTGGCGCAGATCGGCATCACCCTCAACCTGCGGCGCATCGATTCGGCGCAGTACATCAACCTGCTCAACGCCCGGGACTACGACATGATCGTCACCAGTTTCCCCCGCAGCGGCGACCCCATCGTCTCCCCGGGTCGCGAGCTGTACAGCCTGTACGGCTCGCAAAGCGCGACCCAGGTCGGTAGCTCCAACTCCATGGTGCTGGCCAACCCGGCGGTGGACCGCCTGATCGATGGCCTGGTCCAGGCCAATAGCCGCGACGAGATGGTGCATTACGCCCGGGCCCTGGACCGGGTGCTGCAATGGGGCCAATACATGATTCCCAATTACTACTCCAAGGGCACGCCCACGGTGTTCCAGAACCGCTTCGGTCGGCCGGCCATCGCGCCGATCTACGACGAGGGCCTCAACACCTGGTGGGAGGTCAGCCCCAAGGCCCTGACCACCCGCCAGATGAGCGCCCTGCGCGGCACCGTGGAGGCGCACTGACATGGGCCGTTACCTGAGTCGTCGCCTGCTGCTGATCATCCCCACCCTGCTGTGCATCCTGGTGGTCAACTTCCTGATCGTCCAGGCCGCGCCCGGCGGCCCGGTGGAACAGGCCATCGCCCGCCTGCAAGGCTTCGGCGGGCATGCCATGGGCGGTGGCGCCGAAGTCGCCGCGGTGGGTGGCGGCGGACGCAGCAGCCGTGGCCTGGACCCGGCGCTGATCGAGGAGATCAAGCACCACTACGGCTTCGACAAGCCGATGCACCAGCGCCTGTGGCTGATGCTGAAGAACTACGCGCAACTGGACTTCGGCAACAGCTTCTTCCGCGGGGCCAAGGTCACCGACCTGATCCTGCAGAAACTGCCGACCTCGCTGTCCCTCGGCCTGTGGGCGACCCTGATCACCTACCTGGTGTCGATTCCCCTGGGAGTGCGCAAGGCGATCCGCAATGGCAGCGCCTTCGATGCCTGGACCAGCAGCGCCATCGTCCTCGGCTACGCCATGCCGGCGTTCCTGTTCGCCATCCTGCTGATCGTGGTGTTCGCCGGCGGCAGCTACCTGGACTGGTTCCCGGTGCAGGGCCTGGTCTCGGACAACTTCGCCAGCCTCGGGCCCCTGGCCAAGGCCGGCGACTACCTGTGGCACCTGGTGCTGCCGGTGTCGGCGCTGGTGATCGGCGGCTTCGCCACCCTGACCCTGCTGACCAAGAACAGCTTCCTCAACGAGATCAGCCGCCAGTACGTGGTCACCGCCCGGGCCAAGGGCCTGAGCGAGCGTCGGGTGCTCTACGGCCATGTGTTTCGCAACGCCATGCTGCTGGTGATCGCCGGCATCCCCACGGCGCTGATCGAGGTGTTCTTCGCCGGCTCGCTGCTGATCGAGACCCTCTTCAACCTCGACGGCCTCGGGCGCATGAGCTACGAGGCCGCGGTGTCGCGGGACTACCCGGTGGTGTTCGGCGCGCTGTTCCTGTTCACCCTGTTCGGCCTGCTGATCAAGCTGATCGGCGACCTGTGCTACAGCCTGGTCGATCCGCGCATCGACTTCTCGGCGAGGACTGCCTGATGTTCACACTCTCTCCCCTGGGCCGTCGTCGCATCGAACACTTCAAGGCCAACCGCCGGGGTCGCTGGTCGCTGTGGCTGTTTATCGGCCTGTGCCTGGTCTGCCTGGGTGGCGAGCTGATCGCCAACGACAAGCCCTTGGTTATCCGCTATCACGGCGCCTGGTATTTCCCGATCCTCAGCGACTACGACGAAACCGAGTTCGGCGGCGAACTGCCGTTCCAGCCCGACTATTCCAGCAGCTACGTACACGAACTGATCGAGGGCCAGGGCGGCTGGATGCTGTTCCCGCCGATCCCCTTCAGCTACGACACGGTCAACTACGACCTCAGCCTGCCGGCCCCCAGCCCGCCCTCGGCGCAGAACTGGCTGGGCACCGACGACCAGGCCCGGGACGTGCTGGCGCGGGTGATCTTCGGCACGCGGGTGTCGATCCTGTTCGCCCTGGCGCTGACCGTCATCAGTGCGCTGATCGGCATCACCGCCGGTGCGTTGCAGGGTTATTACGGCGGCTGGGTCGACCTGTTCGGGCAGCGCCTGCTGGAAATCTGGTCGGGGCTGCCGGTGCTGTACCTGCTGATCATTCTCTCGGGGTTCGTCTCGCCGAGCTTCTGGTGGCTGCTGGGGATCATGGCGCTGTTCTCCTGGCTGGCCCTGGTGGACGTGGTGCGCGCCGAGTTCCTGCGCGGGCGCAACCTGGAGTACGTCAAGGCCGCGCGGGCCCTGGGCCTGAGCGACGGCGAGCTGATGCGCCGGCACATCCTGCCCAACGCCATGACCTCCACCCTGACCTACCTGCCGTTCATTCTCACCGGCGCCATCGCCACCCTCACCGCCCTGGATTTTCTCGGCTTCGGCATGCCCGCCGGCACCGCCTCGCTGGGCGAACTGATCGGCCAGGCCAAGCGCAATCTGCAAGCACCCTGGCTGGGCCTGACGGCGTTTTTCGCCCTGGCGCTGATTCTCTCGTTGCTGGTGTTTATCGGCGAAGCCTGCCGCGACGCCTTCGATCCCCGGAGCTGACATGCACGACAACCTGATTGAAATCCGCAACCTCAAGGTGGCCTTCGCCGGCACCGAAGTGGTCCATGGCCTGGACCTGGATATCCGCCGTGGCGAATGCCTGGCCCTGGTGGGCGAGTCCGGCTCGGGCAAGTCGGTGACCGCCCACTCGATCCTGCGCCTGCTGCCGGCGCAGAAGGTGCAGACCCAGGGCAGCATCCGCTACGCCGGCCTCGACCTGGTGCAGGCCAGCGACGCCCAGTTGCGCACCCTGCGCGGCAACCGCATCGCGATGATCTTCCAGGAACCCATGACCTCGCTGAACCCGCTGCACACGGTGGAGAAACAGATCAGCGAAGTGCTGGACGTGCACAAGGGCCTGCGCGGTCGCGCGGCCCGGGCGCGGACCCTGGAACTGCTGGAGCTGGTGGGCATCCGCGAGCCGCACAAACGCCTCAAGGCCTACCCGCACCAGCTGTCCGGCGGCCAGCGCCAGCGGGTGATGATCGCCATGGCCCTGGCCAACGAGCCGGAGCTGTTGATCGCCGACGAGCCGACCACGGCGCTGGATGTGACGGTGCAGCGCAAGATCCTCGAACTGCTGATCGCGTTGCAGCAACGCCTGGGCATGTCGCTGCTGCTGATCAGCCACGACCTCAACCTGGTGCGGCGCATCGCCCAGCGGGTGTGCGTGATGCGCCAGGGCGAGATCGTCGAGCAGGCCGAGTGCGAAGCACTGTTTCGCGCCCCGCGGCATCCCTACAGCCGCTTGCTGATCGAAGCCGAGCCCAGCGGCGCCCCGGTGCCCAGCGCCTATTCGCACAATCTGCTGGAGGTGGACGAGCTCAAGGTCTGGTTTCCCCTGCCCAAGGGCCTGTTCAGCCGCCAGCGCGACTACATCAAGGCGGTGGACGGCGTCAGCCTGAGCCTGCACCGGGGCAAGACCCTGGGCATCGTCGGCGAGTCCGGCTCGGGCAAGTCCACCCTCGGCCAGGCGATCCTGCGGCTGGTGGAGTCCGAAGGTGGCATCCGCTTCGGCAACAAGGAACTGAGCATCCTCAACCAGCGCCTGATGCGCCCCTTGCGCCGGCAGTTGCAGGTGGTGTTCCAGGATCCGTTCGGCAGCCTCAGCCCGCGCATGTCGGTGCAACAGATCATCGCCGAAGGCCTGCTGACCCACGGTATCGGCACCGCCGAGGAACGCGAGGCGGCGGTGATCCGCGTGCTCGAGGAAGTCGGCCTCGACCCACAGAGCCGCCACCGCTACCCCCACGAATTTTCCGGCGGCCAGCGCCAGCGCATCGCCATCGCCCGCGCCCTGGTGCTGGAGCCGGCGCTGATCCTGCTGGACGAACCCACTTCGGCCCTCGACCGCACCGTACAGAAGCAGGTGGTCCAGCTGCTGCGGGAGTTGCAGGTGCGCCACGGCCTGACCTACCTGTTTATCAGCCACGACCTGGCGGTGGTCCACGCCCTGGCCCACGACCTGATCGTGATCAAGGACGGCAAGGTGGTGGAGCAAGGGCCGTCGCAGGCGATCTTCAGCGCGCCGCAACACCCCTATACCCGGGAGCTGTTGCAGGCTTCGGGGCTGCAATGGAGCCCGCCGCAGGCCTGCGAAGAACCGGCCTGAGGCTCTGTTCCGGGGGTTGGCGCAGCTATCATTGGCGTCGATGGTCACCATCGACCCAATGAAATTCTCAAAAAAAATCCGCCACGTAACATCTGCTCCATACCAACCAAACAACACCCCGGAGCACACCACCATGAAACGCCAAATTCTTCTCAGCATCGCTTTCTCGGTTCTTGCAGCAAACGCTTTTGCCGCGTCCTCGGCCTACCCAGTGGTCGCCGAAGGCGGCTCGGATCGCCTGATTGAAAAACGTGTCGCCGAAGGTGGCGCCGATCGCTTGATCGAACGTCGCGTTGCCGAAGGTGGTTCCGATCGTCTGATCGAACGTCGTGTTGCTGAAGGTGGTTCCGATCGTCTGATCGAACGCCGCGTTGCTGAAGGTGGTTCCGATCGTCTGATCGAGCGTCGCGTTGCCGAGGGTGGTTCCGATCGTCTGATCGAGCGCCGTGTTGCCGAAGGTGGTTCCGATCGTCTGATCGAACGCCGTGTTGCCGAAGGTGGTTCCGATCGTCTGATCGAACGCCGTGTTGCCGAAGGTGGTTCCGACCGTCTGATCGAACGCCGCGTTGCCGAAGGTGGTTCCGACCGTCTGATCGAGCGTCGCGCCGTATGATTGCGTGGTCCGCAGTACTCGAAAAAAAGCCCGGCCTTGTCAGCCGGGCTTTTTTCATTTCAGGGCACTGTCAGTCTCTATCGATCACCATTCCCCTGTAGCCGCTGGCGAAGCCTGCGATCGGTCTGGGCGGCATTCCGACGCAGCGGCCGCAACAATGCAACGTCATACTCCTACCCCCACAGGCGTCTGCTGCGCAGCCGATCGCAGCCTGCGGCAGCGGCTACAACCTCGCCATGCAGCGCTGATACCGCTCGTCCACCCGCTTGGCGAACCAGGCGGTGGTCAGTTTGCGGGTGATCTTCGGGCTCTTCAGCTGGATGCCCGGCAGGATCTGCCGCGGCAAAGCCTTGCCCTCGGCCTGATCGGCCAAGGCGAATACCCGCTTGTACAGCGTGGTGTCCTCGAATTCGAGGCTGTTGCCCTTCTCCAACTGGTTGCGAATGGTCGGGTTGCGCATGTCCAGGGATTTGCCCAGGGCGCGCGCCGCCAGCTCGGTGCTGCCGGGCATGATCGAGTCGTAGCGGATCAGGTCGCCGTCCAGCGCCAGGGAAATCCCCGAGGCCACGCTCAGGGCGTTCTGGAACGCGGCATTGCGGCTGGCGTACCAGCCGGCGTTGAAATCGGCGAAGCGGTACAGCGGCTGCGGGTAATTCACCGGGTAACCGAGCAAGTGGGCGATGCCGAAATACATGCCGCCACGCCGGCTGAACACCTCGCGGCGGATCGAACCGTCCACGCTGTAGGGGTAATTGCGCGCCTGCTGCTCGGCGAAGTCGATGCTGACCTGCATCGGCCCGCCGGTGTGCACCGGGTTGAAACCGCCGAACAGGGTCTTGCCCATGGGCACGCTGCCGATGAAGTCGTCGAAGATCGTGCTCAGCTCCTTCTCCGTGCGCGCCCCGGCCAGGCGCTCGCTGTAGGACTTGCCGTTCGGCGAACGCACCTGCAGCGCCGCGCTGACCAGCATCGACGGCACATGCACCTTGGCCGCGCGGCGGTCGATTTCGCCGCGGGCGATCTTGCCCAGCCCCGGCACCGGCGGGTCGACCTGATAGGTCGACTCCTGCTCGGCCACCGCCAGCACCGCGCAGAGGTTGCTCTTGCTCGGCTCGATGCCCTGGGCGGTAAAGGCCACCTGGATATCCCGGGCCCAGCCCTGGCGATCGGCGACCTTGGCCGGCAGCAGGCGCGCCACCTGGGCCTGGACCTGGGCCGGGCTGGGCGCCGGCGCCTTTGAACCGAACTGGCCGGCACAGCCGGCCAGGGCCAGCAAGGCTGCGACAGCGGCCCAGCGAAGTGAATGCAGAGGTTTTATAGACATGGCTTCCCAGTAATTCCGAAGGTGGCCCGCGCTTGAGGTGCATGCGTCGCCGCGGATATCGACCCTCAAGGCGCCGCGCTGTTCCGTGCCAGAGGCAGGCCATTTGAGCATTCCCCGTGACCGACGGCGAATTTCACCTAATCTGAAACCTCATCGCCCACAGAAAAACAACACAGGGGGCCCATCGTGAGCGTGCAACTCAACCACACCATCGTCTGGTGCCGCGACAAGCAAGGGTCGGCGGATTTTCTCGTGCAGGTGCTCGGCCTGCCGCCGCCTGTGCCCTTCGGCCCGATGCTGGTGGTGCAGCTGGATAACGGCGTGTCCCTGGATTACTACGACAACGACCCGCCCATCGCTTCCCAGCACTACGCCTTTCTGGTCGCCAGCGACGACTTCGAACCGATACTGCAGCGCATTCGCCAGCGCAGCCTGGCGTTCTGGGCCGACCCGGGCAAGCAGCGAGCCAATGAAATCAACCGCCACGAAGGCGGACGCCGGGTGTATTTTGATGACCCCGACGGCCACCTGCTGGAAGTGTTCAGCCAGACCTGAGCCCCCGTTACCTGCCCTGGAGTTCCCTGCGCCATGCTCTCACTGGATTTTCTCATTACCTCGCTGATCGTCGTGCTGATCCCCGGCAGCGGCGTGATCCTGACCATTTCCACGGCGCTGGTGGCCGGCAAGCGCGCCAGCCTGTTCACCGCCATCGGCTGCACCGCGGGGATAGTGCCGCACCTGCTGGCCTCGGTGCTGGGCCTGTCGGCCATCCTGCACACCAGCGCGCTGGCCTTCCAGGGCTTGAAGTTCGCCGGGGTCGCCTACCTGCTGTACCTGGCCTACGCCACCTGGCGCGACCGCTCGGCCTTCGCCGTGGACACCAGCGCTCCTGCCGCCAGCGCCGGCGGCCTGGTGCTCAAGGCCTGCCTGCTGAACATCCTCAACCCCAAGCTGACGATTTTCTTCCTGGCCTTCCTGCCGCAGTTCATCAGCCATGACGGCCCGTCGCCGGCCATGCAGATGCTCGGCCTGAGCGGTGTGTTCATGGCGATGACCTTCGCTGTATTCGTGGTCTACGGCCTGCTGGCCAACCTGTTCCGCAAGGCGGTGATCGAGTCGCCCCAGGTGCAGAACTGGCTGCGCCGCAGCTTTGCCGCGAGCTTCGCCGCCCTGGGCCTGAACCTGGCGTTCGCCCAGCGCTGAAACCTGGTACACGAAACCGGCATGACATTGATCTCTCGACGAGGGCAAGGACATGAACCGCAGCGACGTACTGATCATTGGCGCCGGCCCCACCGGCCTGGTTCTGGCGCTGTGGCTGAGCCGGCAGGGGGTCAAGGTGCGCATCCTCGACCAGACCGCCGGCCCCGGCACCACCTCCCGGGCCCTGGCGGTGCAGGCCCGGACCCTTGAGCTGTACCGCCAGCTGGACCTGACCCAGGCCATCCTCGACCAGGGTCACCGGGTGCCGGCCGCCAACCTCTGGGTCAAGGGCGAACAGGCCGCCCACCTGCCCCTGAGCAGCATCGGCGCCGACCTGACGCCCTACCCCTTCCTGGAAATCTACCCGCAGGACCAGCACGAACAACTGCTGATCGAGCGTCTGCAGCGTTTCGGCGTGACGGTCGAGCGCCAGACCGAACTGCTGGGCTTCATCGACCACGGCCACCTGGTCAGCGCCCAGCTGCGCGGCCCCGACGGCCAGGAGGAAACCTGCCAGGCCTTCTACCTGGCCGGCTGCGACGGCGCCCATTCGACAGTGCGCAAGACCCTGGGCATCGACTTTCCCGGCGGCACCTATCAGCAGGTGTTTTATGTGGCCGATGTCGACGCCCGCGGGCCGGCGCTCAATGGCGAGTTGCACGCGGACCTCGACGAGGCGGACTTCCTCGCGGTCTTTCCGCTGGCCGGCGAAGGCCGGGCACGGCTGATCGGCACGGTGCGCGACGAACGTGCCGAACAGGCGGAAACCCTCAGGTTCGAGGACGTCAGCCGGCGCGCCATGGACAACCTCAAGGTGCAGGTCGACAAGGTCAACTGGTTCTCCACCTACCGCGTGCATCACCGGGTGGCCGAGCGTTTCTTCAGCGGCCGCGCCTTCCTGCTTGGCGATGCCGCCCACGTGCACAGCCCGGCCGGCGGCCAGGGCATGAACACCGGGATCGGCGACGCCATCAACCTGGCCTGGAAACTCGCCGCGGTGCTCAACGGCAAGGCCGAGGAACACCTGCTGGCAACCTACGAGTTCGAACGCATCGAATTCGCCCGGCGCCTGGTGGCCACCACCGACCGGGTGTTCAGTTTCGTCACCGCCGACGGGCCGATCGCCAACCTGCTGCGCACCCGCCTGGCACCGCTGCTGATCCCCAAGGTGACTGCGGTGGAGGCGGCGCGCGAGTTCCTGTTTCGCACGGTGTCGCAGATCACCCTCAACTACCGCGACATGCCCCTGAGCTGTGGCAGCGCCGGCCATGTCCACGGCGGCGACCGCCTGCCCTGGGCCCACGGCGCGGTCACCGACAATTTCGCCAGCCTCGACTACCTGGGGTGGCAGGTGCATGTGTACGGCGTCACCAGCGACGCCCTGCGCGCCTGGTGCGCCGAGCGGCAACTGCCGCTGACGGTGTTCGACTGGGAACCGGCGCACCAGGCCGCTGGCCTGGCGCGCAACGGCTTCTACCTGCTGCGGCCGGACACTTATGTGGCATTGGCGGAAAAATCGGCGGACCCGAAGGTCATGGAACGGTATTTCGAGGAACGCAAGATTACGCTGTGAGGGGGGTGGCGGACGCGATAGTTGTACCGTGTCGGCCGTCATCGCCAGGCTCGCTCCTGCACAGGACAGCGCCGACCCTGTAGGAGCGAGCTTGCTCGCGATAGAGCCCGCGAGGGCTCAGCCGGGATGCGTCAGATTCCGGCGAGCGCCAGGTCCATGGCGAAGTAGGTGAAGATCAGGTCGGCACCGGCGCGCTTGATCGAGCCCAGGCTTTCGCGAACCACCCGCGCTTCGTCGATGGCCCCGGCCAGGGCGCCGAACTTGATCATCGCGTACTCGCCGCTGACCTGGTACGCCGTCACCGGCAGGCGCGAGGCTTCGCGGATGTCGCGGATGATGTCCAGGTAAGCGCCGGCCGGCTTGACCATCAGCGAGTCCGCGCCTTCCTGTTCGTCCAGCAAGGACTCGCGCACCGCTTCGCGGCGGTTCATCGGGTTCATCTGGTAGCTCTTGCGGTCGCCTTTCAAGGCGCTGCCGCCGGCCTCGCGGAACGGCCCGTAGAGCGCCGAGGCGAACTTGGTGGAATAAGCCATGATCGCGGTCTGGCTGAAGCCGGCCTCGTCCAGGGCGCGGCGGATGGCCTGGACCTGCCCGTCCATGGCCGCCGACGGCGCGATCACATCGGCGCCGGCACGGGCCGCGGCCACTGCCTGCTTGCCGAGGTTGACCAGGGTCTGGTCGTTGTCCACTTCATGGCCGTGCAGCACGCCGCAGTGGCCGTGGTCGGTGTACTCGCAAAAGCAGGTGTCGGACATCACGATCATTTCCGGCACCGCGTCCTTGGCGATCCGCGACATGCGCGACACCAGGCCGTTGTCGTTCCAGGTGTCGCTGCCGTTGCTGTCCAGGTGGTGCGACACGCCGAAGGTCATCACCGATTTGATCCCGGCGCGGGCGTAACGCTCGATCTCCCCGGCCAGCTTCGATTCCGGAATGCGCATCACCCCCGGCATGCTCTTGATCGGCACGAAATCGTCGATCTCTTCCTCGACGAAAATCGGCAGCACCAGGTCGTTGAGGGTGAACTCGGTTTCCTGGAACAGGCTGCGCATCTGTTCGCTGCGACGCAGGCGACGGGGACGGGCTTGGGGGAACTGGCTGGACATGGGACTTCCTCAGGGCAGGCCAAGTAAGACGAGACTGGGCGCGAAAAGACCGCAGCCAAAAGAAGCGAAGCTTATGCCCCAAGCCCCGACCGGCACAAACACCGCGTCGCCAAAACTGTGTTTGCGCTTTGGTAACAATGCCGTGAAAGCAGGGAGTTACGCCTGTCAGACAAATGCTCCACGGCGAAACTGTCGCGTCGATTTTCGATCTAAATAAGACACGCAGAGCTGCGCAGGCCGGCCTTGAAGGCCAGTGCCTGCGGCACTTGCTCGCCGCGTGTGCAGGACCTTGCGCCCGATAGAAGCGGGCCCGGGCGAATCATCTGCCGGGGACGACATCGAGGATTCCAGTCGAGCTCCCTGGCAGCACGTTCGCGCGATGGCTGTCGCGGGCACAAGAACCGGGCTTGCAGGCAGTGAGCCCGGTTGTCGTTCTGTCGTGGCGGGTCGCCACAGGGACGCTCGCGGCCCGCCCCCTTGACCCGGGAGGAGAAGCGAAAATGGCCAACTCCGTGAAAAAAATGCCGATCCAGGCTGAAGACAAGGCCACCCGGCGCTCGAGCATGGGCGACCTGTGGCAACCCCTGGAAAAACTGCGGCAACAGGTCGATCACCTGTTCGATGACTTCAATCGCGGCCCCGGCCTGTCACCCTTCAGCCGTGGGCTGTTCGATGTGGATCCGTTCTGGCGGCGCGAACTGATCGGCCGTGGCATGCCCGCCGTCGACATCACCGAGAAAGACGAGAGCTTCGAAATCACTGCCGAATTACCCGGCATGGATCAGAAGAATATCGAGCTCAAACTCTCCGACGGCAGCCTGATCATCAAGGGTGAAAAACAAGAGGAAACCCAAGAAAACAGAAAGGGCTACCACCTGAGCGAACGTCATTACGGCTCCTTCGAGCGGGTGTTCAACCTGCCCAAGGGGGTCGATGCCGAAAAGATCGAGGCGAGCTTCAGCAAAGGCGTGCTGAGTATCTCGCTGCCGAAAAAACCCGCCGCCATGACGGCGGACAAGGTCGTGCAGATCAAAGGCGAATGACCCAGGCCAGCCAGCCCCTTGCCGGGAAAACGGCAAGGGGCTTTTTTTGTTTGACGATGACTCCAGCCCGGCACTTCGCTGGACTGCGCCTAAGCCAGATACAGAAGGTTTATCAATCACTTAGGCGAGTTCAACATAGGCCGATGCTTTCCGAAACCTGGCCCGGCTTCCGGTCGCGTGGTGTTAGGCAAGAGCGTGAGAGGTCACGTTTTGTCGTCTCGTCTTATAGAGTCGGCACAGGGGTGCTGCCGTTCAAGGCTGGAATCTTTGAAAACACGTCAGCCATAAAATCCATGAACACGATAGCCCGCGTGGGGAGCAGTCTATTGGCGACATAAACCATCTGCACGGGGACAGGGGGAGCCGCATGGTTGGTGAGAATGAACTGTAATCTCCCGCTGTTCAGCCCGCCCTCAAACAGCCACGCAGGTCCATGCGCCACACCCAGGCCTGCCACGACCGCCGCACTCACAGCGTCGGGCGAGTTGACCCTGAGCCTGCCGGTAATCGGAATGTCCGCGTCCCGGAACCGCCAGGTCGCCCCGGACGACAGCAAGGTGTAGATGATGCAATCGTGGTCGCGTAGATCATCCGGGGTCTGCGGAACTCCGCGTTTGGCCAAGTAGTCCTTGCTGGCGACGAAGACCCGGTCGTACCACCCAAGAGGCCGGGCGCGCAAGGTGCTGTCCTCCAGCTGTCCTATGCGAATGGCGAGTTCGGTACCTTCATTGACCAGGTCTACGTATCGATCGTTGAGTTGGAGATCCAGGTTCAATTGAGGGTAGCGCTCCAAAAAGGCCGGCACATGCGGCAGCACAAACGCGTGTGCAAGAGCCGTCGGACAGGCTACGCGCAAGAGTCCCGATGGGTCGACGTTGTTCCTGAAGGACGATTCGGATTCATCCACCGCATCCAGGATGCGCCGGATGTCCGCATAGTAGCGTTCGCCCTCCGGCGTCAAGGACAGCTTGCGCGTAGACCGGTGGAGCAAGCGCGTCTGCAAATGATCCTCCAGAGCCGCTACATAGCGGCTTACATTGGGTTGCCCCAGCCCTAGATCCCGCCCTGCCGCCGAAAAGCTCCCAGTTTCTACAGCACGCGCGAAGCATGTCATCAAAAGAAATCGGTCCACTTCGTCGCCTAAATTCATGCTTGATTTGCATGAATCATATGCAAATAGGCAGTCTTATCTACTACGAAGCATGAGCGCATATTGCTCCATGTCGACCGCGGTGGTCGTCATTCACCGGAGAATTCAAATGTCGCGCTTGCAAGGTAAACGTACGCTCATCACTGGCGGCACCAGTGGCATCGGGCTGGAAACGGCAAAGCAGTTCCTGGCGGAGGGTGCTCGCGTGATCGTAACGGGTGTCAACCCCGATTCGATTGCAAAGGCCCAGGCCGAATTGGGCCCGGAAGTGCCGGTGCTGCGCGCCGACTCGGTCAGCGTTGCAGCACAAAAGGAGCTGGCACACGTCATCAAGGAACACTACGGCCAACTCGACGTTGCCTTCCTCAATGCCGGCGTATCCGTCTGGCTGCCCATTGAGGAATGGACGGAAGATATGTTCGACCGCTCTTTCGACATCAACGTCAAAGGGCCGTACTTCCTGATGCAGGCGCTGTTGCCGGTCTTCGCAAATCCTGCTTCCGTAGTGTTGACGACTTCCGTAAGCGCGCATGCAGGCGCAGATCGCTCGTCCGTGTATGCCGCAACGAAGGCCGCATTGCTGAACATGTCGAAGACGCTCTCGACCGAATTGCTGGGCCGTGGCATCCGTGTCAACGCAGTGAGCCCTGGCCCCGTCGAGACTCCGCTTTACGACAAGCTCGGTATTCCGGAAGCTTATCGCGAGCAGCTCAACAAAGAGATCGCGGCAACCATTCCGCTTGGGCGCTTCGGTACCTCCGACGAGGTGGCCAAGGCAGTGCTGTATCTGGCATCCGACGAGTCGCGCTGGACGGTCGGCTCTGAAATCGTCCTTGACGGCGGCCGCCTGCTGAATGGCTAAGCGCGCAACTCAAGAATTGCGCGAATGCAACATCGCCTGGGCTGAGTCAATCAGGTACTGAACGCCCGCCTCAGCACTTAGCGACGAACCAGTCCCATCCAGACTGCGCAAACAGCGGTACGCGGGAAACCTCTGCCGCTGTTTCCGCTTGATAAACCATCCACCAGATTTTCGACGGCCTTGCGCGCATTTCGGCTTGGCGTGAGGCGCTTGAGGCGCGCTCCAGCGTAAGGGATGCCGTTGTCGCAGACTATGCCGATCGTTTCCAAGCGCATCTGCGCCAACAAGGAGCGCTGATCGCTGCCGCTTAGCCGAAGCGATCAGTCAACCCAAGCCTTTCGATCAGGAGTCGGGAACATCACGAATCCATCAAAAAGCGCTCTGATCATCGTTGAGTCTGTCAACGAATGGCTGGCCCCAACGGGTGGACAAACGTGCATGCTTCGAAGGTGCCAAGATCCGACCTAAGTTACTGTTCCGTATAGGTGTATGGTTCAAGTCTGTGTGTGTCGAGGACTTGACATAGGCCCTTTTTTGCCGGCCGGCACACCCGCTCAGCGCGAGCTATTGAGCTCCACGGCAGCCAGGATCAGCGCCTTCAAGGCGGCCTCGTCAAGCTTGTCACCCTCATGCAGATCGATCGCCCGCCGGGTATTGCCCTCGAGGCTGGCGTTGAACAGGCCTGCCGGATCGTCCAGCGCGGCGCCCTTGGCGAAGGTCAGCTTCACCACGTTCTTGTAGGTCTCGCCGGTGCAGAGCATGCCGCCATGGGACCACACCGGCACCCCGCGCCACTTCCACTCCTCGACCACCTGCGGGTCGGCCTGGCGGATCAGCCCCCGGACCCGGGCCAGCATCTCGCCGCGCCAGTCGCCCAGTTCCTCGATGCGCCCGTCTATCAGCTGTGAAGCGCAACCGCTCTGCTCTGCCGGTGTGGCGTCGCTGCTCTGTTTCTTCATCCTGGTCATCCTCTGGCTGAAGGGCGTTGCCCCGACACCTGAGTATCGCTGACCGGGCATTTCCCTCCAGCCAATCGACGAACAGTTCCAGGCCCTCGGACAAATGCAGCGGCTGCACAAATACCACGGCGCCAAGGCGCCCTGGGTGCTGGCGGCCTGGACCGAGAGCTGGCTATCGGAGGCTTTCGCGCCCTGGACCCTGGAAAGCAGCGCGGCCTCGATCGACTGCCCGCTGCTGGTGCTGCATGGCGCGGAAGACCAATACGGCTCGCTGCTGCATCCCGAACGGATCGCCAGGCTGGCGACGGCGCGCCAGCGCTGCCTGATCCTGGAGAACTGCCATCACGTGCCGCACCTCGAGGCGATGGGGGGTTCTCGATGCGGTGGATCAACACTTGCGGATCGATAACGCCTAGCTGTAACGGCTTGTAATCGAACACGGCCGTGCTCCAATCAACGCGTTTTTCGGCTCAGATTAATTGCGATTGACGGCCCCTTCTACTCACCTTAAATGCGAGTGAGCTTGCATTGCGCCGCACCGGCTTGCATTCCATTTCCGTTGGCTCACATGATTTGCATCTATCAGAAATGTCTAATACCGCTCAAGGCCTCATGTTGGTTAGATACAGGGTTTACGACCCAAACCATTAAAAGGATGTTCGCATATGGCTAACCACGGATACATGACCATCTCTGGTAAAGTTCAAGGCTTGATTTCAGCAGGCTGCTCAACCCAAGACTCTATCGGCAATAAGTGTCAGACGGGGCATACCGACGAAATCATGGTGCTGTCTTACAGCCACAACATGGTCAACATTGGAAATATTAATAAGCCCACACCCAGCCCCATCATTATTACAAAAAGCGTTGATAAATCCTCGCCACTCCTCGCTCAAGCACTTTCAACCAGAGAGGAAATGAACTGCACAATTAGTTTTTATCGCGTGTCGTCCTTTGGCATGCAGGAAAAATTCTATTCAGTATCAATCAATGGCGGGATTATTGCTGATCTAACACTTGAAATGCCTCACGCTATTTTGCAGAACGACGCCGAACCGCAAGAACATGTAGCCATCCGTTACCGAGAGATCACTTGGACCCACCATGCCGCTGGCACCAGCGGATATACCACGTGGGGAAATAACGAATGAAACCGGAAAATGAAAGTTGCATGCCGGGTAGCTGTGATTACTGGATGGTCAGTGCCGCAGCTGGAAAACTTGGAAGCCAAGCCAGCACATTAGCCGTTAGACACATTAAAGACGGCACGCTGCGTTTGCAATTCAACCGCGAAGTCGCTTATTACGCCAAAAGCATTGTTAATGATGTCGCGCAGGGTAACAAAAGCCCTGAGCAGGGGCTGCAAGACCTCAGGAACGAACAGAATAGCCTGCTGAGCCAGTCATTGGAGGTTGCTCAAAAAGGCGTAGGAGTAATCGCCGGAGCATTTCAATTTGCAGCAGGCGCTGGGATTTGCTATGGCTCAGCCGGTACGCTGTGCTTATTCCCAGGCTCACTCATGATGGCCCATGGCGCCAATAACATGTATGAAAACGGACGTAACCTTTTAGAGAATAGCTCTGACACCCAAGGCCCCGTCAGGAAGGTTTATCAGGAGGGGGCTAAACTATTCGGCGGCGGCGCACTTGAAGGAGACATGGCTTATGGGACTGCTGACTTAGGACTCTCTGCATATGGCGTCGGAAAAATGGTATTAAAGCCAGATGCTTGGCGCCTATTCAGATATATCCGGACGGATTATGTTCGCGTCTATAAAGCCACAAGCAATTCAGCATTGTCATTCGAAGTGCTATCTGATGGGGTAACTATAAATTCCATGTACCAAGAAGCTAAAGCCAGTGATAAATAATTCGATAATTGCGGCTACTCTGTACTTGTTTTTTTCCTTGACTGTCTTTTTGACGTTTCGCTACACCGTTAAAAAGAAATCAGGGAAAAACTTCAAGACTGGATGGTTCTGGCTTTTATTTTCATCTTCAATACTCTGGGGAATGATTCAGCTAAATGTAGCCAGATATGGCTATATATTATTTCTCCCATCAACCAAAGATATAATTTCGACCAATTATTTAATTCGATGGATCGCATTTATAAGTGTACTCTTTCAAACAACTTGCATTCCAATTAAAGATGAACCAAGACGCTGGTTTTCACGAAAATAACTCTGCAGAAACAGGTTCTCACCAGATAAACACAGCGTTTAAACCCGGCGACAAACACTCGCCTCGAGCCATGTTGGCTTTGGGTGGCCGAATAGATGCGGTCGCCTCATGGCGCTGAATGCGGGACGGAATTATCCGGGCGCAAGAGAGGGCGGGAATCGAGAGCCAGGTGCGCCCCGTGGGCGCACCTGGTTTTTTACAGCGGGGGGTGAATCAGTTCCACGGACGGTCGCCGTGCTCGTCCTTGACCCGGGTCGGCAGGCCCATCAGGTCCAGCGCCTTGAGGAACGGCTCGGCCGGCAGCTCCTCGACGTTGACCATGCGCTGCACGTCCCACTCGCCACGGGCCACCAGCAGGGCCGCGGCCACCGGCGGTACGCCCGCGGTGTAGGAAATGCCCTGGCTGTCGGTTTCGGCAAAGGCTTCTTCGTGGCAGGCCACGTTGTAGATGAACACTTCGCGCGGCTGGCCATCCTTGGTGCCCTTGACCAGGTCGCCGATGCAGGTCTTGCCGGTGTAGCCCGGCGCCAGCGAGGCAGGATCGGGCAGCACGGCCTTGACCACTTTCAGCGGCACCACTTCCAGGCCTTCGGCGGTCTTGACCGGTTGCTCGGAAAGCAGACCGAGGTTCTTGAGCACGGTGAACACGTTGATGTAGTGCTCGCCGAAGCTCATCCAGAAGCGCACGTTGGGCACGTCGAGGTTCTTCGACAGCGAGTGCACTTCATCGTGACCGGTCAGGTACAGGTTCTGCGCACCGACCACCGGCAGGTCGTCGGTACGCTTGACTTCGAACATGGTGTTGCTGGTCCACTGGCTGTCCTGCCAGCTCCACACCTGCCCGGTGAATTCGCGGAAATTGATTTCCGGATCGAAATTGGTGGCGAAATATTTGCCATGGGAACCGGCATTGACGTCGAGAATGTCGATCGAATCAATGCGGTCGAAATACTGTTGCTTGGCCAGGGCCGCATAGGCGTTGACCACGCCCGGATCGAAACCCACGCCAAGAATGGCGGTGACGTTCTTCTGCTGGCATTCCTCGAGGTGTTTCCACTCGTAGTTGCCATACCAGGGCGGCGTCTCGCAGATCTTGCCCGGTTCTTCGTGAATGGCGGTGTCCAGGTAGGCCACGCCGGTATCGATGCAGGCACGCAGCACCGACATGTTGAGGAAGGCGGAGCCGACGTTGATGACGATCTGCGATTCGGTCTCGCGGATCAGCGCCTTGGTCGCCTCGATATCCAGCGCATTGAGCGCGTAGGCCTTGATTTCAGCGGGCTGTTTGAGGCTGCCCTTGGCCTTGACGCTGTCGATGATGGCCTGGCATTTGGAGATGTTGCGCGACGCGATAGCAATACGACCGAGTTCGTCGTTGTGCTGCGCGCACTTGTGGGCCACCACCTTGGCGACACCTCCTGCACCAATGATAAGAACGTTCTTCTTCAATTTCTTTATCTCTCCTTTCCGCCAGCTTACGAGAGGCTGGACAGGTAGTCTTCGAACCCAAATTCACGAACCACCTCGACACTACCGTCGAGTTGTTTCACTACGATGGACGGCATTTTCAGGCCGTTGAACCAGTTTTTCTTGACCATGGTGTAACCCGCCGCGTCAACGAACGACAGCCGATCGCCGATGGTCAGCGGACGATCGAATTGATACTCGCCGAAGATGTCTCCGGCCAGGCAAGACTTGCCGCACACCATGTAGGTGTGTTCGCCCGCGCTGGGCGCCAGCTTGGCGTTCAGGCGATAGATCAAAAGATCGAGCATGTGCGCTTCGATGGAGCTGTCGACCACCGCCAGGTGCTTGCCGTTGTAGAGGGTGTCGAGCACGGTGACTTCCAGCGACGCGCTCTGGGTGATCGCCGCTTCGCCCGGCTCCAGGTAGACCTGCACGCCGTACTTCTCGGAGAACGCCTTGAGGCGCGCGCAGAAGGCGTCCAGGTCGTAGCCTTCGCCGGTGAAGTGGATGCCGCCGCCGAGGCTGACCCATTCGACCTTGTGCAGCAGGTGGCCGAAGCGTTCCTCGATGGTGCCCAGCATCTGGTCGAACAGGCCGAAGTCGGCGTTCTCGCAGTTGTTGTGGAACATGAAGCCGGATATCTGCTCGATGACCGCCTCGACCTTCACCGGGTCCCATTCGCCCAGGCGGCTGAACGGACGCGCCGGGTCGGCCAGCAGGTAATCGGAACTGCTCACCTGGGGGTTGACCCGCAGACCGCGGACCTTGCCCGCGGACGCCTCGGCGAAGCGCTGCAACTGGCCGATGGAGTTGAAGATGATCTTGTCGCAGTTGTCGAGCATCTCTTCGATTTCGTCGTCGGCCCAGGCCACGCTGTAGGCATGAGTCTCGCCGGCGAACTTCTGCCGGCCGAGCTTGAGCTCGTACAGCGACGACGAGGTGGTGCCGTCCATGTACTGCTGCATCAGGTCGAACACCGACCAGGTGGCGAAGCACTTGAGCGCCAGCAGGGCCTTGGCGCCGGACTGTTCGCGCACGTAGGCGATCTTCTGCATGTTGCCGAGCAGTTTCTGTTTGTCGATGAGGTAGTACGGCGTTTTGATCATTTCGAGGCCTCCGGCCAGGCCAGCCAAAAAAAGGATGCGCATTGTGCCTTCACTTGCTGCGTATCGAAAGGGCAGAAAGCACCGCTCGCCGGGTCAGTGCCTCGGCACTGTGCCCGGATCGGCGCTGTCGCAGGCAATGGACCAGGACGCAAACCGCCTGGCGGCCCCTATCCTAGGGGCCCACCATGACGTTCTGACGTGGCGCGCCGCGGTGGCTGGCCCATCGCACTCGCCGCTCAATCATCCTCTTGCAATTTGATGCCCCGGGCGTGCAGCAGGTGGGGCACCACCAGCACCAGCAGGGTCAACCCGAGGAAGGCCGCGGATATGGGTTGGGTGACGAAGATCGACCAGTCGCCCTGGCTGATGGACAAGGCGTTGCGCAGTTGTTTTTCCGCCATCGGCCCCAGCAGCATGCCGACGATCACCGGCGCGACGGGGAAATCGAAACGCCGCATCAGCACCCCGCCCCAACCGATCGCCAGCATCAGCAACAGGTCGAAGGACGAATGGCGCATGCCGTACACGCCGATGGAGGCGAACACCAGGATCCCGGCATTGAGGTACGGCCGCGGGATCTGCAGCAGTTTCACCCAGAGCCCGACCAACGGCAGGTTCAATACCAGCAGGATAACGTTACCGATATACAACGAGGCCACCAGGGTCCAGACCAGCTCGCCGGAAGTCTGGAACAGCAGCGGCCCCGGCTGCAGGTTGTAGTTCTGGAACGCCGCCAACAGGATCGCCGCGGTGGCGGAGGTCGGAATGCCCAGGGTCAGCAGCGGCACCAGGGAACCGGTGGCGCTGGCGTTGTTGGCGGCTTCCGGGCCGGCCACCCCTTCGATGGCGCCCGGCCCTTTGCTGGCGGCAAAGTCTTGCGGGTGCTTGCTCAGCTTGCGCTCGGTGGAATAGGACAGGAAGGTCGGGATTTCCGCGCCACCAGCCGGAATCGAGCCGAACGGAAAGCCGATCAGGGTGCCGCGCAGCCAGGCGGGAATCGAGCGTTTCCAGTCCTCGCGGGTCATCCACAAGGACGTCAGGCGATGCCGGCCGGACGCTTCCTCCTTTTGATACAGCAGGCTGTACAAGGCCTCCCCCACGGCAAACAGGCCGACCGCCACCAGCACCACTTCGATGCCATCGACCAGCTCGGGAACGCCCAGGGTGTAGCGGGCAATGCCCGAGGTCGAGTCGAGGCCGATCAGGCCAATGCCCAAGCCGATCCCTAGCGAGGCGAAACCGCGCAGCATGGACGCGCCGAGCACTGCCGACACCGTGGTGAAGGACAGCACCAGGATCGCGAAATACTCCGCGGGGCCGAACTTCAGCGCCAGCATGGCGACGATGGGGGCGAACAAGGTCAGCAGCACCGTGGCGATGGTCCCGGCGAAAAACGAGCCGATCGCCGCGGTGGCCAGGGCCGGCCCGGCGCGGCCGTTGCGGGCCATGAGATTGCCCTCCAGGGCGGTGACCATCGAGGACGACTCGCCCGGGGTATTGAGCAGGATCGAGGTGGTCGAACCACCGAACTGCGCGCCGTAATAGATGCCGGCGAACATGATCAGCGCGCCGGTGGGATCGACCTTGGCGGTGATCGGCAACAGCAGCGCCACGGTCAGCGCCGGGCCGATCCCCGGCAACACGCCGATCGCCGTGCCCAGCAGGCAGCCGATAAACCCCCAGAGCAGATTGATCGGCGCCAGCGCCGCGGAGAAACCTGTCGCCAGGCTCAAGAGAATGTCCACCGTGTGACCTCCTTCGACCCGGTTCAGATCCAGGCGTTGACCAGGGGTGGCAGGGCCACGCCCAGCCCGGCGTTGAACAGCCAGTAGATCGGCAGGGTCAGGGCGATGCCGATAGCCAGGTCCCGCAGCGGACGCCGGCTGCCGAAACCCCGGGCCGAACAGGCGAACAGCAAGCCGGCGGCCAGGACGAAACCGATCAGGTCGATCAGCACGGCAAGCGCCACCAGGCCGGCGGTGACCCAGGCCACGCCCAGCCTGCCACCGGGCAGGGCCTGGGCGGTTTCGTCGTCGTGGACGGCCAGTTCGCGGAAACCACCGGTACAGGCCTGATAGCTCAGCAACAGGCCCACGGCGCCGAGGAAGGCGGCGACCGCGCTGGGATAGACATGGGCACCGAGGATGACGAAGCCCATCTCGGGCGGAAAGCGCAAGGCGCCGATGACCAGCACCAGGCTGATGGCGATCAGCCCCAGGCCAATCGCCAACTGCGACAGCACGACCCTGCTGCGCCCGGCCATCTCAAAGCAGCCCGACCTTGACCAGCATCGCTCGCAGGCGCAGGTGTTCCTCGTCGACGAACTGGCCGAACTCATCACCGGTGAGGACGCTCGGCGACCAGGCGTTGGCTTTCACATTGTCCTGCCAGACCTTGCTGTTGGTGGCGGCCAGCACCGCGTCGGTGACTTGCTTGCGCTGCTCGGCGCTGAGGTTGGCCGCGCCATAGACACCGCGCCAGTTGCCGATGATCACGTCGTAGCCCTTCTCCTTGAGGGTCGGCGCATCGATGCCGGGCACGCGCTCCGGAGCGCCGATGGCGAGCAGGCGGAACTGCTTGGACTGCACGTACTTGGCCAGCTCGGCATAACCGCCGGTGATCACCGTGATGTGGCCGCCCAGGGTCGCGGCCACCACTTCGCCGCCGCCGGCGTAGGCGACGTAGTTCACCTTGTTCACCGGCACGTCCATCTTGCTCGCCAGCTCGGCGATGCCGATATGGTCGATGGACCCCTTGGAGCCACCGCCCCACTTGATGCTGGCCGGGTTGGCCTTGAAGTCCTTGAGCAGGTCTTCGAGGGTCTTGTAGGGCGAATCCTCACGCACCGCCAGCACGTTGTATTCGGTGAACAGCCGGGCGATCGGCGTCACGTCCTTGAGGCTGATCTGCGGCTTGTTCTGCTCCACCGCCGTGACCATGATCGCCCCCACCACCAGCAGCGCATTCGGGTCGCCCTTGGTGCTGTTGGCGAACTGCGCCAGGCCCAGGGTGCCGCCGGCCCCGCCCTTGTTCTCGAAGGTCACGGACTTGGCCGTGCCGGCCTCGAGCAAGGCCTTGCCCAAGACCCGCGCGGTCTGGTCATAACCGCCGCCCACGGAGCCCGGGGCCATGAACTTGACCGTATCCAGGGCAAACGCCGGGGTTGCGAGGGTGAGCGTGGCGAGGCTGGCGGCAAGGGCCATGCCGCGGCTGAATCGACGCAGTGCTGTAAACATCAGGTTTCTCCCGAGACTATTGTTTTTGTTGATACCGGTTGAATGCGCCCAGGGCTGCCGCCCTGTGTGGCCTGCGATTAAGTGTAGACGGCCGGCGGTGGGCGACCGCCAGAGCAGAGAACCCAGGGAAAACAAGGCGCCCAGAGCCTGGATTCGGGGTGGGTTGGCCGGCATGCAACCCGGCCGTGCCAATCAGCGAGGGAGGATCAGCGATTCGGCCAAAGAGGATCGGCGATCCTTGCCATCACGAGCGGGTCTTCACGGTGATGAACATGTGCAGCCGATCGTGGATCTCCTGGAGGGTGTGGCGAAACGGTTCATGTTTGTCGCTGGTGACCGGGTCCTCGAAGTTCCAGACGATCACCTCGCCGGAGGACGGCATGCGCGCGGCCTCTTCCGAGGACTTGTCGCACAGGGTGATGACATAGTGGAACTGCTGCCCGGCGAACGCGTCGAGGGCCTTGCTGCGCAGCCCGTCGGTGGCGATGCCCAGGCGTTGCCCCGCCGGTTGATCCCGGCGTGACCTGTGAAGGGTTGAGTTAGAGCGGCAGAACACCCTGGCGGCAACAGCTGGCTGGAGGAAGGCCCGCCGCGTGTGCGGACAAGGCTCGGTCATCAGTTGTTACATATCAAGCCATGCAGCACGCCGAAGCGCAGCCCCGGTTCGGAAGGCGTCATATGGGTGACGCCAAACACCTTGAACGCCGCCAGCATCACCGCCAGGCCACCGGGCAGGATGCCCAGGCGATGGGATTGCAGCCCGGCCAGCCGCAGGCGCTTGACATGCCCGGCCTCCAGCAGGCGCAACGACAGGCGCAACAGCCCGCCGTAGGTGATGCCGTCCTGGCCATAGTCGTTCAGGCCGTTGGCCTTGAGCACCTTGGCCAGGAACCGGGCGGTGCCCGAGGAGCCTATGGCCTGCTGCCAGCCGAGCTGGCGATAACGCCGGGCGACTTTCTCGAACTTCAGGCTGGCCAGGCGCTCGGCTTCCTGCAGGGCATGAGCCGAGACCGCGCCGCCCGGAAAGTAGCGCGCGCCGAAGCTCCCGCTGCCAATGGCAATGCTCTCGGTCAGCAAGGGCTGGGCGCCCTGCCCGAGGATCAACTCGGTGGAACCGCCGCCGATGTCCACCACCAGCCGCATGCTTTCGCTGCCCGGCACCGTATGGGCGACGCCGGCATACACCAGCCGCGCCTCCTCATGCCCGGAAATGACATCGATGCGAAACCCCAGGTGACGCTCGGCGCTGGCCAGGAACAGCGGCGCATTGTCGGCTTCGCGCACGGCGCTGGTGGCCACCGCCCGCACCCGACCGGCCTCGAAACCGCGCAGCTTCTTGCCAAAGCGCGCCAGTGCCTGCCAGCCCCGGTCCAGCGCCAGCTCGTCCAGGGCGCCCTCCTGGAAGCCCTCCGCCAGGCGCACCGGCTCACGCAGGGTCTTCACTTCCTGGATCATGAACCCCTGGCTGCGCCGGACCGGCTGGCCGATCATCAGGCGAAACGCATTGGACCCAAGATCAATGGCTGCGAACAGAGAAGCGTCGCCTTTCATGGGGGGATTCCTGGCAGATTCATCGACCGGCAGGCCGCGGCCTGTCGACTACTAAAGACGGTTTGCGGCGATCTTGCCATGACGTCGATGACGCCAAGATGACAGCCGCCCGCCTTGATCCGCCCGGCAACCCGGCTGGCGCCCACCCGGGCCGGCCCCTGCCGCAGCCCGGTCACGAAAGGCTGTTCGGCGGCAAGGGGACTGTCATCATTGGGTCATTTTTCGCAGTGATACTCGCGTTATCAGCAACGCGTGCTCTCCTTTAACGCTGCCATCTTGGGCGGCTTTTTTTTGCCCGAAAATCCTCGCGACCACCTTGCCGGATCGAGACAGCCTGCCTACCCATCAAGGGCTGCGACATCCATCACCGCCGCTGCTGCGACCGCGTCGGCACAAGGCTCGCCGCCATCGTCCAGGCGGCTGCGAGCGAACAGGGCCGCTGAACGCAGGGCTTGCCTGGCCGAACGCAAGTAGAACGCCTGCAACTGAAACACATGCCACCTCGCGGCATGCACTTCCAGGCGACAAGCCACGCCGCAGTGCAGCGCGCGCTCGGCCAGGCGTGTGGCGTCCGCCAGCAGCAGTTCCTGGTCCCCCACCTGAATCAGCATCGGCGGCAGCCCGCTCAAGTCGGCGCTCAATGGACTGTGCAACGGGCTCTGGGCAGGCGCTGCGTAGGCGCGCAGCCCTTGCTCGAGCCAATCGCGCCGCAGCATGGGATCGGCGTACTGGCGGGTGATAAGGGTTGGCCCGCTCAACGTCGTATCCGTCACCGGGGACAACAGCAGCAGGCCCGCGGCAAAGGGCTCGCCCCGCTGTTGCAGCGTCAGCGCCAGGGCCTGGACGAGAGAGCCACCCGCGGAGTCGCCGGCCAGCAGGATCTGCCGCGCCGAATAGCCTTGCGCCCGGATCGCCTGGTAACAGGCCAACGCATCTTCCAGGGCCGCGGGAAACGGCTGTTCCGGCGCCAGCCGATAGTCCGCTACCCAGACGGCCATCCCCGCTTCCCGGGCCAGGCGGCTGGTAACGCTGCGGTGAGTGGCAGGGCCACCCAGGCAGAAGGCACCGCCATGCAGATAAAGCATCACCCCACCCGCCTCGGCATGGCCCGGTGTCAGGATTCGCAGCGGTACGCCCGAGACGTGGGCCCGTGCCTGGATCACGCCAGCGCAGCCCGGCATCAACCAGGACAGGCCGTTGACGATCCGCCGCTGGGTGGCAATGCTTCGCGGCGGACCGATCAGCGCCCGGAAGCTCACCCGCAAGAGTTGGCGCAACACGCCGGCACTGAGGACTTCGAGACCATCACGGGGCTCGGCAATCACCTGCCCGTAGACCTGGCCCGACTCGCTGGCCAGCGCCCTGGAAAAACCATAGGCGCGCAATGCCGAATAACGGGTCAGCCAGCGATAGGACAAGGTGAAGCCCGGCCAGTTGGTGCTGTTGTTGCCCGCTGCATCGACATACCAGCTCTTGCAACCGCTCCACACGGAACCGGCCAGGCGGCGCTGGATCCGTTGATGAAAACGCTGCTCAGCCTGGTCATCGACCTCGACGGTGGTGGCCGCAGCCTTCTGCATCGCGCGCCAGCAGCGCATGACATGGGATATCTGGCTTTCCAACATGTAGACGATCGAGTTGTGCCCCAGGTTGGTATTGGGGCCATACAACATGAAGAAGTTGGGAAAGCCCGGCACCGCCAGCCCCAGATACGCGCGTGCGCCCTGCTCCCAGGCATGCTGCAGCCCCACCCCGCCGCGCCCGACGATCGTCATCGGTGCAAGGAACTGCGTCGCCGCGAACCCCGTGCCATAGATGATCGCATCGATCTGGTGGTGCTTGCCGTCCAGCGTCTCGATGCCCTGCTCGGTGATGCGCCCGATACCCTCGGTGATCAACCGCACATTGGGCCGGGCCAGGGTCTTGAGGTAATCGCTGGACAGCAGGATGCGCTTGCAGCCAATGGGGTAATCCGGGATCAGTTGCCGGCGCAGCTGCGGGTCACTGACCGACTGGTTCAACAAGCGGCGAAACGGCAGGCCGACCGCCCACTTCATCAGCCCCTTGAAGCGGGTAAAACCCAGGGCCCTGGATTCGTAGCGCAGGTAGATGGCGGCACGATGCAGCGCCATGCGCCAGGGCCTCCTGGCGAACAGCTGCTTTTCTTCGTCGCTGTAGGCGCGATCGGGCCGGGGCAATATGTAGGCTGGCGAGCGCTGGAATACCTTGAGCTGCGCCACCGGGTCGGCGATGGCCGGCACGAACTGGATCGCCGAAGCGCCCGTCCCTATCACCGCCACCCGTTTCCCCGCCAACGAGTAGCCGTGATCCCAGCTCGCGGAATGGAACACACGCCCCTTGAACGCCTGCATGCCTTCGAACGTCGGCAGCGCCGGCCGGCTGAGCTGGCCAGTGGCGCTGATCAGCAAGGCGGCGCGATGCACCCGCCCACCGACTTCGGTGACGCACCACTGCGCGCTGGCCTCGTCGAATCGCGCCGCCCGTACTTCAGCGCCGAAACGGATGTGCCGCTGCACCTCATACTTGCGTACGCAATGCTGCAGATACCCCTGTATTTCGGCTTGCGGGGCAAACATCCGCGTCCAGCCGGGGTTGGGTTCGAATGAAAACGAATACAGGTGCGACGGCACATCGCAGGCAGCGCCCGGGTAACTGTTGTCTCGCCAGACGCCGCCGACATCCTGCTGTTTTTCCAGAATGATGAAGTCCGTGACGCCGGCCTTGCGCAGCGCGATGGCCATGCCGATGCCGGCAAAACCCCTGCCGATGATCACGGCGGTGAGTGGCGCCGTCGATTGCAGGTCAGGTTCGAGTTGGGGCATGCAGCACCTCTTTTGTTGTTTTTTTCATGGGCAGGCACAGGTCTTCGCATGATCAGGTCCCAGGGCTTCCCGCTAATCCCGATCAGCGTAGCCTGCGCGCCCATCATGCTTGCCCGCCCTCGCCAGTCCCATGACGTAACGGGACAGATACTTTAGTATTCAGGCCAATTCCTTTCCCTGACCCAGGTCGCGAGCATGAACATGCTGGAGTTGTCGCGGGGACCGGCCAGTGCCCTGCTGATGGTGGATTTCGGTCGCGAAAGAGGCTTCTCGCCTGCGCGATTGCTGGCCGGTTCGGGCCTGTCGCTGGCCCGGCTGGCAGATCCCAACTTCGAGCTGTCATGCGCCCAGGAACTGCGCCTGATCAATAACCTGCTCAACCTGTCGGGACACCCGCAGGGGCTGGGCTATCAAGTGGGCGAGCGCTATCACTTCTCGACCTACGGGCTGTTCGGTTATGGCCTGATCAGCAGCGCGACCGCCGGTGACGCCTTGAAGCTGGCCCTGCGCTTCTTGCCGCTGACCTACGCGTTCACCCGAATCGCCTACCATGAGCAACCTCCGCTCGGCATCCTGACGTTCACCGAACCGACGCTGGCGGACGAGTCGCTCAGAGACTTTGTGATCGAACGCGACATGGCCGCCGCCGCGGTGCTGCTCAAGGAAATAGCTGGCCGCGAGTTCTCGCTGGCGGGTTTTACCCTGAAGAAGAAACGCCCGGTCGATCAGGTGGCGGCCAGTGCCGGCAATATTCTTGGCATGCGCCCCGCCTACCTCGCCGACCGCAACAGCCTGGCCTTCGATCGTTCGCTGCTGAGCCGCCCGCTCCCCCAGGCAAACACCGTCACCGTCGCGATGTGCGAGCAGATGTGCGCGCAATTGATGGAGCGCCGCAGCCCCCGCACGGGCACCGCCGAGCTGGTCCGCCAGTACCTGAACATCGCCCCCCTGGGCGTACCGCCAGACCTGCCGGGCATGGCCAGCCTGATCAATCTCAGCGAGCGGACCTTGAAACGACGCCTGCACGAGGAAGGCACCTGTTACCGGCACCTGCTGGAGCAGTCGCGCAGCGCCGCGGCCCTGGAGTTGCTCGGCGACCCGACGCTGAAACTGACAGACATCGCCGAAAAACTGGGCTACAGCGACCTGTCGAGTTTCTCCCAGACCTTCAAACGCTGGTACGGCGTATCCCCCAGGACCTATCGCCACGCGTCCAGGGCCACTTAGGCAACAGCCAGGCCGGGCCTGACTGCAAAGCGCCCTCGCCTACAACGTCAGGCTGCCCTCGATACAAGTCACCACCGAGCCGCCGATCCAGATTTCATCGCCGACCTGCTCGACCTGGATGCGCCCGGCCCGGCCCATGTTCAAACCCTGGCTGACCACATAGGACGCCGGCGCCAACCCCGCGCCCAGCAGCCATTGGGCGATGCCGGCGTTGAGGCTGCCGGTGGCCGGGTCTTCCGGCATGCCGTCGCCGGCGATAAAGGCCCGCACCTCGAACTGCGCCGCGTCGCCATCGAGCTCGGGGTTCCAGGGGGCGATCACTCCGACCGCAAGGCCCTTGAGCTGTGCATAGTCGGGTTGCAGGTCGAGCACCTGGCCGCGCTCGGCCAGCAGCACCGCCAGCCAGCCGGCGCCGTTGTCCACCCATTGCGCGTCGACGATGGCATCGGGCGCCAGCCTCAGGCCCTGGCGCACCTGCTCCAGCAATCCGTCATCGACCGGGCCGGACTTGAGCAAGGGCGGCGCGAGAAACGCCAGCTCGGCGCCGTTGCGGCGAATGCGCACCAGGCCGACCGCGCACTCCTGGACGATCTCCTCGCCCTTGGGCACGCCGCCGGCTTCCAGCCAGGCATGACAGCTACCGAGGGTCGGATGGCCGGCGAACGGCAGCTCCTGCAGGGTGGTGAAAATCCGCAGGCGGTAGTCGGCCCGCGGGTCCCGGGGTTCGAGGATAAAGGTGGTTTCGCTGAGGTTGGTCCAGTTGGCGAACGCCGCCATGCGCGCGTCGCTCAACTCATCGGCGCCGAACACCACCGCCAGCGGGTTGCCCTTGAGCGGCTGGTTGCTGAAGACATCCACCTGCTTGAAATCGAATCGGCTCATTACGGGTCCTTGTCTGAATGAACACGGCCAGGCCTGGAACCGGCCTGACCTGCAAAAAAGCATACCTGTAGCCGCTGGCGAAGCCTGCGATCGATGACGCAGTCATCGCAAAAGGACCCACGCGTTGTGCCAGACAGAACGCGTCGTCAGGTTCTACGACGACTTCGTCGCCGAGCGCAGCCTGCGGCAGCGGCTACAGAGAGGGCAGTCAGACCGGCTTGGGAATTTCCAGGCCGCGGATCACCGCCGGGCGCGCGAGGAAACGCTCGAGCACGCGCTGCACGTTGGGGAAGTCCTTGAAGCCCACCAGATCGCCCGCTTCATAGAAGCCGATCAGGTTGCGCACCCAGGGGAAGGTAGCGATATCGGCGATGGTGTAGCGTTCGCCCATGATCCAGTCGCGGCCTTGCAGGCGGCCCTCGAGCACGCTCAGCAGGCGGCGCGATTCGGCGACGTAGCGGTCGCGCGGACGCTTGTCCTCGTAGTCCTTGCCGGCGAATTTATTGAAGAAGCCCAGCTGGCCGAACATCGGGCCGATGCCGCCCATCTGGAACATCAGCCACTGAATGGTCTCGTAGCGCGCCGCGGATTCCTGGGCCAGCAGTTGCCCGCTCTTGTCCGCCAGGTAGATCAGGATCGCCCCCGACTCGAACAGCGCCAGCGGCTGGTCGCCCGGGCCGTGGGGGTCGAGGATCGCCGGGATCTTGTTGTTCGGGTTCAGCGAGAGGAACTCGGGGGACATCTGGTCGTTGGTTTCGAAACTGACGCGATGCGGCTCGTAGGGCAGCCCGATCTCTTCGAGCATGATCGAGACCTTGACGCCGTTGGGGGTCGGCAAGGAATACAGCTGAATCCAGTCGGCGTACTGCGCCGGCCATTTCTGGGTGATGGGGAATGCATGGAGATCGGTCATGACAGGCTTCCAATGACAGTCAGATGAAAGGCCGTGGCCCGGGGCCGGGCGCGACGGCGCTAGATTACAGGCATCGGTCCGCGGCGCGCATTCTTAAATTCGAAACATCCGGTGGTTAAGCTTCCCGGCAGCCAGACAGCGGTGCGGATAAAGTGACGGGCCACGCTCGCAGCCCCATGCCCGGATCGAACCAAAAGGCGTCCTGGGACTCTGAGCACTACCTACGGGTAGAACACTCGTTCAACGACAGGGAAAACCACGCGAAGCGGGAGCTCGCCGTGGAAAGGTTTGTCAGCCTTAACCGATTGCGCTGAAGTACCGACGATCCATGAAGAATCTGCTGAGTTTCACCCAACGCCTGCAACACCGGTCCTACGTGTTCTTCCCGGCGCTGCTGCTGACCAGTGGGCTGCTGCTGTCGCTGGAGTCCAGCGAAAGTCGCGCCCAGCCGGTGGACGGCACCCAGACCCTGGTCTTTTTGCGCCACGCGGAAAAACCCGCCGGCGGCCTCGGCCAGCTCAACTGCCAGGGCCTGAACCGCGCCATCGACCTGGCGTCTTTGCTGCCGGAAAAATTCGGCAAGGCCAACTACGTGTTCGCCGCCAACCCGACGCGCAATGTCGAGGAAGGCGAGTTCGACAACTCCTACAGCTACATCCGCCCGCTGATGACCATCAGCCCCAGCGCCATCAAGCTCGGCCTGCCGGTGAACATCGAATTCTCGGCCAACGACACCAGCGAGCTGGCCGACGAGTTGCTGCATGACCGCTATCACAACTCGATCATCTACACCGCCTGGTCCCACGGCTACCTGCCGGAGCTGATCAACAAGGTGGCGCGCGAAGCCGTCGGCGAAAAACGCACCATCACCGACGACTGGGCCTCCAACGACTTCGACTCGCTCTACGTGCTGACCCTGACCTGGCACAACGGCAAGGCCACCCTCGACAGCCGCAGCTACAAGCAGGGCCTGGATAACGGCGAGGAAAACTGCCCGACCTGATGCGTTCGGCTCCCGGTTCCTAATGAAATGGTCACCCCCTCCCCCCCTGTGAAGGCCACTAAGCTTTCACAGGGCACTCCCGGAGGCCATTATCATGAGCAACCCAGCCATTATCGGTATCGATCTTGGGAAGAACTGTTTCCATCTCCACGGCCAGGACCACCATGGGCAGGAGCTGTTCCGTAAGAAATTCAATCGATCCGGCCTCTATAAATTCCTGATCGCGCTCGCACCTTGCACCTTGCACC